>CAYUTV010000227.1:0-1509 GCA_964447745.1 uncultured Planctomycetia bacterium | reverse complement strand
GCCCTAAAACTAGTCTCGAGCTGGAGACCGGAATCGAACCGGTGACCTGCCGCTTACAAGGCGGCTGCTCTACCAGCTGAGCTACTCCAGCAAAAGTTATCTCAAAGAAGAAAAAACTTTGGGGAAAAAATGAATCATGTCGGAGGCGGTCAACCCCAACTCCCCTGTCTTTTTAACCGCTAAATCTCCCGAGCGGCCGTGAATATAAACCGCCCAGACACTTGCCTCGTAGGGATCTAAGCCCTGCGCGATGAACGACGCGATTAAGCCCGTCAGAACATCCCCCGAGCCGCCCTTAGCCATTGCAGCGTTTCCGCTACGATTGACGTAAACCCTGTCTTTGGAGACCACGAGAGTGCGGTGACCCTTTAACACAAGCACCACATGATAAAACGTGGCCATTTTTTTTGCAAGCGCCGTGCGACGGCTTTCGGATGCCGGGACACGCTCGTCGAAGAGTCTCTCAAACTCCGCGGCGTGCGGGGTTAGGATCAATGCTCCCTTCCGCTTCTTGAGTATCGCCGCCTTTCCCTTAAAACTATTCAACCCATCCGCATCAAGGACTAGCGGCGGCGCCAAACGCAAAACAGTGTCGCGAACAAAGCGCTGAGTCTCCTGATGAAGACCGATGCCGGGCCCCACAACTACCGCATTGATCCTGCGTTTAGCCGCAAAACGCAGAACCTCCCGGACAGCGCGCGGACTAAATGCGTGCGTTTTTGTTCCGGCGAATCTTTTTCGCATCACCTCGGGCGGTGTCTTTAACCCAGAATCCGAAAGCCCCGCCGGAAGTCCCAAAGTCACCAACCCGCTGCCCGATCGCAAAGCAGCCGAAGCCGCCAGGACCGCGGCTCCGCTCATTCCCGGAGAGCCGGCCAAAAGAAGCGCGTGCCCGTAATGACTTTTATCCGTATTGGGTTTGCGGTGCAGTAAGGGGAACTTCTTGGGCAGACGGTAAATCATTTTTTCTGGCGCGACTGGAAAAGAAGCATCGCGGTGGCCACGGCATAATTTTCCGTGTGCGACAGACTGACGACGGCGCCTTTTAGACCTCTCTTCTTTCGAATCGCCTCGGCTTTGCCATACCAGCGGACCATGGGTTTCCCGTACGCATCGTTGACGATCTCTATGTTCTTCCAACCGACAAAATCGTTTTCCACTTCACCGAGCGCTTTAAAGATCGCTTCTTTGGCGGCGAAGCGCGCGGCCAAATGCTGATAAGGGAACCGTTTGGAGTTCGCGTAGGCGAGTTCTTTCGCGGTATACACTTTGTTCAGAAAGCTCTTCCCCCAACGCCGGCTGGTTTTTGCCAATCGTTTAATCTCCACGATATCGACGCCGATCGCCTGACGACTCATCGCAAAATATCTCTCATCTCTTTGACCGCTTTGTCCAAGCCCACCCATAATGCCCGCGTCACAATGGAATAGCCGATATTCAACTCCTGCAAGCCTTTGATCTTCTTAATCGCTTTGACATTCACATAGTCCAACCCGTGGCCCGCGTGCG
>CAYUTV010000226.1:0-1553 GCA_964447745.1 uncultured Planctomycetia bacterium | reverse complement strand
GCGGCAATATTGCAAATCTGATCCATCGCAAGATACAGAAAATCCATACGGATGTGCACATGAACCGGTTTAAGTCCGTTGATCGCGGCACCCGCGGCGATTCCTGTCATCGAGGCCTCGGCGATGGGCGTATCAAACACGCGCTGCTTGCCAAATTTCTCTACAAGACCTTTGGTGCTTCCAAACACGGCCTTGTGGTCATCGACACCAATGCCCATCACAATAACACTCGAATCTTTTTCCATGGCGCTGGACAACGCCTCGTGCAACGCCTTGCCAAACGTAATCGTTCTCATCGCTTCACCTGATAGAGATCTTCATACAAGCGAGACTTCTCTGGGAATGGGCTTTTCTCCGCAAAATCCACAGCCTTGGTAATGTCATCTTGGATCACTTTTGCCCACGCGGCGAAATCATCGGAGGTCTTTTTAAAATCTCTATTGAGCAATTCTTCTGCCATGATCAAGGGATCTTCTTTGGCAGCGGCGTCAAAACGGCCCTTCACGCGGTACGCCTCGGCATGGTCCATCCCGGGTCCCACATGTTCGTACCAACGGTACGTCATATACTCCAAAAGAACGGGCCCCGATCCTTTTCGGATTTTTTCAATTTCCTCAGATAGCGAGGTGTAGACCTCAGCGACATCGTTGCCGTTCAAACGTCGACCCGGAACTCCTAGGGTTTCCCCGTATTGAAAAAGGTTTGTGTTCTTATGCCTGTCCGCCACTTTCGAATGAATCGCATACTCATTGTTCTCGCAAACAAACACAATCGGAAGATTTTTTAGGGCCGCAAAGTTCACACTTTCAAAGAATACGCCCTCATCCACCGCGCCGTCTCCGAAGAAGGCCACCACCACGCGCTGACGGCCTTGTAGGCTCGAAGCCAGCGCATCCCCCACCGCGATAGGAATGGTGCTCGCAACAATCGCGGAGCAACCCATGAGCCCGACCTCGGGCGCTACGAGATGCATAGACCCGCCTTTGCCGCGGGCGCAGCCCGTGTCTTTGCCGTAGAGCTCAGCGAACATTTTTTTGAGGTCGCCGCCCTTGGCGATATAAATCCCATGATTGCGATACGTGCCGTACAAATGGTCGGACTTCTTCATTGCCAGACCGACACCTGCCGATACGCCCTCTTGCCCCAAACTCAAATGCACGGGGCTCTGAATCTTGTCCGTAGGATAAATCTCCACGATTCTTTTCTCCGCCAGGCGGATTTTGAGCATGGATTTATAGAGGTCTGTCAGAATTTGTTCAGATATTGGCATACTGGTTTCTTTTGATGATCTGATACCCTTTGATAAGTTCCGTAATCCCCTTTTGCAAGGAATGTTGGGGCTTGAAACCCGTTTTTTCAATCTTGTCGTTCGAGATCACATAGTCGCGCTTGTCGGGATCTTCCCCGACAGCCGCTTCGATAAAATAAAATTTGGGAATTTGCTTTTTAATTTCTTCGCAGAGTTCTTTTTTACTGATATTGCAGTCAGACAGCCCCACATTATAAGGTTCGTTTTTCATTTTATTGAAATTCTTGAGGCAGTGTGAAAAAAC
>CAYUTV010000225.1:0-1604 GCA_964447745.1 uncultured Planctomycetia bacterium | reverse complement strand
CCGATTCCTCTTTCCCGGTACTCTCGGCGATCAACTGCTCCGCCCAGTCTCCCAGAGATTCGAGTTCCTTCGCTGAGAGAATCGTCAGCTTGTCGCGTCCCATCTCAGCCAACACGGCCATTCCGACACCCAGCGGCACAGCGGCATTCTCGCTGGCCGGGACGTTCATGAACGTGTCCGTCATCATCTGTTCGGCGGAAACAAGGATCTTGTCGATGTCCACACCGATCAGCGCCGCGGGAACCAATCCAAAATACGTCAGTGCCGAGAAGCGGCCTCCCACATTCGCCGGATTTAAAAAGGTCTTCCTAAAACCGTTCTTTTTGGCCAGGGCTTCAAGCGGACTGCCCGGATCCGTGATCGCAATGAAGTGTTTGCCGGCATCCGTGACGGCTTCCTGTGTTTTTTTGAAGAAATATTTGAAAAAAGAAACGAGTTCTATCGTCCCGCCCGATTTGCTGGAAACAATAAACAGCGTTTTTGAGAGGTCGAGGCGTTTTTCAAGATCCGACACGCATCCGGGATCCGTGCTGTCCAGCACCAGAAGCTCCGGATACCCCTTTTTGTTTCCAAAAACGGCCTGGAATAACTCCGGCGCCAGGCTTGAGCCGCCCATCCCCAAAAGCACGACATGGGCATATCCTTCTTTTTGAATTTCCGCGGCGAAACCGAGGATCTCATCCAGATTCTCTCTCATCTCTTCGGCGGCAGTAAGCCATCCCAAGCGGTTGGCGATTTCTTTTTGGTGCTCGGGCTCTTTCTTCCACAGGGACGTGTCACCCGTCCACACGCGCTTCATAATGGAGAGCTTATCAATCTTTTGAATCCATTCCTGCACCACCTCTTCGTATTGGCCCCAGAACATTTTTTGACTGTCTTTCATTTCTTCAACCCTCATGGTCTTCGGATCCTTTCGTTATTTATTTTTTTCTCAGAGCGATTTCATTGAGCAGTTTTTTATAGGAATCGCAGAAAAGCTGCACGCCTTGATCTTCCAGAGTTTGGGTGATTTTATTCAAATCGATCCCTGCCACCGCATTCAATTCCTTGAGCTGTGACTGCGCTTCTGCGATACCGCCCGCCAAGCGGGAACCGGGAACGCCATGGTCGCGAAACGCGTCCATCGTCGCCGGCGGGATCGTGTTCACCGTGTTCTCGCCCATCAGAGCTTCCACATACAATACATCGCTGTACTTGGGATTTTTTGTTCCGGTGCTGGCCCATAGCGGCCTTTGCGCGTGGGCACCCTTTGATTTTAATTTCTCAAAACGGGGTGAGCCGAAAATATCTAAAAATTGTTTGTAGGCGGCTTTGGAGTTGGCGATGCCGATCTTCCCCATCAGATGCTGGGCGGGTTTTATGGATTCCAATTCCTTATCCACAGCGCTGTCCACACGGCTCACGAAAAAGCTGGCCACCGACGCAATCGCGGACACATCCTGACCGGCAGCCGCGCGCTTTTCCAGACCGGCGAGATAAGCGTTCATGACTTCCCGATATCTGGCCAAAGAGAAAATCAGTGTAACGTTTACGCAGATGCCCTCACCCGTCAGCGTCTCGATCGCGGCCAGGCCCTGGGCCGTGGCGGGAACCTTGATCATGAT
>CAYUTV010000224.1:0-1607 GCA_964447745.1 uncultured Planctomycetia bacterium | reverse complement strand
CGCCAGGATGTTCGCGTGGTACACCCGTCCGTGGAGGCCGATTACGCCGCGATCCGCGCCAATCACAAGGGCGACTTCGGTGTTTCTAGCCGCGACCATGCCGACAAAACCTGGCTGGTCGGCTATTCGATGGACAACGGCCCCGCGTCTTATTATGCCTATGACCGAAAAAGCCGCAAATTCACGTTTTTATTTGAAACCAAACCGGATCTGAACAAATACACGCTCGTGTCGATGGAACCCGTGTCCATTCGTTCCCGTGACGGCCTCGAGCTTCAGGCCTATATTTCTTTTCCGGCGGGAAGCGACAGACGCAATCTGCCCATGGTTCTGAATGTGCACGGCGGTCCCTGGTCCCGTGACGGCTGGGGTTATGACCCGGAAGCTCAATGGCTCGCGAATCGCGGCTATATTTCTCTGCAGGTAAATTTCCGCGGCTCCACGGGATTCGGCAAAGATTTTGTGAACGCCGGCAACCGTGAATGGGGCGGCAAGATGCAGGATGATCTCACGGATGCGGTGCAATGGGCGATCACTCAAGGGTACGCGGATCCCAAAAGGATCGCAATCTACGGCGGTTCCTACGGGGGTTATGCCGCTCTTGCCGGTGCCACGTTCACTCCGGATCTATACGCCTGCGCCGTGGATATCGTGGGCCCGAGCAGTCTTTTGTCCTTTATTAAAACGATTCCGCCTTATTGGAGTATTTACCTCGAAGAGTTTTACAGGCGCGTCGGGCATCCCGAAAAGGATGCGGAGTTCTTGAAATCACGCTCTCCGCTTTTTCACGTGGATAAGATAAAAATTCCGCTATTAGTCGCCCAGGGGGCGAACGATCCCCGTGTGAACGAAGCGGAGGCCAAGCAAATCGTTCAAGCGCTCGAGGAAAAGGGGATTGACCATGAATATCTGCTGTTCCCCGACGAAGGGCACGGGTTCGCCAAACCGGAAAACCGTTTAAAGTTTTATGCGGCGTGTGAGAAATTTCTCGCCAAGCATCTCGGCGGCCGTTTTGAGGAAGCGCCCGCCGCCAAGACAAACGTGCATTCCTTTTCCATGAAGACCATTGACGGGGAAGAGATGCCCTTGTCCCGTTTTAAAGGAAAAGCGCTTCTCGTCGTCAATACGGCGTCCAAATGCGGCTTTACCGGTCAGTACAAATCCATGGAGGCGCTATATGCCAAATATAAGGACCGCGGATTTGAGGTGCTGGCATTCCCTTCGAATGATTTTCTGGGACAGGAACCGGGCTCCGATGAAGAGATCAAACAATTTTGCGCGTTAAAATACAAAACCTCTTTCCCGCTTTTTTCCAAGATTACGGTGAAAGGGGAAGGGCAGCACCCTTTGTACCGTTACCTGACCGCGGAATCCGGTTTTAAAGGCGACATCCCCTGGAACTTCGCCAAATTCCTGGTGGACGCGGACGGCAATGTAGTGGCGCGCTATGCACCGATCACCGATCCCTTATCCAAGAGCATCACCGCAAAACTTGAACAAATATTACCTGAACGGTAATACTGCTAAATTTTTATTATTTACATTCCTGGCTGCGGCATTCCTGCTGACTTGTTTTTCAGCGATGCGGCACGCTACTCCCGCCTACG
>CAYUTV010000223.1:0-1614 GCA_964447745.1 uncultured Planctomycetia bacterium | reverse complement strand
CCAGAGCTTTTTCAAATTTACGGCGGTTTTTGAAATACGGGTGAGTGTGATAGTCCTGACTGTCATGGAGGGCTTCCTGCGCGTCTCGTGTATTGCGCGGTGTATAAACAGCGCTCTCGCATACGCCGCACCGGTAAATCGCGGACGAACCCAGATTCACCAGTTTCGCGCCGGAGAGTTTTGTCTCACAGACAGGACAAGCCGAGCTTAAAGCCGTGCTCATCGGGAACCCTGCCACCGGGCCGTCGCGCACAGGTGCCACCCTATTTGCTTTTCAAGCGCACGGAACCACGGCTCCGGCATCCAGCGGAAATACCATTCTTTCACGTACTTGTATTTCACGTAGTCCGGGATCCGGTAAGAAAAAATATGGTCCACCTGCATGTCCTGAACGTCAAATCCGCGCAGGAGATTCTTTAGTCCTTTTTTTGAATAAGAATAAGTCACGGGGCACCCGGTCTGCGCTTCGGAATTCTTCGCCACCCATTTATCAAGTTCCCAAAATGCGCCCTTTCCCTCGGTTATCAGGATCTTGGCGACTTTGAAGGAGTATTTGTAATAAACCATGATTTTGAAAATCGTGCCTTCTTTGGCGTAGTGTTTGTTGATCTGGTCGATCACGGCCTCGGGATTCGGCGTGTGGTGAATCACCCCGAACGAATAAATCAGATCATATGGCTCCGCCGGCACGACACTCGACAGCTCCTGCGCATTGGCTTGAAAAAACCTGATTCTTTCTTCCAATCCGAGAACCTGGGCTCTCTTCTTTGCCAAATTAAGAGACTCTATCGAGAGATCCACGGCGGTGACGTCCGCCCCCGCTCTCGCAAAATTCATCGTATCCGTGCCTATGCCGCAACCTATCTCCAGGACTCGCTTGCCTTTCCACCGGTTGAATTCGGCGAATTGCGGGATATGGGGCTCCACGAAATATTTCCGGGCTTCCACTTCATTGAAATACTGCTCACTGCCCACCGGAGCGGTCGAATGTCTCAAATTACACGGCCTCGCGTTCCAATAAGACTTCACCGCTTCGATGCTTACGTCCTGAAAGATGCTCACGCCGAACCCCTTCTTTTTATTCCCCACTCGTTTTCCATATGTCTTAGAATCGCGCTTCTCATCAACTCATTGCCTTTCTCGTTGACGTGCACGGCGTCCGTGTAGATATCGCTCTTTTCGTTCTTATATATGTCTCCCAGATTGTAGATAGGAACGCCCTCTTCTTTGAGGGTCAAAAGCGAGTTTGCCATTTCCCGGTAAATATTTTCATAACTTAAATCGCCCACAAGTTTTTTTTCCTCAGGCGTAAGATCCTTGTCGATCGCGGGGCACGGCTGTATTAAATAAAGACTTTTGACCTTCATCGCATCCGCCGACGCTTTTATGAGGCGGGCATACTTCTTGTAGGATTCGATGGAATACTGTATTTTTTTGTCCCGCGGCCAATCATTCGGCAAAAGAAAAAAGCGGTTCGTCACGTCGCGCATGGAGGGCCGGACGGATGCGCTCGCGGGCTTTTTATAGATCGCGCGCGACTTATTGCGGATCGTATCAATGACAAAATAACTGAGGCGGGACCGCCTGAACAGACCGACCTTCCGCTGCAGCGCT
>CAYUTV010000222.1:0-1632 GCA_964447745.1 uncultured Planctomycetia bacterium | reverse complement strand
GCAGGCGATTCCCCACATCAAGATCAATACGCCGTCTGAGGGATCGATATTCAACACGTTAAACGTTTCGTTTGAAGGGCTCGACGGCGAAACGCTTCTCATGAACCTGGATCTCAAAAAAATCTATGTTTCCACGGGTTCCGCCTGCACGGCCGGTTCGGTGGAACCATCCCATGTGCTTCTGGCCATCGGCTTGCCGGAGAAGTTGGCCCGTTCCTCGATCCGGTTTTCGTTGGGCCGGTTCACGCGCGAAGAAGAAGTCGACTACGCGCTTCGTGAGGTGCCAAAGGTGATTCAGAAACTGCGAAAGGCGTCCACCTGATGTTGATCGATACGCATTGCCACCTTCATTTTGACGCGTTTGACCCGGACAGGGAAGCGGTGATCACACGCGCGCGCGAATTTGGCGTGAAGTACTTCATCAACGTCGGTACGGACCCCGCGACCAATGACGCCGCCGCGAAGCTGGCGTCGGAGCACGATTTTATTTTTTGTACCGCGGGGCTTCATCCGCATCACGCGCATGAAGTTTCGGAGGAGCAGGCGGATGGCATGGAAAAGTTCATCGCCGAGAATAAGCCGGTGGCTTTGGGTGAGATAGGTCTCGATACTGTGAAGAGCCAGTCGGACGAGGCCTCTCAGAAGAAAATGTTTGTTCGCATGATTCACCTCGCGCTGAAACATGATCTTCCCGTGATCGTCCATTCAAGAAGTGCTCTCGAAGATACGCTTGAGATATTGAAGGCCGAGGGTCAGGGCCGGTTGCGCGGAGTGATGCACTGCTTTTCTTACGATAAGGCGGCGTTGAAGCGCTTGCTGGATCTGGGGTTTTTGGCGTCCTTCACCTGCAACATTACGTTTAAGAATGGCGGGCCTTTGTTGGATGTCGCGGCCCATGCGCCCTTGGACCGCATCATGCTGGAAACGGATTCCCCGTATTTGGCGCCTCAGGTATATAGAGGAAAAAGAAACGAACCGTCCTGCCTTCGTCTTCTGGCGCAATTCCTGGCAGAAAAGAGGGGGATTGACGAATCGCAATTGGAAGATCAGACGACGCAGAACGCCGTTCGTCTTTTCGGGCTGAAGGTGTCGCCGTGAAGCGCGGAACGGTTCTTATGCTTCTTTTTATCGCGGCCGTTTATTCGCTCACTTGGTACGGGAATTCGCAGCCTGAAGAGGAGGACGAGGTCCGGCATGCCCCGCCGTCTGCGATCTCTACCGAAGACATTACGGCGCGTGAGAACGCATTCAAAGAAAATCTCCTCAAAAATCCCACTGCGATGGCATGGATTAGCGGTGTACTGACATTTCTCCTGGCCGGAGGAATTTCGGCCAATATGTATCTCTTGTCACGGAAACTCAGGAAGCTGCCTATTATTCACCGTTCCTCCGAATTAATGCCTTCTCCATGGCCGGTTTACGAGGTTTTCAATGTGTTTGTGTTTATTTTCTTCGCCGAAGCGGTTCTGCTCCTGGCGGAAGGCATTCTCTATCTGATCTTTGATTTGCACCCTGACCGTGAATTTTATCTGGTGTTCAATAGTCTGGTTCGTGACACCGCGACCGCTCTCTTTGTAGTTTGGTTGGTCAAAAAAAAGTATCGCGCAAGCTTGGCGCACATCGGTCTGAGCG
>CAYUTV010000221.1:0-1635 GCA_964447745.1 uncultured Planctomycetia bacterium | reverse complement strand
GTCTCGCGCAGAACGCGCGCCGCCAGTTCGGCGAATCTCTCTTTTGGCCATTTCTTGGAGAGACAGCTGGCACCCGGATGCAATACGACAAAAGGCGTATCCGGATTCCAACCGTGAGAACTGAAACGTTCTCGGACAAATAGCGCGTCCTCCGCGTGCACAGGCCATTCCAAGGGCTTTTCGATCGAAGTGTCGATTCCGAATGCCCGGACGATATCGAGAATGTATTCCGACTCGTGCTTTAGACCTTCATGGCAGCGGTCCGGAATACTTTTTGTAAGCAAGAAAGAATCAAATCCCCTTCGTAAACCGATACGATAAGGAATGCCCGTAAAAAAAGGCACAAGGTGCGAACGGTGTCCCGGATGAAAAATAAACGCCACATCGAAACGCCGGGCCATGATCTCCTTTAAAAAACGCAAATTTCCCAGAATCGAACTGTGCCTCCCCTTTTTCTCGTAATGATACGGAATAACCTCGTCAACCCAGGGATTGCCCGCCGCGATGGATTGAGTGTAGGGCCGCACCATCATCGCGATATGAGCGTTCGGGAAGCGTCTGCGGATGGCTTGCACCGCCGGCAAAGACAGCACCACGTCTCCGATGCGGTCCAGGCGGATAATGAGAATCCTGAAATTTTTGGGCTGATACACCTCGTCCAAAATCTGAGTGGCCTTTTTATAGACTTCATCCACGCTGATTTCCTTGATACAGGCGTGATGGCCGTAACGACACTGCGCCTTCTCACAGGGCGAACAAAAAAGAGACCGGCGGACGACAACGCTTTTATTGAGCCGGGGTCCGTATTTTCGCGGATCCGTGGGCCCAAATAAAGACAACGTCGGAATCTTCATCGCGTCGGCGATGTGAAGAGGCGCGCTGTCATTTGTTATAACGAGACTCGCCTGCCGGATAATACCGCACAGCTCCCGAAAATCGGTTTCACCGGTACGGTTTAGCGCATCCGCCCGCATGACACTTCGCACCTTCAGAGAATCAGGCAAATCGTTGATATCACCCACCAACACGATTCGGCATTGGTCTTGTATCGCCAGGCGATCCAGCAGAGCCGCGTACGCCTCGGCGGGCCATTTCTTCAAATCGCTCTTCGAGCCCACAGCCGCAACGATGATTCTTTGCCCGGGTTCCCCGATCGGTGCGGCAGTGCCTTTCAGGAAAATCTCTTCAAGCGGTGCGGAAGGCCCCAACAAGCTCTCCAGCGCACCCAGATGTTTCAACGCTCGGTGCGTTTTCTTCTTAGGGCTATAAAAATAGGAATTTCGATGACGCGCACCGCCAAGAAGACCTAAAAGAGATTTACGTAGATCGACGATCACGTCGTAGCGCTCGTAGCGCAGAGACATAAGAAAATCTTTTTGACGCGCGAAAGGCGCTTTTTTGTCGTAGACAATGACTTTTGCGATGCGCTTGTCACCCTCAAAAACCTGAGCCCCGCCCGCACTGGTCACGGCGTGAATTTCGGCGTCCGGATAGCGATGTATCAGAGCTTGAAAAACGGGAAGTGTCAGCACGATGTCGCCGAGGTTGGACAGCGTCACCACTAAAATCTTGCGGATTGCCTCGTTGTTGGGAATCATCGGGCGAGTAAAGCCGTGGCTTCGCGAAAAACTTCCT
>CAYUTV010000220.1:0-1663 GCA_964447745.1 uncultured Planctomycetia bacterium | reverse complement strand
GCGCTCGAAGAAACAATGTCTTATTGGAACAACAAGGCGGACGCGATCAAGTTTAAAACACAGGACAAGAACTTCGATCTCTGGGTGCGCTGGATCGGACTTCAACCCACGTTCAGAAAAATATTCGGTTGCTCATTTCTCCCCGACTTCGATTATGGCCGGGGCGGCCGCGGTTGGAGAGATCTTTGGCAGGATTGCCTCGCACTTCTCTTGTCATCGGCCAATTCCGATGCGCGGTCTCTCTTAATCAATAATTTCAACGGAGTCCGTATCGACGGTTCCAACGCGACCATCATCGGATCGGTGCCCGGCGAGTTCATCGCGGACAGAAACAATATCACCCGCGTCTGGATGGATCACGGCGTCTGGCCCTATCTCACAACAGAGCTCTACATACATCAAACCGGTGACTGGGACATATTATTCGAGGCCGCACGTTACTTCCGCGATCGCCAGCAGTCCCGTGCGAGAAAAAAAGACTTTACCTGGACCGAAGACTACGGCAAGAATTTAAAGACAAAGACCGGCGCAGAAGCGCAGGGCAGCATCCTTGAGCATATTCTGGTTCAGCACCTCGTTCAGTTTTTTAATGTCGGCGAACACAACCACATCCGCTTGGAAAACGCCGATTGGAACGATGGTCTTGATATGGCGTATGAGCGCGGCGAAAGCGTCGCGTTCACAAACCTGTATGCTTCGAATCTGAAAAAGATAGCCGATCTCATCGAGACGGTGGCCGCCAAGAAGGGGCTTAAAAAAATACCTCTCGCCAAAGAGTTGCTCATTCTATTGGACCGTGTAGCCGGAAAAAAAGTAAACTATAACCTCGTCGAAGCCAAGACCAAGACACTCGATAAATATTTCGAGGCCGTCCAACCCGTGGTTTCCGGCCGTACGGTCGAGGTGCAGGTTAAAAAGCTGGTGCAGGATCTGCGTGAAAAGCACGATTTCATGGCAGAGCATATCCGCAAAAAAGAATGGATACAGACCCGCCAAGGCGACGCACTCTACAACGGCTATTACGACAATCACGGCCGGCGCGTCGAAGGCGACTTCCCGAACGGCCTGCGGATGACGCTTTCCGGACAGACGTTTGCCATCATGAGCGGCATCGCTACCAACACCCAAGTGAAGGATATCTTCACCACCGCCAAGAAGTACCTGCGCGACAGAGAACATGGCGGTTACCGTCTCAACACGGATTTTCATGAAATTCGCACGGATCTCGGGCGCGCCTTCTCATTCGCCTACGGCGAAAAGGAAAACGGCGCGTTCTTCAGCCACATGGCCGTGATGTTCGCCAATGCGCTCTACCAGCGTGGCTTCGTGAACGAGGGCTACGAGGTTCTCAATTCCATTTATCAGATGGCCATGCGTACCTCAAAGAGCAAAATCTACCCAGGCATCCCCGAGTACTTCAATTCCGAGGGCCGCGGACTCTATCACTTTCTCACCGGATCGGCGAGCTGGTACATGCTGACCCTTTTGACGCAGGTTTTCGGCGTACGCGGCTATTTCGGCGACCTGCGTCTGGAGCCCAAGTTCACCAAAGAGCAATTCAATCAAGGGACAGACCTTGCGGTGGAGAGTTATTTCGGCGAGCGCCGCTATAAAATCGTGTACAGGAATCCCAAGAAGATCGGGCACGAACATTATTGCATTC
>CAYUTV010000219.1:0-1699 GCA_964447745.1 uncultured Planctomycetia bacterium | reverse complement strand
TCCTCGGGTTTATCAACCGCAAGCTCGCCGAAGCCGGTTACTTTGACACATTTCTCGTTCCAAGCGCGGAGATGAAGGAGGCCGAGACGTGGCTGCGGGAATTTTATAATTCCGTCGCCGAAAGAGATACGGCGTTTGTGGGCAATATCGAAAAGGCATTTAAGCAAGAGAACCGGAAAGAAGCCGTGCTGATCACCGGCGGTTATCATACCACCCACCTAAAAGAGCTGTTCAATGCTCGCGGCTATTCGTACGTGGTTTTGACGCCGTATGTCACTTCGGAAACCAATCAGCAGAAATACGAACGCTTGCTTTTGGAGCCGTTACAACGCGGATCGGAAACGATTGCGTTGGATCGCTCCTCCGGAAACGCCGATGACAAAAAAACATCGACGGCGAGGCAGCTCCTCACGATGCAGGATCCGCAGGGCGCGCGGTTAGCGGCTCTCCGGAAGGACGCGGGAATCAGTTCGAACTCCAGAAGGATCGCAAAAATTCCCGCACAAACAGATCTGCAGCCTTTTGAGAAACGCGGTCCTGTGAGGGAATTCAATTGGAAAAATTTTTCCATGCTCACGAGTGCTGTGGGGGTGGAAGACCGCGACGCGATTATTAAATTATTGCTTAGCAACCTTCCGGGGGATGAGAACGAAAGATCTTTTGTATACACGCTTCAAAAACCCGTGAAGATCGACGGCATCAAGATTGCTCAGGTGCAGATCAAGGGGGGGCTGCTGAGAACGGATAAAGAGCTGCGCGCTCACGAAGGTCTGGGATTGGCATTGGTGCGACCGTTCGGCCCGGGAATTGCTTCGCCTCAAGGCGGGATGTATCTCTCCGCCGCACAAAATGAGTTTCGGAGAACCGATGAGTTATGGAACGATGCCACGAGACCCAAGAACATTCTTGTAAAAGCGCCGCTGGGCTGGGGAGCATTTGACGGCGTGAGATTCAACGATAAAGAACTGGGCTTTGTTCTTCTGGGTATCCCTGAGGCAGCGGAAACGCGCCTGGACGGCAAGCTGCGCACGCCCAAACAATTGCTTAAAATTTTCAGACATGCGGGACGGGGTCTTTCCTGGATGCACGGCAGGGGATTGCTGCACGAAGGGTATCACCCGGGGAATCTCTCTTATCAAGAGGGTGCGCTAGCCGGCTTGATGAGCGGTACGCTGACGATCCATGACTTGGATTTCGTTTCGGAGACGCGTTCTCGGATGCGTGAACTGGGTTTGACCGGGGGAGAGATCGAGCGCGTGGAACTGTTCAGTGTTCTCATCAAGATCCGGCAGGAATTGGACAAGCTTCTGGATTCCGCGGATCTTCGGGAATCTCTCGTCGCCCAATCACAATTGATACGAGCTTTTCTGGAAGGTTACTACGAGACCCCTCCTGATAAATCCAAACAAAAAGCGGCAACGGAGCAGACCCGCTCGGAGTTCTATGAATTTCTTCAATTTCTTGATATTCAAGAGCAAGCAAAGACGTCTGATGCGTCGAAAAGTTTTGTGCAATCGTATAGGGAATTTAAACAGCAGGACTCCGGCGCGCGATTGGCCGGCGTTGCATGGAATGAGTCAAAGGTTCCCAAGGCAAACCGCATGAATGCCCAAACCGTGATGAAAAATTTGAGACGCATCGGCGACAACATCCATATTGTGCATCAGGCGCTCGAGGATGATGATCAGTATTACGAAAA
>CAYUTV010000218.1:0-1700 GCA_964447745.1 uncultured Planctomycetia bacterium | reverse complement strand
CTTGCCCTTAAACTGCAATTCCGTGGCGATCAGGTCTTTGATCCATAATTTCTGCTGTATCCAAACGGGCATCGCTTTCAAAAAGGAAGGAAAACCGGCGGGTGCAAACGCCATATACGTCTCCAAAAGGCGTTCGAACTTCATAAACGGCTTTTCATAAAACGCGACGTAATCGATATCGGCCAGAGTGATGTCTCCCGCTTTCAGGCAGTAATCGATCGCGTTGCGGGGAAACGCCTGGTCGTGCTTCTTACGGGTGAAGCGCTCTTCTTGTGCGGCGCCCGTGATACGCCCGTCCTGGACAAGACAGGCGGCGCTGTCGTGGTAATACGCGGATATGCCTAGAATATTCATATTACTTTCTTGAAGCCGGGATGGAGGCGACGGCGTCCAACACAGATTCGGGTGTAATCTTGGTCATGCATGGATGCCCTTCTCGATTGCATTCGGTCAAGCCGCAGGGCGAACAAGGAACCGTTTCCCTGAGAATCACCGCCGAGCGCTGGAGGGGGCGCCACTGCTCAAATTCGTTGGTACCGCTATATAAGAAAATTGATGGTACGCCCAACGTTGCGGCCAAATGCGCGGGACCCGAATCGGGCCCGATAAAAAACTCGAGTTTTTTCATTAAAAAACACAACTCGCGCAGTGACGTTTTACCCCTCAAGTCTTTCAATTGTAACGGATCGAAATGCCCTGTCAACGCCAATTTGGCGTTAGAGCCGACCAGTACAACCTTTTTTTGCGGGTATTTCCTGAGAAATGCTTCGAGAAACGCCGTCACCCGTTCCCTGGGCCAATTCTTCGAGGGCAACGCCGATTCCGCGAGGAAACCCGCATAACTTCCGCCGTCACGAATCCCCCATTCCGACCATTTTTGATCCATCGCCGCCTCTTCCGAAGCTGTGAGATGGATCTCGGGCGTCACCGGCACACCTGGCGAAGCGCCCAATGCCCTCAGAATATTGAGATTGTGTTCCATCTCATGCACGCCGGACTGATAGGTGACTTCATGTGTTAAAAAGAAACCGCCGCCAGTGATTCCATAACCTGCCCGAGCCGGAATTCCGCATTGATGCATGAGGAGAATCTCGCGCACATCGCCGCGTAGCGTAATGGCCAAATCTATTCTTTTTTCGGTGAGTAACCGGCCAAGCGCGCCCCAAGAGAGTCCTCCAGCGAAACGCGCGCGGCCCTTCGCAAACCAAGGAGCGTCGTATGTTATCACTTCGTCAATATACGGATTTTTCTCCAGCAGCGGAGCGCCCCATGTTCCCGTCAAAAAAACGATTCTCGCATCCGGGTATCTTTCCTTCAGAAGACGCGGAACCGGTGTTGCCAGCAACACATCGCCGATGTGATCCATCCTAATCAGAAGAATGGTTCGCGGTGTTAGTTTCGCGGGGGCGGAGCGCTTGACCAATCTATAACCAATGGCGTCGATCAAGCTCGCAAGGAAAACGTAAATCTTTTTTTTATAAACGTATTTCTTCAGACTCAAGCCCTTCTCTTAAAGCGGTACACGACGAGCTGACCCTCTTCTTCGCCAAAACGCATAGGGTCCGCAGCGGGCACGAAATGATATTTTGCCATGTGCGCCGCCACAGCTTCATAGTTCACTTTTGCCACCGGCGGGTGCATGTTCATGGGTTCCATCACCCAAACTAGTCGGACATTTTTCAGCTCTTTCTCCGAAACAT
>CAYUTV010000217.1:0-1705 GCA_964447745.1 uncultured Planctomycetia bacterium | reverse complement strand
TGGAAAAATATTTTTCCACGGACCCCGAGAAGCGCAAGCGCTCTCCGAACGGATTTTTTCTCTATTTGGGAAGAAACATCAATTTTCCCAACGCGTTGGAAGGCGCTTTGAAGCTAAAGGAGATTTCTTATATTCCGGCCGAAGGGTACCCCTCGGGCGAAATGAAACACGGCCCGATAGCGCTGATAGACGAGAATCCATGGGTGATCTGTATCGCGCCACAGTCCAAAACCTACGACAAGATGATCTCTAACATCCAGGAAATCAAAGCCAGAAACGGCATCATCGTTCCCATCGTGACCGTAGGGGATACGGAAATCCTAAAAGTGGAACCTTCCTACGTGATTGAGATACCCAAGGTCTCAGAGATCTTTTCGCCTCTTCTCACGGTGATACCACTGCAATTGATCGCTTATTGCGTCGCGAGGGAGTTCGGGGAAGATATCGATCAACCCCGCAATCTCGCCAAATCCGTCACCGTCGAATAATTTTTCCATGAATCCGGGTATTTTATATCTGGTCTCCACGCCCATCGGCAATCTCGGCGATCTGAGTTTTCGCGCCGTTGAGATCCTAAAAAGCGTGGATCTCATCGCATGCGAAGACACGCGTCATTCAAAGATGCTGTTGAGTCACTATTCCATTCATAAACCACTGATGAGCTATTTTGATTTTTCAGAAAAAAAGAAAACGCCGGCTATCGTCGAGAAGATCAAAAACGGCGCCTCAGTGGCTCTGATCTCGGACGCCGGCACGCCCGGCATCGCCGATCCGGGCTACCGTTTGATCCAAGGTGCCATTGCCGAGGGGATTCGGGTGGAAGCGATTCCAGGGGCTTCGGCGATTCTGGCGGCTCTGGCGGTGTCCGGTCTCCCGACGGATCGTTTCATATTTGAGGGTTTTTTCCCTCTTAAGGAAGGCCAGAAGAAGCGAAAGCTTCTAGAACTCAAAGACGAGGAGAGAACCGTCATTTTCTATGAGTCTCCTCACCGAATCGTAAAGACGCTAGAAGTCATCCATGAAACATTGGGAGACGTCCCCATTGTCGTGGCCCGCGAGTTGACCAAAAAATTTGAAGAGGTGCTGCGCGACAAGGTCAGCGTGATCTTGGAGCGTTTCAAGGGCAAAAAAGCACTGGGAGAGTTCGTTGTTCTGATGAATCTGAAGGAGAGGCATTGAAAGAGCTCAAATTCAGAGTATGGCACTTAAAAGAGAAAAAGATGTACTATCGCGGTTATCAGAAATTATTGCACGTTCTTCTTTGTGACGATGATAAAGGGACGAACGATTGGAAAGGAAAGCCGGTCAAGCGCGCGAGTTACGATGACTGCGAGCTTCTTGAGAGCACCACTTTTTATGATAAGAACCGGACGGAGATATATGAAGGGGATATTGTTCGGGTGAACTACCAGGGCCGTATTTTCGAAGGGTTGGTCGACTATGTGCCCGATATGTTCGGCTCGCAACGCAAACACCCTTTGCAGAGCGTTTTATTGAAACAGGGGATACAGGGTAATCCCGAGAACCTGGATGTCGAGGTGATCGGCAACCGGTTTGAAACACCTCAGTCCCTATAGCCCGCCATTCGCTCTTTATGTTCAAGAGCTTCTTTATTTCCCGGATCCAACCTTAACACTTCATTGAAATCGGCCAGCGCTTTTTGATCCTGTTTGAGCAGGATGTAGAGGTTCCCGCGGTTATTGTA
>CAYUTV010000216.1:0-1713 GCA_964447745.1 uncultured Planctomycetia bacterium | reverse complement strand
GATGTCGGGTTTCCGGCTGGGCTATCTGATCGGACCCGAAGAGATCATTGAGAAAATGGCGCTCCTGATGCAGACCATCTTTTCGTGTCTGCCTCCGTTCATCCAGGCGGCCGGCATTGCGGCTTTGGACGATGACAGCTTTAAGGACATGAAGGGGATGATGACGCAGTTGAGAAAACGCCGGGATTTTCTCGTGGATGCCCTGAATCAATTGCCCGGTGTCACATGTCTGCGGCCGGGAGGCGCTTTTTATGTGTTTCCGAATATTCGCGGTACCGGCATGACCTCGGACCGGTTTGCGGATTTGATGCTGGAAAAGGCGGGTGTGGCCCTTTTGCCGGGCACGGCGTTCGGAGAATACGGTGAAGGGTACGTGCGTCTTTGTTACGCAACGCTTCACCAGCCAAAGATCGCTGAGGCCGTCGCCAAGATGGCCGCGGCATTGGAGCACGCGACAACGAAGCAGAAGGCCGCACGATGATCCGGGTCGCTGATTACATCGCGAGATTTCTTGTACGGCAGGGCGTCAGGGATATTTTCGTCCTGACGGGAAACGGCGCCATGTATTTGAATGACGCATTTACTCTCCAGCCCGAATTAAAATATTACTGTGCCCGCAATGAAGCCGCCGCTCCGATGATGGCGGAGGCCTACGCGCGTATCAAAGGTTCTTTGGGAGCCGTTTGCTTGACCAGCGGCCCCGGGTCCACGAATGCCATTCCCGGTCTTGCGGAGGCGTGGGTGGATTCTGCTCCGATCATGATTTTATCGGGACAGGTTCAACGCAATCACACGTCGCTGAATGCCGGAGTCGAAGGGCTTCGCAGTTTCGGCACCGCCGAGATCAACATCGTTCCGATTGTAAGCTCGCTAACGAAGTACGCCGTGATGATTAACGAGCCCGAATCCATTCGGTATCATCTTGAAAAGGCCGCGTATCTCGCGCTGAACGGCCGTCCGGGTCCGGTTTGGATCGACGTTCCCATGGACGTGCAGTATGCAATGATTGATGAGACCAACCTCAAACCTTTTGTTATACCTGAAGCGGAAAGCGCTTCTAAGAATATCGATACCCGGGTGGATGAGCTCGCCGACTTTATTTTTAATTCGCGCAGACCTCTGATTGTGGCCGGTCAGGGAGTGCGTCAAAGCGGCGCGATCTCCGAGTTTAAAAAGCTTATCGAAGAATTGAATGCTCCTGTCATGTTTTCGCGTCTCGGCCAGGACATTCTGCCTTTTTCCCATCCCAACAATCTGGGACATGGCGGTCTCAAGGGGACAAAGTATTGCAAGATTGCGATGAAACGCGCCGACGCCATTATCGCGCTCGGCAGTCGTCTGACCGTTCAATTTGCGGGGATCGCGTTTGACGCGTTTGATCCTGCCGCGAAGGTCGCGATGGTGGATATCGACGCGGCAGAGTTGAAGAAGCCCGGCGTGAAGCTTGACCTGCCTCTAGAGGCCGATTTGAAGCAGGTGATCGGTCTTTTAAGGAATAAATTGGCGGACAGAAAAAAACCCGATTGGTCCGAATGGCTGAACGAATGCCGCCGTCTCAAAGAAGCGCATCCGATGGTTTTGCCGCAGCAGAAAAGAAATCCCATTGATCTTTATTACTTCATGTCGCGCCTGGACGCCCTTTCAAATGAGAAACACATTTTCACCACCGACGCCGGCTCGAACTACTACGTGGGCGGCCAGGTATACCGTTTC
>CAYUTV010000215.1:0-1721 GCA_964447745.1 uncultured Planctomycetia bacterium | reverse complement strand
GCTTATCCTCACAAAAGATATTTTTGGCAAAGACGGACAGGCCTTCGCGCGCCTTATTTCCTCGCTGGAAGAAACCCGCCTCGAAGCCGGAATGCGCGTCGCATGGTAACCCTCGCTATGCCAAAAACACCCGCCAACTTTTTAGATAATACAAAATTAGGCGGGTTTTGCATTGCTATTCTTGGAGCCGCTTTTTCAATCAGCCTGTGTGGAATTGGCCTGGCCGTATTTGCGGGTGCAGCGCTCATTGAAGCATTCCTTCTTCGAAAGAATCCTCTCGTCGGCTTTCCTCATAAGAGAATATTCGTGCTTCTCGTCATTTCTTTGAGCGTATCCGTTCTGATAAGCCATTATCCCAAGGAATCATTGAGAGGACTGTGGAAGTACATGGAGGGATTTATTCTAATTTACGCGGGCATCGATGTATTAAAAGACCGGAAGAGAGTGACCTTGGTTTTTTTTCTTTGGGCGGGTGTATTTATGCTATCAGCGTTGGACGCTATTTTTCAAAAATTTTCAGGCCACGACCTTCTTTATGGACGTGAGGCGCTGATTTATACGATGACACCCTTTGTGGTCCGTCTCTCCGGACCGTATAAACACTGTAATGACTTCGCTACCTTTATGCTGATGGGGGCTGGAATTCTAATGCCGCTATTGGTTCATTATTTGAAGCGGAAGGAATTGGTTAAAAGCTTGATTGCTGCCATCATTTTTTTTGGCATTGTTTACGTTGTTTTCCAAACTATGTCACGCGCCGGCGTGATTGGCCTAATTATTGTAGTATTCTGCTTTGGTATTTTATATGGTTCCAAAAAGATACTTTTTCTTATGGGGACGCTTCTTGTTCTTTCTGCTTTATTTTTATCCAACCCCATGATAGAGCGTTTTAAAGTGATGTTTGACACCGCCAAAGATACGAACGCGGAAAGAATCATTCTCATCAAGACTTCCGTTCGCATGATTCAGGACAAGCCTTTTTTTGGTTTGGGCCTGAACACTTATAGCAAGTATTTCAGTTATTACAAACCGCCGGATTATTCAGCAGGTTTATCGGCTCATAACACCTACTTACAAATAGCTGCCGAGGCTGGGTTGGTGGGTTTATTTTTGTATTTGTTATTTCCGTTCACGTTACTAAAAGATTTCGTTGTGCGTATGCGTCAAATGGCCGGTATCGACCAACTGCTATTGGCGGGGGCCTTAAGTGCAATAGTCGGATTTATGGTCAATTCTCTTTTTGATTCCACGCTTCAGTCGACACAGCTACGTACGGCCTTTTGGCTGTTCCTGGGATTAGCAGGTGCTTTAACGTTCAACACGAAGAAGACCTCCTGGTCCGAAGACAAACCCTGATTTTTATGTTATTCTTTTCCAATGTCAAAGACTCCTGTTAGCGTCGTCGTGATAGCCAAGAACGAAGAAGAAATGATAGGCGAATGCCTTGCCAGTGCCACGTTTGCCGATGAGATCATACTCGTCGACGACGATAGTACAGACGCCACGCGGGATATCGCCCAGCGGCATCACGCCAAAGTTTTCAGCCACAAGATGGATAACGAGGGGCGGCACCGCAACTGGGCTTATGCGCAGGCCAAACATGACTGGGTTCTCAGTATCGACGCCGATGAGCGCGTTTCGCCTGAGCTCGCCATTGAAATCACCAATCTTCTTAAGACCACACCACCCTTTAAGGCCTACGGGATTCCGCGACGCAATTA
>CAYUTV010000214.1:0-1742 GCA_964447745.1 uncultured Planctomycetia bacterium | reverse complement strand
GTCTCAAGAATGCCAAGATTGCTGTTACGGACAAGGGTTTTATTCAGGTGAATTCCCATCAACAAACGACTGAACCCCATATATATGCCATCGGCGACGTTGCCGGAGGAATCCTCTTGGCGCACAAAGCCTCGAAGGAAGCGCGCATCGCGGTCGAAAATATCCTGGGAGCCGACACCGAATTTAAGAATATCATTGTCCCGGCGGTTGTTTTCACGGATCCCGAGGTCGCCTGGTGCGGCCTGACGGAAGGGGAAGCCAAGCAAAAGAACATCCCCGTGGAGGTTGCCAAGTTTCCTTGGGCCGCTTCCGGTCGAGCCCTGAGTTTTGACCGGACTGACGGTATGACTAAGCTTATCGTAGAACCCGAAACAGAGAGAATCCTGGGGGTAGGGTTGGTAGGTGCCGGCGCCGGAGAGCTCATCAGCGAAGGCGTTCTAGCCATTGAAATGGGCGCTACAGTGAGCGATTTAGCTCAAACCGTCCATCCCCATCCCACGTTGTCTGAGACGCTTATGGAGGCCGCAGAAGTGTTTTACGGCCACTCTACCCATACCCTGAGTCGCAGTCGCAAGTAAACTAATCTAAATTTTATATCTATTAATTTATGTTAGCTAATCAATAGTTAACATATTTAACTTTTTTCAAAAGTTCCCTACCAAATACCCATTTACTGAGGTATACTTGGCATATCGGTCACGTCTGTAATTAAAGGTCTATTTTTTAGTCGAAAATGAAGAGGATTGCGTGGAAACAAAAGATATCCATGTCCTTTTGATCGAAGACGACTCTAACGCGGAAGTCATCAAGCATCTTCTCACCACCGATGGCAGCGTTCCCAAGAACCAACCTCACTTTCAGTTCAATTTTGCCAAAAAAATGGATCATGCATTTGACTGCCTGAAACAGGGCGATATCGACGTCGTGGTTCTGGACCTTGAAATGACGCGTTACATGACGACGGAAACCGTCGCGCAACTGCAAGGTTACTACCAACAGATTCCCATCGTCGTGATTTCAAGTTTTGACGACGAGCAAACCATGGACGAAGTCGTGAGGAGTGGGGCGCAAGACTGCCTGATACGAGAACAGCTGAATCAGCGTATCCTTGTGAGAACGCTGCTCAATGCCATTGAAAGGCACAAGATTAAGCACGAACTGCATATGATGTCCACGGAGCTCCGGGCCATCAATTCCCAGCTGGAACAGCTCGCACTCTCCGACCCTTTAACCGGTCTTCTCAACCGCCGCGGTTTGCAGGAAGCGCTGTTCCGCGAGATGAAATGGGCCCGACGTAACCGGGCGAGTCTTTTAGTTTTAATTCTCGATTTGGACGATTTTAAGAAGGTGAACGACAACCTGGGACATGGCGTAGGCGACGTTATCCTGAAGGAAATCGCGGCTAAGATTCGAACCACATTGCGCAAGACCGACTATGTGGCCCGTATCGGCGGCGATGAATTCCTGATTTTGATGCCCCAGACGAAGCCCGCGGAAGGTATCCGCGTCGCCGAAAAATTGCGCCTGGCGCTATCTTCAGCATCCTTTTCCATGCTACTCAAAGAAGATCTCAGAATCACCGCCAGTCTGGGTCTCGTGCGGGTCACCGAAGAACTTGTCTCGGTGGATGATTTGATCGCCAAGTCCCATGTGACGCTCTCCCAGAGCAAAAAGAATGGTAAAAACAGGATTTCCTATACCAACGAAGACACGGTCATCGAGCGCGAAGAAAACCCGCTGAC
>CAYUTV010000213.1:0-1777 GCA_964447745.1 uncultured Planctomycetia bacterium | reverse complement strand
AAAGCGGAGGCTCCCCGCGTAACGTCACATTAGACGTTCGCGTCGAAATTCGTTCCACGTTCCGCGTGGCCATCACTGGGGCAAAAGGCGGTAGAAGCTTGAATCTCGGCAATCTGTCACAGCGGCGTCCCGTTGCCTCCGAAGCGCTCAGAATTGAAACGGACAGCAATATTGGCACGCAGTATCGCATCGTTCAGCAGCTCACCGAGCCCATCATGTCGCAAGAAGGCAAGATTCTGGATGAACAAGCGCTTGTATTCCAAGCCGTAGGAGGAACGAAAGGAAGCCTGGCCTCTGCCGGCGCGTCTTTAAGCGTTGCCGAGACGCCACAAGTTGTGTATACCTCGGACGCGCAGGGCTCCAGTGACATTTTTGAAATTCAGTATAGTATCAGCGTCGGCGCTTCGCAAAAAGCGGGCATCTATGCGGGCACACTCAGTTTTAAAGTTGAATCCAACGCACCCCAGGTATCGGATCAAATTTACAACATTCCGGTTCGCATTGAAATTGAGCCGATATTCTATCTTAATGTTGAGACGACCGCCGGAACCGGCCTGCATCTTGGGAACTTTAAGAACAGGGATGAGGTTCGGGAAAGCGCGGTAAATCTTTCCGTGCATAGCAATCTGTCAGAGCCTTATCAGGTGACACAGGTGGTGACGCGTAAACTCACCAATTTAGAAGGCACCATCATCCCGGATAATCATTTTCTCTATTCTTCCACCGACGCCAAAAGTGGCTCTCTAAGAGCCACACAGCCAGTTCCCGTGAAAGAAGGGGACACCGTTTTATTCATGTCCGATCCCAAGGGCACTCCCGAGCAGTTTACCGTCCATTATTCCCTAAGGGTCCCCAAGGACATTCCTGCCGGTAAGTATACTTCCGAAATTCGCTATTCAGCTACAACTTTATAAATTATTTTCTAAAACCGTATTAAATCTTTATAGCAAATTCATAACCTATTGATATTATTATAGTTACGATGTCAATTATGCATAAGTTTAAAATTTGACATTCGGCACATCCTGCTGTATACTTGATCCATAAGTGCTTTTACTTTTCAGGAAACATCGTTCTTTAAAGACAAACAGTGAATGATAAAGGCAAACCTCCGTTGAAGTCATACGGATTCGGCCTGAAACCGTTTTTCAGCCGAAACTCGAAAGAGTGGGACGCAAAGCCACGGAACCTTTTGAATTATTAGGTTGGCCGGGTTGCCAAAGAAGACAAACATCTTCTTTAGTAACCCGGCCTTTACTTTTTTAGGGACGGGGAAAATAAAATAAAATGGAGGATACAATGAAGAACTCTACGAAGATCTCGGCCGTAATCACAGCCGCCCTTCTCGTATTGCAGACTTCGCCCGTGTTGGCAGTTGCCACCGCGCCGACGACGATACCTATATCCGCAAACATCGATCAGGTGTTGGATTTGGGCATCACCGTTATGGAACGTGTGAACAATCAAAACGTGGGTCCGGTCACGGCAATGAACCATGGTACGTTGGTTCGTTCCAATAACCCTACAACGGGTCAAGCCAATGCGTTAAGAGGTAAGGAATTCCGCGTATTCGCGGGTATGAACACCTCGGGTCGCCGTTATCAGCTCACTCAGACTCACTCAGGTATGACGTCCGGTACGAACACTCTGCCGAACGCCATGGTTGTCGCAGGTGCCGTTGCGTCAAGCGATGGTTCGGGCAATGACAACATTACCGGTGACGTTATTACGGCTCCTCGCAGTGCGAGAGGCACGGATGTTGTGATTTATACCAGCA
>CAYUTV010000212.1:0-1784 GCA_964447745.1 uncultured Planctomycetia bacterium | reverse complement strand
CAAGACCATTCCCGGTTTTAAATCGTCTATCGCCTGGATTTCATCTTTAAATACGGCCGTTTTAAATTCCGGGCGCGGATCACGGCCCGGCTTTTCCAGTTCATTCAAAATATCGCAAACTGTCGGAAGGCCAAAGGAGTCATTCACATAGTTCTCTGGTTTAATGGACCTGAGAAACGACACGTTGCCGATCACCGATTTCAGATCTTTTCCGCAGTTTTTCAGGATTGTCTCTACCAACGGGTAGGCCTCCGGGTGAACTCCGGAAGCGTCGAGGGGGTTTTCGCCGCCCCGTATTCGGAGAAACCCCGCCGCTTGCTCAAATGTTTTGGGCCCCATGTCGGGCACTCCGCTTAGTTCCGCGCGGCTTTTGATACCGCCTTTAGTTTCACGGTATTCGACGATACTGGCCGCCGTTTTTTTGGATAGACCGGAAATGTAGGATAACAACGACGCGGAAGCGGTATTGATGTCCACGCCGACCGCATTCACGCAGTCCTCGATGACATTGTGCAGCATTTGTTCGAGACGCCTTTGGTTCACGTCATGCTGATATTGGCCCACTCCGATTGATTTGGGGTCTATTTTTACGAGCTCGGCCAGCGGATCCTGCAGGCGGCGGGCGATGGAGACGGCCCCTCGAATTGATACATCCATGCCCGGCAATTCTTCCGAGGCGAGCGCAGATGCGGAATAAACAGAAGCGCCTGCCTCCGAGACGACGATCTTTTGGAGTTTTAGATCAGGGCGATTCTTTAAAAGTTCCGAGACCAGTTTATCCGTCTCCCGCGACGCGGTGCCGTTTCCTATCGCGATGAGCTCAACGCCGTGCGTTTCGGCCGCCTTGGCCAGGATTTCCAGGGATTTGGCCCACTCATTTTCCGGGGCATGGGGATAGATGGCGCCTTTTTGGAGTACCTTGCCGCTGGCCCCGACGATGGCGACTTTGACGCCCGTACGGAAACCCGGATCCAAGCCCATCGTGGTACGAGGTCCGGCCGGCGACGTGAGCAACAAATTGCGCAGATTTTCGGCGAATACGCGTATTGCTTCTTCGTCCGCGTTCTTTTTGAGTGTCGTCATCAAATCCAGTTCCAGATGCAGTTTGATTTTGTACTTCCAGGCGAATTTCGCGGTTTCCAGAATCCAGGCATCCGCTGCCCGGCGCTTTGTTTCGATTCCAAATTGTGACAAGATCATTTGTACGAAGTTTCTCTCCACAACCTTTGCGTCATCAAAGGGGCTAGGTTCCAGAGACACACGAAGGACACCTTCCTGCCGCCCGCGGAAGAGTGCCAGGATGCGATGCGACGGGTTTTTGTTGACTGCTTCTCGTAATTTATAGTAATCGGTGAACTTACTGTCCGGATTTTCCTGGCCTTTGACGACTTCGGAGATAATCCAGCCTTTACCCATGAATTCCGCTCTTAATTTGCCCAGGAGCGGCGCGTTTTCCGCGAATTTTTCGACCAGAATGTCCCGTGCACCATTCAGTGCTTCGAGAATATTGGGCACCGCTTTATCTGCGTTCACAAAATTTTTGGCGGCTTCCTCAGGCGGCGTGTCCGGGTTCTCCCATAAAAGGGTAGCCAGGGGTTCCAGCCCGCGGTCCCGCGCCATTTGCGCCTTGCTTTGGCGCTTCGGTTTGAAGGGGAGGTAAAGATCTTCCAGTTGTGCCTTGGTGGTGGCTTGCGCGATCAATTCTTTTAAGCTGGCCGTGAGTTTGCCTTGGTCTTCGATGCTCTGAAGGATGCTGATTCTCTGGTGCTCAAGGTCACGCAGGT
>CAYUTV010000211.1:0-1793 GCA_964447745.1 uncultured Planctomycetia bacterium | reverse complement strand
TCCCACTTCCAACCACCGGAGAGCCGATAGCAAAAGTCCAAAGCTGGCGAGCATCATACTGACGCATAGCACCGAAGGCCAGAACCTTGAGAAACCATCCGATTGCTTCATAGCCAGTGCCCAAATAATCTCGAACACCCCAGCCACTATGATCATTATCCATGCATTTGCCGAAGTCATGGGCGCATCTTATCACGCACCTACTAATATTCCAATAGGTAATCAATCTGCCAAAAACATGTTTTTAGCTATATTAGCTTAGTATTGTTTATATTTGCTTAGTTAAATTTGTGAGGTGTTCTTGTTTTGTAGATTTCCATCATGTAGCTTTTAATTAAGGACTTTTACAAAGGGGGACCCTATGAAAAAAGTATTCTGCTCTTTTATGGTACTTTCTTTCTTGGTCAACTATTGTCTACCTATCTCTTTTGCTAGCATACCCTTAGAAGATTCCACGAAGACAATGCCTGAGTATCGCCCGGAATCCCGGGAGGCCTATCGTACTCTTATTGATACACAGAATTTTCTAGCAGACCCCTCTCAAACACCCTTCGAACCATTTAAAACCAGTGCCTCCCTCAGCGGTACCACCGAGGATATCAACATTGTAGTCAAGCGTGATAAGACCGCTTCGGTCACTTTCTTCTCCAGAGATTATGCCGGAACCTACGACGCGGCCAAATCGACCATCACGCTATCCCCCGATAGCATCTCAACGTGGACTCTGACGTTCGAGAACAATAAACTAATCGGCTTTGAAATGAAAAGTCAGAGCACGGGCTGGTCTTCAACCACTTCTTATACATTTACTGACTCACGAATGTCCGGCATTACAAGCAGCGCGCAAAGCACGAACTTCTCTTACACCTCGCGCAGCGCCTACACCTTTATCACTATCGGTGATAAACGATTCACCGCTTCCGTAATATCGGAATACGAATATTCCTACGGCATGCCCACGAGCAAAGTCATGTATATGGGCAAGACAACTACATTTAATGAGTATGATTCGATGGCGCGTTTAAGCTCGACAGTCACACAAGGGTCTTATCTCGTTAACGGTGAAACGCAGCATTTTGCATCTTACGTCCTTTACGATTATGAAAAACATACGATGACATCCTCCATGGCGCTGGGCCTTACGCTTTCTCAGGCGGGCTCCATTCGGTCCGCGGAAGATTTTAGAAAGGTCAACTATTACAGCACGCTCAGAACGGTCAGTTATTTCTCCGACGCCTCTATGAACTGGACCAAGTGGACGATGTCGGTATATGAGACGCGCAACACGGATGGCACATTTACACCCAAGATGGTCTCCACCAAAGACGGGCTCCGCATCGTGGTGGGACTGCCTGACGCTCTCTCCGAGGAAAGCGATGACCTGTCGCTTAAGAATTGGCAAACAGTGGGCGGTTATTCGGTCTACTACGGCCAGGGCTACTCTTATGAAAACGGCGTAAGCAAGATGCTGTCCTTCGGCCTTGTTTTTGTGAAATACGAAACGGGACCCAACGGCACTTGGAGCCAAAAAGCGGTGGTCGTTGATTTTCCCAGAGAAAAAACGGTCTTCTTGGACAAACTCTATGAGATTCGCAGAGATGATGCGGGAAACATCAGTCTCGTGCCGCTCGACGAGATTCTCGACGCAGCCAAAGGGGCTCTCTTGGCAAATATTCAAACAGCAAAAAATGCGGCCCAACAGCGTATGAATCAGTTGAACGAGGCAATACGCAAGATCGCCAATGATCTTAGCGTCCAGATCACCAACCTGCAGACGGAGTTCAGCGAAGAAA
>CAYUTV010000210.1:0-1796 GCA_964447745.1 uncultured Planctomycetia bacterium | reverse complement strand
TCACTCATAATGCCGGTCATCATGGAATCAATCCAAACAGAGACGTATTTCTCTTTGACGTTATCATAACCCATGTAGCCGGTTCCTTCGAAGGGCTTGCCCATAAAAGTTCCGGTGACTTCCTGCTTGATAAAACGATCGCCGTAAACGAGCGTGTTATTGGAAGTTCCCGTAGTTGTTTCGGGTTTAGCATCGGGGCCCATCTGCATCGTGGTTGTGTAATTCCAATTGCCTGCGAGCGGCTTCAGAACCTGATGCGCAACGCCGGGGGTCATTCTTTGCTGTACCAACAGCATTTCTTTTTCCTGCTCCGCTGAGATCTTCGGGGCCGCTGCCGGTTTATCCGCAGCTAACGAAACGCCTGCGCTGAGAGCCAATGCAAATCCTGTGATCGATAGTACTTTAAGAAACGACTTCATATAGCTATTACTCCTTTGTTGGGTTATTGATTATTAGAGTCGCTGGATTGCGATCTTTGTGAATTCTGACTGAAAATATTTTCGAGGAGTCCTGCCGCCGCGCCGACACCCGCACCAATCAGAGCGCCCTTCCCGGCCTTGCCGCCGGACGCCGAGGATGCGATCGCACCGGTGGCCGCACCGACGAGCGCTCCGCGAACCATCGGGTTACCCAAAACGTCTCTCATGGTAGGAGGAGGATTCTTGGTCGCGGGACGAGCGTTCATTTCCTGAAACTTGGTGATCTTGTCCGCTCTCCATGCGCCGTTCTCTTGCTGACGCACTTCGAGACTGATGGCGTCGTTGGGTCTTAAGCTGGCCACGGACGTGGCGCCGTTCACATACGTGCGGCTATCAACGTTGACGTTCAGTGCGTTGGGATACGGGCGGCCCTGAGGATCATACACGATCACCTCAACGGCATTATAACCCACACGCGATACGCGGCCTTCTATGGACTCTGCAAAAGCAGAACTTTGAAAATAACCGGAAAATGCGGCGACAAAAATGGCGATTCCTAAAATCTTTTTTAGCATGGCTTCTCCCAATATTTAATCGGACGACCGCTATTATACCGCGTCTACGCGGCGACGCAAATGTTACCGCAATAAACCTGCATCAATTTGCCAGCGTTTCGTGGGTGTTCCAGAGAGAGGGTGCCTGGGGATGCTTTTCCAAATCCGTCTGACCCATCACAAAGCCGCCCGCGGTGTTCCACGCGTCGTAGTCTCCCTGTCCGCTGTTCAATTCCTTGGGCAATGTCCGTGGAAAATATTTATGCGGTATCAGCGTTCCGTCGCCCGTCCGTTTTAGCTTGGCCCTGTCGAGATCCTCCAACTCAAATACATAGCACCCCAAATATCCGTACTGCTTGTGAATCGGCGGAACCATGAGAAACGCGCGGCCCTGATCAATCGCGAGTTCCGCTCCCCAGAAATTACGAAACGGGCCAAACGCGTCCTTCTCATCAAGCAATACACCGAGGAAATCCCATGTCTTGCCATGGTCTGCGGATGATACGAGAATCAGCTCATGCGCGTCCTCACCCAGGAAATAGGACAACACGACATAAATTTTTTTATTCCAATAAACCGAGCCGGGCTCCGTGTAGGTGCTACCCCCTTTGGGGATTCGGGTGAACGCCTGAAAATTGAACTCGGGCTTGATGATAGCGGTGCTCGTGCCAAAAAGATAAACGGGGTCCGCGTTCGCGAGGTCTTCCGCCGCGGCGGCTTCTTTAAACATGACCCAGCTGTGGGTTAAAATTCGCGGCCTATCCTTGGAGCCCTTCTCGTCTTTGGAAAAATAGCGGTGCCAGAAAAGTTTCCACGGACGAGT
>CAYUTV010000209.1:0-1820 GCA_964447745.1 uncultured Planctomycetia bacterium | reverse complement strand
GCGGAAATCATGGTATACAACAATCAAACCATAGACCCCCGCGGGGATTATGAATTACGATCCAGTGCTGTTAAGGGATGGAAAACTAAAAAAGCGCAGGGAAAGTCCGTGGACGACCTGGTCGCGTTTATCAATGCGCAAGTTCCCAAGACCGATTCGCTGATCGTGCTAACGGATCTCCAGATCCTATATCCTTTGACGAGTCGCGAGAGTTACCGCGGGATTCCTTGGATATTCACGATCGATCAATCGCCGGCACCGGGAAAACAGTTGAAGGCATTCCGAGCGAATTTCATGGCCACGAAACCGGTTTGGATCGTCACGCATAAAGGCCGCGTCGCGTATATTACGAATCTTTTGGGATATTTGGGAATCACCGAAGAAATTCAGACAAACTACCTGCTCGCGGCGGAATTCGGCAACTACGCGGTATTACGAAGAAAGAGCTAAGCGTTCTACCCCTTAGAGGCGCTCTCTGGTTGCATACCGCAGATAAGCTCGAGACTTTTCTTGGATAATAAGAGACGAGCGAAAACATCTTTAACGTTCTGCCCAAGCATCTTGCAAACTAAAAAAGCAAAACCATCGTTGGCGAGAAACAGTATGTACTTTACGAACAACAACCATCGTAGCGCCAGCACCCCTCTGAGACCGTAGTATTTACGGGTGAAATAAAGCTGACTGCGGCGATACTCGACGAGAACCCTCAGGATGTTCTTCTTGGCGGAGACTCCCCCATAGTGAATGATGGTGAGGTTGGGTTGGAAATTAATTTTCCAGCCGGCATCCTGAATGCGCCGACAAAGATCAATATCTTCAAAATACATAAAAAAATGCGGATCCAGAAGCCCTGCCTGATAAAGCGCCTCTCGCCTAGCCATGAGGCACGACCCCGAGATCCAACCCACCTCCGACATTCCAGAGTATTTCTCTTCCAAGTAACCGCGTATCTTGAGATCGTTCATGGAAAGACGATGATGAAACAGCTTACGGAACACTTCGCTGGTCAACGTAGGAAAACTACCCCACGACAACTGAAGCTTCCCCTGACCATCCAACTGTTTGGGGCCCACGGCACCGACAGCCGGATTCGAAAGCAAGCACTCAAGCATGCCATTCAGGGAGTTATCGAGAATCTTGGTGTCGCTGTTGAGCAGGAGAATATACTGTCCCCGGGCGTTGCTGATCCCTAGATTATTGGCGCGCGCAAAACCCAGATTCTCTCCCGTCTCAATACAAATAACATCGGGAAACGCAGAGCGAATTTCCTCTAGACTATCATCCTTGGAGCCGTTGTCGATGAGGATGATTTCAAAGCTGCAATGCGGCTGGTTGATATAAATAGACTCAATACATGAAATGGTATATTTCGGCGTTTCAAAGTTGACGATGATGATGCTGAGAAGTTTTTGGGCCGCTATCGACAAACAAAGGTCTCCATGAACATCGTGAATGCTTTTAATTTATCAATAAATATTGGCGGTGTCCACCCTATTCCCCATTTTTTTTGCGTCAAATCTCATTTCCTTTTGAAATTTGTGCTTGTCCTGAAATAATCGCAAACGCCGCAATCACCGCAGCCGGAAACGTGTGTATTAAAAGCCGGTCCACACTCGTCGACAGGTGGTGACGGAAAACCTCTCCCGCGCATCCGTCGGTTAAATGCACGAGCGCATATCCCACGTTCACGAATAAAAACCACAGGAAAAGTACGTTTAAACTTTTGTCCTTGGTCCGATTGAAAATCAGCGTCGCAAACAGGAAAAGCCATGCGTACACCCATTTATTTTCATGAAGAATTTCTTTTCCCAGAAATCGCA
>CAYUTV010000208.1:0-1823 GCA_964447745.1 uncultured Planctomycetia bacterium | reverse complement strand
CCTCGACACCGGTGAGTTTTATGCGGAAGCAGCTTCTAAAGATATAGTGCTTGAGTTTACGGATAACAAGAACACATTTAGTCCGGGTGAAACGATTCGGTTTGGCAGGGGCAAGGCCAATGACATCATTCCCTTGCGTCTTGTATCCGGCAGCGGAGAAGACAAGACCAACGCGGTGAGCATATATCACATGCAGATTCAAATTATGAAGGACGGGTGGATCGTCGTTTCGAATACGATGTCCCGTAATGGTGTGTGGGGCGTGGTAAATAACGCCGCCGCTGTGTTCAAAGATTCCGATTCCAAATCCGCGGAGGACTATCTCGAAGCTTCCGCCCATTCAATTCATTTGCCGGTGTCCATTGAATTTGCGCCCGAGCAATCCATTGCGGATGTGAATGCTTATTCCCAGATGATAAACAAGCCAGGCGCCAATGTGGATGAAGCGATCGAGATGCAAAAGATGTTCCTGGGAGCGCTGATGCGTTTGAATGAACGCAGCGAAGAAATCGAATGGTTTATCAAGCCGAGCAACCAGATTTTGGACGACGCCACCAAGAGAAATCTCGAATACTTTTATGAATACTCCCTGGTTCTTATCAGGAAAATATCCAGGGATCGAGAAAGTGACTATTATCTGCTCAAAAACAATAAAGTAAACCCGGTTGCCTCGAAGGCGATTTTGGCGTTCAAAGTAGCCGTGGATTCCATGGAGAACATTCTTACGAAGCAGGGCGCGCGGCTGGTTCAGGAATCACATGAGGCGCTGAGACCCGAAGAAATCGAAACGATGCTGTCGCCGGCGAATTTATTGGACGGCGATAGAACTTATGTCTTCTATGGCGTTGCGAGAACCAATGTAAGCATGAAGATGTTTGACCTTGTGCCGGTTGCCCAGATCCGTGAGGGGTTGGTCAGCGGTCGTTATCGCGCCGTTCGCGTAAACGGTTCGCCGCAGATTCTGGCGGACGCTGAGGAAGAGGGAAAGCAGCTGCACCTTACTCCCAAACAATTTTTGCCGCGTTCCGTCGGACGCCGGTTGATGGAAGGGGCCCGCTTGGCCCTAACGGATTATGACACGGACCGGATCCGTGACACGTTTGAAGCCACGCCCGAATCGCCCGCGTCTTCCGAATACTGGATCGGGGCGGGGATGCATTATTACAGTATCCGTCAGCAGACCGGTTCCGCTCAGACAGGGAAATTCACGGTTCTGCGTCGTGAATCACTGGACGGAGAGCTCGATGACGTCACGATGAGCACTCTGACGCTGGATGTAAACACGGAATACACCGTTGGGAGAAAATCCGATAATACGCTTGCCTATTCCGATAATCCGGCAATGTCGGGAGTGCATTTCGCTTTCCGGGTTGTGAAAAAAGACGATGAAAATTTTGCGGTTCAGTTCAGGGATTTGAATTCCAGAAATGGAACCAGACGCTATAAGATCAAACCGCCGGCTCCCGAAGGGGCCAAACCCGAAGCGGAGGCCGAGTTTCACACGGGGCAGACAACCGTGATTCCTTTAGGGATTAAGCGCGCTGCGGCCCCCGACGAAAAAGGGTCCAAGGTGCTCAATGCGATGAATTATGAAGAGCTCAGGAGGTTTTTCTCGTTCTTACCGTCGTATCTTCTCATAGATGAGATAACGCCCAGGCAGGCGATTTACGCGATGTTTTCTCTGATGGACCTCGGTGATTTGGATGCCTTAAGCGATTATATCGCCTACGATCTGAGCGCTTTTTGGAACGGCTACGAAGCCATGATCAACGCCTATATCTCCGAAGACCGTTTTTCAAAGGTTCCCAAGGTTTTTATAGAGA
>CAYUTV010000207.1:0-1824 GCA_964447745.1 uncultured Planctomycetia bacterium | reverse complement strand
ATCGTCAGTTATTGGACCAAGGATCTCTTGAAATGGAAAATGCTGCTAAAAGGAGCGTCCTCGTGAACGCGTGGTCCCAAGCGCGCAGGCACTTTGCCGGCGGGGTGAACAGTCCCGTACGCGCATTTAAGGCCGTAGGCGGCTCACCGATATTTATGAGCCGCGGCGTGGGGCCTTATTTAACCGCTATCGACGGAAAAAACTATATCGATTACTGCCTGTCATGGGGTGCGGTGATTTTGGGGCACGCGCACCAACCGACTGTGGACGCTATTTCGGAGCAAGCCGCGAAAGGAACGAGTTTTGGCACGGCCACCGAATACGAGACGGCCCTCGCCATCGAAATAAAAAAAGCATTTCCGCGCCTCGAGCGGCTGCGCTTCACGAGTTCCGGAACGGAAGCTGTGATGAGCGCCATCCGACTCGCGCGCGGGGTCACCGGCCGCAATGCGATTGTGAAGTTTGACGGCTGTTATCACGGACACGCCGACAGCTTGTTGGTTAAGGCGGGGAGCGGCCTGGCTACTTTTGGTCATCCGGATTCAGCGGGGGTTCCCGCGGCTCTCGCGGAAATGACGTTAGTTTTGCCATTCAACGACAGTCGCACCGCGAAGGAATTGTTTCGCCGCCGAAAAGACATTGCGTGCGTCATCGTTGAACCCATCGCCGGTAATATGGGCTTGATTCCCGCTGATAAAACATTTCTCGATACGCTCAGGTCCGAGACGCAGAAAGCCGGGGCACTTCTGATATTTGATGAGGTTATCTCAGGTTTTCGCGCGGCATATGGAGGTGCGCAGGAATTATACAGTATTCAACCGGACATCACGGTTTTGGGGAAGATCATCGGGGGAGGTCTTCCGGTGGGCGCCTTCGGCGCATCCGCGCTCATGATGAAGAAGCTTTCTCCCGAAGGACCGGTGTATCAGGCGGGGACATTGTCCGGAAACCCTTTGTCCATGGTGGCAGGTCGGGCCGTTCTTTCTCATTTGTCGCCGGCTACGTATGCACAACTTGAAACATTGACGGGGCGATTCATCAAGGAAGCCGCGGGGGTATTTAAACAAAAGAAGATAAAATGCGTGATCAATCGCGTTGGCAGTATGTTTACGATTTTTTTTACGGACAGAGCGCCTAGGAATTTGAATCAGGTGATGAAATCGGACCGCGCGGCGTTCCGCCGATTTTTTCAACGGTGTGTCAAAGGAGGCGTTTACGTACCGCCGTCCGCCTTTGAAACCTCGTTTTTAAGTACTGCTCACACGGAAAGAGAATTGGATAAAACACTACAAGTATGGAGCGATTCGTGAAAACAATAAAAACGCTTCTTAACCCGGTTTTGGCCGTAACCTGCGTGTTATTTTTAACAGGCGCGGACTATTTGGGCCAAAAGCAAATTGACCGGTACGAGAATGTGCATGGAACAGTTTTTCAAATCGTCATATTTGACGACACCTACCCCAGGGAAAAGTTGTGGCGCGTCACGGACGCGGCGTTTCGAATCATCGAGCAGGTGGAAGCCGGGTTGAACAGCGAGGCGGATAATGTGCTCGATAAAATAAATCAAGGACGGAAAGGCGACTCGTTTCAGCTGGATGCCGACACTTTTTTTGTCATCAAAGAAGCACAGTGGATTTCCAAGCTCACCAAATCAGCCGTGGATTTTACCGATGAACCGTTAAAAAAAATCTGGCTTGAGGCAAAGGAGTTCGGAGAGCCGCCGTCTCAGGATGTCATAGATTCTGCTTTACCCAAAGTGAACGCTCAGTATATTCTATTGAACTCGACCGGCAAGACGCTGGTTTTGCAAAAAGACTTTGTGCG
>CAYUTV010000206.1:0-1827 GCA_964447745.1 uncultured Planctomycetia bacterium | reverse complement strand
AGAGGAGGGAGGTCCTGACGGACTTCGGCTTCGATGACTTCGCCGACTACAATTGAATGATCGCCGGCTTCGGTAACGGAGATAACATTACACTCTAGAAAAGCGACGGCTTTATCCAGAATAGGTGCTTTGGTAATTTTTTGGGTGAACACCTGCTCGCCAAAGCGGTTGCCGCTGGCCGGCGTAGGTTTGAAGAACTGTTCGAGTATCTTTCTATCGTCCTTTGAAACGAAATTCACCGTGAATACCTTGCCTTTTTTGAGCATCTCAAGCGAATGACTGTCATTGCGCACACCCATCATCACGCGCGGCGGTTTAAAAGAACATTGAGAAAAGAAGGTCCCTGTAAACCCGTGGCATTCCTTGCCGTCGTATACGCCGATAACGTATAAGCCGTAGGGGATATAGCGCAGAATCTTTTTCTTGGCGTCTTCGTTCATTGGGCGAAACTCGCGGAGGAGGACAGCGTTTCCCAGAAGGTGACGCGGGAAATCGGCAATTGTTTGGATTTGGCGTATTGATAAATCAGCTTTGCGAGAGATTCGGCGGTCGGATTCTCGTCCATCGTGAAATAGGGCTCGCCCATTTTTTTTAACACGTCGACGAACGGATCGTCCTTGCGCAGGATCATTTTGTGATCGAGTTCTTTATCGACCCATTTTTGAACGATCTCTTTGATGTCGCCGAGATCAAATACCATACCGCGTTTATCCAGCTTGTCGGATTCGAGCTCGATCTCAATTTTTCCGTTATGTCCGTGCGGGTGGGCGCATTTTCCGTCATAGTCCAGCAGCCGGTGCCCGTAGCAAAAATGAATTTCTTTGATGACCTTATACAAGAGACCTTCCTCCGTCGACCACCAATACTGTGCCATTAATGAAATCGTTTTCCAAGAGAAATACGGCCGCATTCGCGATGTCTTGGGCACTACCCCAGCGACGCAAAATCGTCTGTTGGGCCACTGCTTCTTTTTCCGCGTCGGACATATCCACCGGAGGCATTACGGGTCCGGGAGCGATGGCATTGACGTAAACTTTGGGTGCTAGGTCACGCGCGAGAGATTTTGTCAGTGTGATGAGCCCACCTTTGGAGGCACAGTAAGGACCATAGTTTTTGTAAGGTCGGAAGCCGCTCCAATCGGCGATGTTGATAATTTTACCGCCGGACTGAGCCATTTGTTTCCCAAATTCCAGAGAAAGCAGGAAAGGCGCTTTAAGGTTCACATCCATCAGCGCGTCAAAATCCGATTCTTTGACCTTGTCGATGGGTGTTTTATAAAAAAGGGAGGCGCTATTGACCAGGATATCGATGGCACCGGTTTTCGACTTGATTTGATCGATCAGAATAAGGACATCTTTGCTTTTGCTTAAATCCGCAGAGAATAAGTCACAATTCGCGCCTAACGCTCGAATATCCGCAGCTGTTTTCTCCGCTTCGGATTTGGATTTTCCGTAATGCAGAAGGATGTGCGCCCCTTTGCGCGCCAATGAGAGGGCGATTTCGCGGCCTATGCGCACCGCGCCACCCGTAACCAACGCTTTTTTGCCTCGAATGTTCATAAAGGCATATTACACAATCACCGGCAGGCAGGCAAGAAATCTACAGCGAAGAGGCTTTTGTGATGTCACGTTAACATTGCCGTTACATAGGTCCTTATACTTAAGGTATATCGATGGTTTAACGTGAAGGAAAAAAGATGATTTCACAGTTTGACCTCAGTGCATATTTGGTCGTGAGTTTTTTCAACGACCGAAAGATACCAAAGATACCGATTAAAAAAAGATGCTGTATTGAAATGCATACACTAAAGCCGCGTTGGGAGGCCGA
>CAYUTV010000205.1:0-1837 GCA_964447745.1 uncultured Planctomycetia bacterium | reverse complement strand
GATGAAACGCTAAATTGTGTTCCCATGGCCTTGGCCATGCCGTGCATGGTACGAATTTGCAAGGGATAGCTTCGCTTCACTTGATCGCCGATACTCACTAAAACCTCTCCGGACTCCACGTAGAAAACGGTGCTGCCGATGAGTCCGCCGCGACGCAGCGCCTCAACGCGGACGTCCGCATTGGGCATGATTTTCAGGCGGTACCCCTTTTCCAGTTCAATCATGACCCATCCGTTCTCTCCGGTTTTGATTTGCGACCCTTTTGCCAACGTGGGACTAGATGACACATTTCCGTATTTCAGCGTGACAACGGGCTTATCCGGCTGCAGGATAAACAATGCCGCCACCGCCATCACGGATACCGCGGCTAACGCTGGGCGGAATAAGTAACGGTGCGGCGCGTGCGCCTTTTCAAATTTTGACCAGAAACGTTTATCGACGTTTTTATCCCAGGGCTCTTCGCCCAACTTGCCAAGCTGCCTGGAAAATGGGTCTTTGGAATCACTCATGCGCTTCACCTTTGATTAATCGAAAGAAAATACGTTTTAACTTCTGCTTGGCCCGGAACAACATGACCGGCACCGACTGCGGCGAACACAAAAGAATATCGGCTACCTGCTGATGAGGGATTTCGTGAATATCGCAGAGCACTACGACTTCCCTCTCTCGCGGATCCAACGCCTCAATGGCCCTCGCAAGGTAATCCTTCATTTCGCGGGCGACGAGTTCTTGGTCCGGGGCCGCTTCTCTGCCCTGAATAAACTCGATCAGCTCGGCCTCATTGTCAAAATCAAGCGATGCGTTGAGCGAATCGGCGTAGCGGACTTTTCTCTTTCTGAGCAAATCATACGCCAAATTTCTCGCCATCGCATATAGCCAGCTCGAGAACTTTGCCTTGCCGCCGAATAGAGACGCCTTGTCAAAAAGTTGAATGAATAAATCGTGCATGGCGTCCTCGGCGCTTTCCTTGCTTCCCAGCATGTGCCGGAAGTAGACGAACATCTTCCTCTTGTAGCGCTCATAAATGGCTTCGAAGGCCGGCCTGGAGCCGGCGGACACTTCCTGGATCAGCTGCTCGTCTGAGTGTTTGGAAAAATCGCTCAAAATACTCCCTTGGATAAAGACGTATGAGATGAAACGAGATTAACAGAAATCTAAGGCAGGATCAATGCAGGTTAATGACTATCTCCACGGCCTTGTCGTTGCGTGCGACAAAAGCGCCGGGCTTCAAAAGGCCGTCCAGATACGTGTTGAACTTACGGATGTTTTTGGTCATGTTGTCCTTCAGCTTGCTCTTGCTGGGCACTAGAACACTTTTTTGGTATATGCGGTGCGTCGACAGCAGACTGTCATCCGTCTGCGTTATCTGTGCGCGGCGGCGCGAGAGGAGCTGTTTAAGCAGGTCGTCGATTTCCTCGCGGGATTTTAACTTGGTTCTCTTGCGCATCTCGCTGTAGTAAGCTTCGGTTTCTTGAATAAAATTCTCCATCGCCACATGGTGGTTTTGGTCCAATTCGCTGAGCGCGCGATTCAGAGCGGCCGCGTCGAAACCGTCGGACTCCGCGGCCTCCAGCATGGCCTTTAACGCCGGCCCGCTGACGTACACGGTGACGCCGTATTTCACCTTTCCGTCTGAGGAATCCAACAAAACGGAATACTCTATTTTCGCCCTCGAATTTGTTTTCGGGTCTTTGTTCAGCACGAATTTAACCCGGCCGCTTTCTTGTTCAAACGTAATGGATTCCAGAGTATTTTTATCGTCATAATCAAGAATTGGTTTTGCAATCTTTCGATCTGCAAGTGACTGTTACCTGGCCTGCGCGCTGTCCATTCCCAA
>CAYUTV010000204.1:0-1843 GCA_964447745.1 uncultured Planctomycetia bacterium | reverse complement strand
CTTTTCATATACGAGACAAAGTCAGCTCTTGTAATACTTCTAATAACTTCTTTAGGACCTGAGATATCCCACCCGAGAGGCACGTCTCCATAGACAAGATTTTCATAAATGTCGCCGATTTTACGCATTGGAGTGTCCTCATACATGTTAATCTCCTCGATAATGACACCGCGCTCTTTTTCGATTTCTTTTTCATCAAGAAGCATATTGGAAAGAAGGTCTGAAAGAAGGTCAAGCGAAAGTTCAATGTGTTCCGATGCTGATTTTATGTAATACCCCGTGTACTCTTTGCTTGTGAATGCATTACTTTCCGCTCCTATTGAGTCAAAAAGTGTAGCAATTTCAAGAGCTGTCGGACGACGCGTCGTACCCTTAAAGGCCATGTGCTCAAGAAAGTGTGAAATACCGTTATTGGTCTTTTTTTCATACCTCGACCCTGCCCCCACCATTACAAGAACGGTTGCGGACTGAACTCCATTAGTTGGAATAGTTAAAACTCTGAGGCCGTTTGGGAGTATTTTTTTGTGGAAATTCATATTTCTAGAGAATCTTATTCTACGGCTAAAATTACTTGATTGCAAGCTGTCAAAAGGCGTATAATCCGAATTTAGTACCACAAAGAAGCTGTCTGAATCGGTAAGTGCGATAAGCTTCGCGCCAGTTCGATAAGGACGGTTTTTCTTTTGGGAACGCTCGTTTTAGTCAAATCACCGTCAGGAGAGGACGTAGTGACAGGTTTTATCAATCGAGGCTATCCCCCGTATCGGGGGCAGCCACCATAATCGATATGATCCGGGACAGTCCACATCACACAAGGAGTGGCCTTTGGGAGACCGAAGAAATACCGGATCACAGACCAGACGATCAGACGAACTTCGCAATCATGGCACGCCCAAAACAGGCAAGCCCGATCCAAGGCGTCGTCTCGACCGTCAACACCCCGCCACCGAACCGTTCCGCTCCCACCGCGGACCCATCATCCCACAGCAGAGGAGAACCTAGGCATGGTCAAGCTCAATTGGCATCGGAAGAAGATGCTCGGCAGGCGCCGGGCTCGCCGCCTTCGGGCGGCATCGATCACCATCAACGCTTCACGCGTGCCCACCTCGCCTCTGCATCGCGTCGGCCACCTGTTCGCAGGCAGCAACATCCACGCTTCCGTGAGGAGGTAGGACGATGCCGGACGACCGACAGCGCGCCAAGCAGCTCCGTCAGAAGGAGCGCAGCAAGGCCGTGGAAGCCGCAGGCATCAGTGCCGACGGCAACCAACCCCAGCGGCTGACCTGACAACGCGGTGAGTATCGCGGCAAGAGCCCCAAGCCCACGCACACGCGTGAGCGCAACCATTAAGTCGGAATCGATATTCTGACCGAGGAAGCGCTGGGGTCTCAAGGTTTCGCGAACAGGCGTCATCAAACCCAACAGTCGCCTCGGCGACAGAAGGAGATGTCATGTCGGTAGATGAACTGACGCCCGTCCAGTTCCAGAAGCTTCGGATTGAAGCCAGTCGTCGCAGAAGCGACGCCCGGACCGATCCCGCCAAGCCTACGGAGCCGGCAACGGGCACGAAGACTGCGCTGTAATCCGCGCACCCCGCGCAATCGGGGTAAACGAGCACAATTCACGGGAGACCTGGCTTTGCCAGGTCTCCCAAACGTCTCCCTGTTGCAAAAATAACTACTATAAGCTAGAATAACTGCCATGAGTTTAATGACTGAAGGATATAGATACATGTCGGGAGAGGCTATTTCCGACCAAACTTCTGAGGAAAAAAGAGCCGATCAAATCTCAGATGCAATCGGATCTGTTGTTGTTAATATAGTTCCTCACACCAAAGCAGGTA
>CAYUTV010000203.1:0-1850 GCA_964447745.1 uncultured Planctomycetia bacterium | reverse complement strand
ACTTCTTTATAGGCCTTGTTTGCCGGGAAAAACTCTAAGATCGCGTTGTCTTTATTGCGTGTTCCGAAACTCGCTATCCCCTGTCCCCGATTGACATAAAACGCCCACATGGGAATACCGTACAGCCCCGCAATGCCGGGCAGGAAATTGCTAAAAGGCTTCTTACGGTTGTAGTTTTTAATGATAAAACGGCCGTCTGGCTGGAGCTTATAATCGGCCTCTTTTACGGACAAAGACAAGGGGACTCCTTAGAGATAAATGAATCAGTATTTTACCTGGAAACGGAGCCCTATTTCTACCTATATTTTTGAGTCCCCTTATATCAAAAACTGTTAAAAAGCTACTATTTCTTAATAAGTTTATTAAAGAATTTCATGTATGATCATAACTTATTGCATATAAATGACTTACAATATTCATTTTTCAGGCCATTCTCTTGAAAGCCGGAGGGATGTCGGGTATATTCAAAAGTAGGATAGTTCATTGAGAGAATATAAAAGTTAAGGGCAAACTGCCTGAAAAGGCAGGACGCAAAGCCACAAACCTCACCCCGGTTAAACGGGACAGGTGGTTGGGCCGCCGGCATCCTGAGTGTTAGGAGTCGTTATGAAACGTGTTACAAGAGTACTAATAGCTGTTCTGATTCTGACAAGTGCATGGGTTGTTCCCTCGTTCGCCGCATCGAAAAGTGCCCGAATCCAGGTTTCCTGCTCGATCTCACCCGCAATTGAAATGAGCTCCGCCGCTCCGGTGCAAGTGACCAGAGAAGCGCGTTCTTCGTTTTCATTTTTAACGGGAGTTAAGCCGAGCGTTAGACAGGAACTTGCTTTGGCGGGTCAGGCCTCAATGGCCGTCGTGAAGTCGAATATGGGCAATCAGTATTTTATGGCCGAATCTTTACGGGCCGGTTCTGCCGGTGCCATGAAGGTTATCACGGCCGCTGCCCTCTAGTCAGCTCCCTGCCGTTACCGCTAGATTCTTATCGGTAAGGGTCGCCGGCTCCACAGGCATATCGATACGTTGAGGCGCGGGCGCTTTCAAACCGAGAGGCAGCTGCGTCGAATCCACGAGTAACTGATAATCCCCGCTGTTAAGGTTGTCGAACAAATACCATCCCTCTCTATCCGTCGTAACCGTCTGGGTCCCCATACTGACTTCCACCCCTTCGAGACCTGTCTCACCCTCATCAAGCGATCCGTTCTTATTCGTATCCATAAACACGCGTCCGTTCACCAGGCGTGCCGCACGCAGAGGAAAGTTCAATTCAAAACGAATCCCTTCAAAAACCGTGATAGTCCTTTTGGGAACGTCGATCGGTAAATAACCTTCGGGTAGCGAAGTCACATCCAGTGTCACGGTATGATCTGCGGCGAGCACATTGGGAAATGAATAAACACCCGAGATATTGGTTCGTGAGGCCTTGCCGTCTTCCATCAATACGCGGGCCTTGGCGAGACCCTTATCGGTCGGCTGATATTTGCCATCGCCGTTCAAATCGTTGAACACGATACCGCTGATCTCGGAGCGCGGCGTCACACCGAAATTCACAGTTTGTGTTTTCTTATTGATGATCGGAAGCTCCTGACTAATCGTGGATGTTGGCGAGTATCCATAAGGCAAATTGGAGACATCCATATTCAGCGTCACTTTTTTGCCCGAAACCTTCTTGAATTCGTAATATCCATCGTCGGTGGTAACGGCTTCTTTTCCGTCGTTAGTACGAATAATGATGCCTTCGAGACCCTGCTCTTCGGGCTGGCGCTCCCCGTCTCCGTTGATATCCTTGTAAACATATCCGTTGAACGTCCCCGCGCCCGACCAACGCCATCCGGTATCAAACACATAACGCA
>CAYUTV010000202.1:0-1878 GCA_964447745.1 uncultured Planctomycetia bacterium | reverse complement strand
GCAAATTACTTTCGAACATGTCGGCCATGTTGAAGCGATTATATTCGATGCCCGTTACTTTGGCGGCCAAGTTCAGCACGATGTCCTGGCCTTTGCAAGCCTCGAGGCAGTCTTTGTACTCAAAGAGATTAAGGACCTTTAGATCTATTTTATTAATGACACTCTCAATGCGCCACTTGGCTCCCCGTTGCAGATTATCGGCAACGGTGACCTTGGCGCCCGCTTCCACGAGAAGTTCGGTGAGATAGGAGCCGATGAATCCGGCGCCGCCCGTTACGAGCGCTCTTTTATTCGTCCAAAAACTCATTGCGTTACCTTTTCGACGGTTTGCATGTCGGCATCGACCATGATTTTCACGAGTTCTTTGAAACTGGTCCTCGGTTTCCATCCCATTTTCTTTTTGGCTTTGGAATAGTCACCCTGAAGAATGTCGACTTCGAGAGGTCTGAAATAGCGTTTGTCGATCTTCACGTATTTTTTCCAGTCGAGCTTCGCGTAATCAAAAGCGATTTGAACAAACTCGCGCACCGTGTGCGTTTCACCGGTCGCGATCACGAAATCCTCGGCCTGTTTTTGTTGCAGCATCAGCCACATGGCTTCCACATAATCTTTGGCGTAACCCCAGTCACGTTTGGCCTCGAGGTTTCCCAAGTAAAGCGTATCTTGCAAGCCGTGTTTGATGCGGGCAATGGCGCGCGTTATTTTACGCGTCACAAACGTTTCTCCGCGGCGCGGCGATTCATGGTTAAACAGAATTCCATTGCAGGCAAAGATGTCGTAGCTCTCGCGGTAATTAACGGTAGTCCAATAGGCAAAAAGCTTAGCCACCGCATATGGACTGACCGGCGTGAAAGGCGTTGTCTCGCTCTGTGGAACTTTGGCGCTGCGGCCATAGAGCTCACTCGAAGACGCCTGATAAAATTTTGTTTTAAAACCCGCTTCGCGAATGGCTTCGAGAATCCGGAGTGTGCCCAAACCCGTCACTTCTGACGTGTATTCGGGTACTTCGAAACTCACTTTAACATGGCTTTGGGCAGCCAGATTGTAAACTTCATCGGGCTTGATGGTTTTAATCAAATGATTGATGGAACTGGCGTCATTCAAATCGCCGTACACCAAATTCAGGCGTTTACGCGTCGCCTGTGGTTCTTGGTAGATGTGATCGATGCGGTCCGTGTTGATAGAGCTCGAGCGGCGAATGATTCCGTAAACATCGTAGCCTTTACCGAGAAGGAATTCAGCCAGGTAGGAGCCGTCTTGACCAGTGATGCCTGTGATGAGAGCTTTTTTCATTGAATCCTGTTTTCAACCATCGTTAAAAATTCCTAGCGATTTTAACCTAAATAGGGGGTTTCTTCAAGCGAGAAGCATCATCCTTCCTGTGATAAAATGGCTTTATGAAAACGCCTCCTGTCTTGGCCCATTTACCCAAAATACTCTCAACTCTGCGCCGCGAGGTCAGCCAGTGGAAACAGCCCATCGTCGGCACCTTCGCCACCGGCGATCACATCCCTTTTAAGGTGTTGATATCCACGGTTCTCAGTCTGCGGACCAAGGATGTCACGACGGAAAAGGCCTCGCACCGTTTATTCGCGGTCGCGGACTACCCAGACAAGATGCTGACGCTGACGGCGGCCGAAATAGAGAAGATTATTTACCCGGTAGGATTTTATAGAACCAAGGCACGGAATGTTCTCAAAATCTGCCAAATCCTAAAGGACCGGTACGGCGGCCGGGTCCCCGACGACATGGAGGCATTGTTGGCTATGCCCGGGGTGGGACGCAAAACGGCAAACCTCGTGTTGACCGTGGGATTTGATAAGGAAGGAATCTGCGTAGATACCCATGTGCACCGCATTTCCAACCGCTGGGGGCTCG
>CAYUTV010000201.1:0-1890 GCA_964447745.1 uncultured Planctomycetia bacterium | reverse complement strand
GTTTGGCCCTGGGAGTTTCACAAAACATACACTTATTCCGCGACGCCATTGCCTGAGGGAATCGCCTCGTATAAAGTGGCGGTCTCAGACGGGAAAATTTCAATCAAAGAAGCCGAGGAAATCGGTTTGGCCGGCAATATTAAACTCCAGGCCATGAAAAAGAAAATCGAGACGGCGGAGGCCAAGCTCACCGAAGCCAAACGCGCTCTTTACCCGACCGTGCAAGCCGTGTATGAAGAAGTCAGCGGACACGCCGGAAGCGGGTCCCGTTTCTACAAGGGCAAGAGCACCAAATTGAACGTCAACCAGCCGTTGTTTTACGGCGGAGAACTGCAGCTCACCGTCAAGCAAGCGGAGGAGAATCTCAAGTCCGCGATGTACGAGTACAACAAGGAAAAAGGCGATTATATCCAAACGGTGAGAACGGCTTATTATCAGATGGTAAAAGCCGAATACAATGTGCAATACCAGGAAGAATTGTACAAAAAAGTCACGGAGATGTACGAACGTTTCAAGCGCGCCCACGAAGAAAAGGTGATGGCGGACATAGATTACCTGAACGTGGAATCCCAGTACCACCAGGTTTATTTCCAGGCGGAATCCTCTAAGAACGACAGACTGTCCGCCGACATGGTTTTACACCAAACCCTCTCGCTGGACGGCGGAGAATCGCTCCCCGTGGATCTGCGGCTCGAATTTAAAAAAGTTCATCCAAATTTTCAGGAAGTGCTCGAACAAGCGCTGAAATATAACGAAGAAATTCGAATCAAACAAACGGCGCTACAATCGGCCGAGTACGGTAAGAAAATATTCCAGGCGAAGAAAATGCCGAAGATCGATTTACGAGGTTCATTCGGCACGTTGGGCGAGCAAAATCAAGATAACCGCGCTCTGGATCCGCTGGATCCCAGCTACACCGGCAACGAACGCGATGTTGACACGGAAAAGGAGTGGTTCCTTGGAGTTCACGGCAGCATGCCGCTCGGGCCGCACTCGGTGGAATACGATCATTCCAAACATGTGTACGGACCCACGGTGCTCGCATTGACGGGTTCCGATGACCAAAAGCGCCAGTACAAATTCAATTTATTCGACAAACTGTCCGACATTACCGATGAGAAGGCCGCCGAGGCGACTCTGTTGCAGGCCGAGAGTGACTTGGAAAAAGCCAAAAACGACGCGACGCTAAAGATTCGCGATGAATTTTACAATATGCAAAAGTCTTTGATTCAGATCGATTCCTCGATCGCGAGGATCCGTTACCAGGACAAGCAGAATTCCATCCTGGAATACCTTTTAGGCGTACAGGAGACTGCGCCGGCCACGTACCTAGAGGGCCTCATTGAAAACGCGCAGAATAAATACTCATTCATCCAAGCCGTCGCCGATTATCATGTGGCGGTGTCGGCTTTAAGCGTCGCGATAGGAGACCCAGACTACTTTGAAGCTCAATAAAAAACGCTTTTTAATCATGGTTGCGGTAATCTTTGCCCTGGTCTTCGGATTTTCTTTTCTGAAGAAGAACATCAGTTTTAAAAATGGATTTCCGATGTTGAAATCCAAAAAAACCGAGGTTCCCAAACAAAACATCGAAGCGCCGCCGACGCCGGTCAAGGCCTACAAGGTGGCGCGCGTCAGTTTTCGCGACTCGTTACCGTCCTTGGGGACGATCAAGGGCTTCCGAGAATTTGACATGCGCTTTCCGGTGAGCGGAACCGTCGAATACATTAACTTCAAAGAAGGAGAGAAAATCACCCAGGGCGACATCATCGCCAGTCTCGACCAAAAAGAAGCGTTGCTCAAGCTTGAATACGCCAAAGTGGAGCTCGACAAGCAGACCAAATTATTTGAATTGGGCTCCATTTTGGAAACCAAGCTCAAACAATCCCA
>CAYUTV010000200.1:0-1915 GCA_964447745.1 uncultured Planctomycetia bacterium | reverse complement strand
ACCTATAAAACAACAAGGCGACCAATACGCCGAGCGTTCCACCCGCAAAAACCTCATTGGGGTTGTGTCCAAAAAGTTCCTTTAAACGCTCTTCTTGCAATCCTTTATGCGCATAAAGATCTTCGAGGATTTTATTGAGCGCCTCGGCCTGCTGGCCACTCTGCCTGCGAACACCTTGGGCGTCGAACATCGTGATCACGGCGAATGCCAACGCCACGGCAAAGAGACCTGAATCAAACCCGTGATACATCCCCACGGAAGCGGCCATGGAAGCGGCCAATGCTGCGTGAGAACTGGGCATCCCTCCGGAACCCACAAACCACATAAAATTAAAGCGTTTCTCGCGAATAACGCCAAGCACCACCTTTAGCGTCTGGGCAATACCCCAGGCCCAGGTGGTGGCAATAACAATCTGATTTCGGCTAATTTGGCCTAAAAACGAATCCGGATTCAGCATGTTCTGAATGGGCGTATTATATAATTTTGACTACTATTATGCAAGGCGAGAAAGGCCGTCACTTCCCTATGCAAAATCTCTGAAACAGAACCTCCAAAATATCGTCATTCACAACCTCACCGACGAGCGCTCCAAGCTCATCGAGAGCGCTCCGCAGGTCTACGGCGGTCAGTTCCGGCGACCGGTTCTCGGTCAAGGCCGTCAGCACTTGCCGGGTGTGTGTTAGCGCATTCTCTAAATGCGTTTTCTGCCGCGCGGAATTTACGAGAACTTCCGCCGAGGGAGACAATTGGCCTCCCGATCCTAATCTAAATATCATCTCTTCTAACTCCTGGATTCCCTTTTCTTTCACGCAAGATATCTCAATAAAAGGCGTCTTCGGTAAAAGCGCTTTAAACTTTGTTTCATCCAGGCGTTTTTCTAAATCGCTTTTATTCAAGACGATGATCAGAGACTTCGACTCCAACCCCCGAAGCAGACGCTCGTCGGCTTCATCCCAGGTTTTTGAACTGTCCAACACATACAAGACGAGATCCGCCTCTTGTACGGCCAATTTACTGCGCTCAATGCCTTCTTTCTCGATGGGGTGTTCTGTTTCGGCGATACCCGCCGTGTCCAAAAAATGTACGGGAATGCCTTTGATCTGCACCTCTTGATCCACCACGTCACGCGTCGTGCCGGAATAAGGCGTCACAATCACGCGGTTTGTTTTTGACAACACGTTCATCAAACTGGATTTTCCGACATTGGGGCGCCCCGCGATGACCGCGCTAAAACCTCTCTTCATGACAAGGCCTGCCGAAGAACTCTGCACGAGCTCTTCCAGAAAACGCGCGGCCGAGGATATTTTTTCCGAGAGCTTGGTCCGGGTGTCGGTATCCGGAAAATCTTCCGGAAAATCGATTTGCGCTTCGAGGTGCGTCAAAACCTCCACCAGGCGATCCTTTAGGTCTTGAAATTTTTTGGACAAAGCGCCTTCGAGCTGCTGTGCGGCCCATTCCCGAGCCAAAGGCGTTTTTGCCTGAATGAGATCCAACACCGCCTCCGCCTGCACGAGATCCAGGCGTCCGTTCAAAAATGCGCGCTTCGTGAACTCTCCGCGTGCCGCGGGCCTGGCTCCCTCGTCGAGCATCCGCTGCAGAACGGCCTGCATCACCGCGGGGCCGCCATGCGCCGAGATCTCCACCACGTTTTCACGCGTAAAACTATTGGGGCCTTTCATCAGAAGGACCAACACTTCATCGATCACCGCCTGACGGCCTGACGCATCTTTTTTTGCAACGACATTGCCAAGCTGCACGGTGTGACTTTTCTGGGCTCGCACCGTTTTCCCCGAAGCCGAACGAAAGATTTTATCTGCGATCGCGATCGCCTCTTTGCCGCTCATGCGCAGAACGCCGATGCCGCCCTCTCCCAAAGGCGTTGAGATCGCCGCAATCGTATCGGCGTCATGTTCAC
>CAYUTV010000199.1:944-1924 GCA_964447745.1 uncultured Planctomycetia bacterium | reverse complement strand
TAATTTGTCATGGAGGTGGCTGCCCCCCTCTTTTTCCTGCTCTTGAAGCAGTCTTTTCCGCAGGGCAGGATCGGACGCATCCGCCGTTTCAAACAGCCCGTCGAGCAACGCACGGATATAAAGTCCGGTCCCGCCCACGAGTATCGGAATTCTCTTCCGTGAGATAATTTTCCCAATCAGGTCCTGTGCTTGTTCCCTAAAAAAAGCCGCGCTATAGGGTTTGGAGGGGTCCAAAAAAGCGACGAGATGCGTTTTGATTTTCCTCTGCACCGCAACCCCAGGCGCTTGAGTTAGAATGGGCATTCCCCTGTATACCTGCATGGAATCACAGGAGATTGCTTCCAGTGGTAATTGTTTTGCGAGCTCACAGGCAACCTGCGTCTTGCCCGAAGCGGTGGGCCCGGCAAGAACGATCAAAGAAGATTTCAAGGGTGAATGCGCGTAGGATAACCCAACTTCTTAAGCCGGCTTTCAAGCGACAGGGCTTCGTCGCGGCTTGTCAGGCGCCCCACGCGAACGCGATACATATGATCGGTGGGATCTCTTTCGATATATGCGTCAAAGTGATCGTGCAAAAGAGTGTCGGCCAAGGAACTGGCGTTCTTTTGCTTAGCAAACGATCCTACCTGAACCGAGTAACGGGCCGACTCTTCCACGCCGATTTGACCCAGCGGACGAGACACGGGCGCCACCGTCACTGGAATAGACGCATGCTTTACATCGTACGCCTCATGAGAGTACGGATGCTCTTTAAGAATTCGTTCTTCAAAATATGCGGCGCGATCATTACCCAACTTCGGCGACAATTCATACAAGCGATACAAGAGATAGGGCGCTTGGTCGCTCTTTGCATATTTATTCAGCGCTTTTTCGTAAAGCTCATAAGCCGGCGCGTATTGATTTTCAAAATAGTAAGTATCGGCGGCGGATGACGCAGCGGCGGCTTTGCGATCGGGTTTGCGCGCGGTATTCTCTAGAAT
>CAYUTV010000199.1:0-934 GCA_964447745.1 uncultured Planctomycetia bacterium | reverse complement strand
GCGCCTGCAGATAAAGCACATCTTCCTTATTTGGTCCCGAGCGGACACGCTTCAGGTAATCGTTCGACTGCAGGTCCACGGAAGCATAGTCTTCACGCAGAAAACTCTCGTAAATTTTCTCATAGAGACCCTCGCCAGACCAATAGGATCCCCGGCCTTTATCACGTTCTTTTTTAGTCTGCATCTCAGCGGCGGAAAATGCGAGAACCGCGGAAGGAACCAGAAAAAGGGTTACTGTAAAAATAGCGAAGATTTTCTTAAACACATTCACCTATCAACGTTTCGTCGGCGACGGCGTCAATTCGGACATTGCGGAACGTACCGATAAAACTTTCCGTGCCGGTAGCGACCACTCTCTTATAACCGCGTGTGCGGCCTACGTATCGGTTCTCACCCTTGGGAGTTTTGGATTCAAAAAGAACTTCCACGGGCTTACCGATGAAAACCTGATTCTTTTTCATGCTGATGGTTTTTTGCAGAGCCAACACAGCCTGAAGTCTTCTATTTTTTTCCGCGTGACTGACATCATCGGCCAGTTTCAGCGCGGGGGTACCGGGTCTTGGAGAGTATGTAAACACGTAGAGACTGTCGAACTGTACGCGTTCCACCATAGCCAGCGTTTCTTCAAATTCCTGTTCCGTTTCACCGGGAAAACCCAGAATAAGGTCGCTGGAAAGGGTGCCATTGGGCACGACTCGGCGGTACTCATCAATTTGGTCGAAGTACCACTGGGCTGTATGCTCGCGTTTCATGCGGCGCAACACGCGGTCAGAGCCGGACTGCACGGGTAAATGCAAATGCTCGCAGACCATGGGCAGATCCCTCATGGCTTCGAAAAGTTTAGAATGCGCGTCTTTGGGGTGACTGGTAATAAAACGTAGTCTGGAAATACCTGGTGCGTGCTCTTGAATTTTATACAGCAAATCCGCAAAAT
>CAYUTV010000198.1:0-1926 GCA_964447745.1 uncultured Planctomycetia bacterium | reverse complement strand
CCCGCTCATCCCGTGGTTATGGGTGTCGGCGAAGTCAAAAGTCTCGACATCGCCAAGGAGCATGCGCCTAACGTCGATGTTATCGGCATGATTTCATACCGCGGACCCAGCTTTGGCAATCTATTTCGCCAGATCAAACAGAAATTCGATCTGCCGGTCGTCATGATTGAGTACGGCGCGGACAGCTTCAACGCCGCGAAGCGGGAATCGGACGAAGAGGCCCAGGCGGAATTCGTGAATCTTCAATGGCAAGACATTCAGAGGAACACCAGTTCCAACAAAGGCGAAGGCAACGCACTCGGCGGCACCCTGTTTGAATGGAACGACGAATGGTGGAAGGGCAACGAGAATCTGCCGCATACGTGGTCGGTGCATGACGAGGCCGGACACTGGCAGAATTCTTCCTATCACTACGACGCTTACGGCTCCGATCGCCTGAACATGAACGAGGAATGGTGGGGAGTCGTTTCGCTGGATCCCGCCAAGACTGATCGCGGAGTCAACGCGCGCGTTCCCAAAAAATCTTACGGTGTATTGAAGCAGATGTGGACGGAGAAAAAATAAAGGAGATTTGTAACGCCCCTTTCGCATGATTGAAAAACGGCAGTACGTGCGCATGAGCACGGTTTTCCCGGTGGAGTTTGAGATATTCAAACAAAATTGGGAAAAGGGCTCTGCGAAACTTTTTCAAGGATTCACACGTGACGTTAGCGCAGGGGGGATGTGTATAGAACTTAAAAGCTTTGGCAAGCAGACCGAAGAACTGATCAATACCCCGAATATCCATCTGGCATTAAGAATTAACCCGCCGTTTTCATCCGAACCAATCAAGGCTCGCGCGAATATCGTTTGGCTCAAGAAAGAAGAGCTGGACGATTTTTCGCGTTTTATGATCGGTGTTTCCTATTCGGATATACAGGAAAAGTCACGTCAGCGCATTCTAAACTACGCAAAGAACCTGATCTGGATGCCGCGCATCGCTGCGATTGTGGGCCTGTGCCTGATTCTGGCGCTGGGAGCTTTTTATATTTACGCACAGCGCGTGACTGAAGAGAACGAGCGCCTTGTCGGCCAGTTGCGTCAGGGCGCGGCGGAGAAATCTAAAATCGCCGCCCAAATGATTCAGCTCGAACATAAAAAAACGCAGTTGGATAAGGTCCTCATCGAAGCGAAGACAAAAATGACGACGCTTGAGAAATCCATTCAAGCGCTTACGGTAGAAAGCGCGGAACAAAAGGCCGCGTTCGAAAAAGAACTCGTGACGAGCGCAGCGCAGGAGAAGGACTTAAACGAAGAAATACAGTCGCTTCAGACGGGAACGGAGAAACTCCAGACGCAGTATGAATCGTTGGAGAAAAAAGAAGCGCCTCTGGCCGCCGAAATCATGCGGCAGATGACGGATTGGCTGAAATCTCATCAGAACGTCAAAACGGGACTCGTCGCGAGCTTCGAGGGCGACGCTTCTCTGAATGACACGGCTTTTACCTATGACCAATCGTTGGCCGCGCAGGCATTTCTGCTGTCCGGCCACGAAATCCAAGCCGCGCAGATTCTCTCGTTCTTTGACCAACGGGCACAACGTAAAGACGGAGCTTTTTTTAACGCGTATGATGCGGCGAGCGGTGCCGTCACGGAGAGCATGATTCACGCCGGACCAAATCTATGGATAGGCATAGCGGCGCTGCAATACGACGCACGGACGAACCAAGGCGCATTCCTTAATCTGGCCCGATCGATCGGCGATTGGGCGCTGGCTCAACAGGATGCCGAGGGTGGTTTGCGCGGGGGGCCTGAATTCGCATGGTACAGCACGGAACACAACCTGGATGCCTACGCGCTTTTTAAATTGCTCGCGGACGTCACCAAGGATGAAAAATACCGTCAGGCCTCCATGCGGTCTCTCGAATGGTTGCAAAAATATGCGTT
>CAYUTV010000197.1:0-1932 GCA_964447745.1 uncultured Planctomycetia bacterium | reverse complement strand
GTTGACACGGAAGCCCTTTTCCAAGCAGAAGCTGAACCGGCGTGGTATTCGGGAGGATTATGATTGCCGGTTTTATTTTTTAGACCGCGAGCGAAGTGATTTGTACGAACGCGTGAATCTCCGCGTGGATTTGATGATGCGAAGGGGACTTGCCGCGGAAGTGAAAAAACTTATGAAGAAGCGCCTAAGTCAGACCGCCGCACAGGCGCTGGGTTTCAAAGAAATGAAGGCCTACCTCACGGGCGAGCTGTCACGTGAAGAGGCAGTGGAGCTCCTTAAGAGAAACACGCGTCATTATGCCAAGCGCCAGGTTTCCTGGTTTCGTCATGAAAAAGGGGTAGAGATGGTCGCTGTGGAGTCTTCGGCAACCGCCTCGCAAATCGCTCAAAGGATCTATGAGAGAACGCGCAGTCCTCGTCACAACTGAATTCCAATCACCCGGCTCTAAAGGCGATTTAGAGGAGTCTTCTAGAGAACTCGAGCTCCTTTCTGAAGCGGCCGGCCTCACGGTGTCCGAGCACGTGATGACGAGACCCAAAAAACCCAGCCCCGCATTTCTTTTGGGCAAGGGAAAAGCCGAGGAAGTGCGTCTGGTCGGCGTTCGACAAAAAGCGCACGTAGTTGTTTTTAACGCGTCGTTGTCACCGACTCAACAGCGCAATCTGGAAGAAATCGTTGGCCGTAAGACAATCGACCGCACGCAATTAATCCTGGATATTTTTGCGCAGCGCGCCAGATCAAGCGAAGGCAAGGTGCAGGTAGAATTGGCACAGTTAAAATATCTTTTACCGCGGTTGGGAGGCGAAGGCATTTATTTATCGCGATTGGGAGGCGGTGTCGGCACGCGCGGTCCGGGTGAACAAAAACTGGAAGTGGACCGCCGCCGCATCCGTGAGAGGATCACGCGGCTAGAGAGAGAATTAAAGGAATTGCAGGAAAGGCGCCTAGTCGCGATCGAAAAGAAGAGAGAAAAGGACCTGCCTCTTGTGGCGCTCGTCGGGTACACCAACGCCGGAAAGTCGAGTCTATTTAATGTGCTGACACGTTCGGAGATGCTTGTTAAAAACCAACTTTTTTCCACGCTGGATACAACGACGCGTCCTCTCTTACTGTCCGAGGGAAACAAAGCGCTGTTAGTGGACACGGTCGGGTTTATCAGGGACTTGCCGCATCACCTCGTGGAATCGTTTAAGGCAACCTTGGAAGAAACCATTCATGCGGACAGGCTTCTTCTGGTGACCGATGTATCGAGAGCCGATAGAGCGCAACTTGAAAATGCCGTTCAGGCCGTCTTGGAAGAACTTGGCGCGCATGAGAAAAAAGCCCTCGTGGTATTTAACAAAGCGGATTTGTTGACACCCGCCGAGAAACAGGCGATCGCAGCTAGGAGGCCTGAAGCGATTTTTGTGTCGGCGCGTACGGGAGGGGGTCTAGAGGCGCTGCAAGAGCGTTTGGCCGCCGATCTTTTTACGACACAATTTTCAAAGAAAATTTTTATTCCCGGAGAGCGTCAGGATTTAGTTCATTTTTTATATGAGCGCGCTCATATCCTTGAGCGCGAAGACGCAGACGATGGAGTGACGCTGACCGTCAAGATAAATCAGAAGACGGATGAAATATTTTCGAAGAAATTAAAAGAGAAGCCACGGCCTATTCGCTGACGTCGCGATCGTGTCGCTGGGACACGAGCAGCCGCGGAAAATAAGCGGGATTGTAGCCCTCGCGGCGAAGACGCAGGTCTCGTTCCATGATCTCAAGGGCCTCCCGTGATTCCGGCTCATCCGAGTACACCGTCGAGGTGAAGATATTGGCCACATCCTCTTTTTCAAACTGAGGGTGATAATCCAGAAAACGGTCGATCGCAGGCAGGTAATCGTCAAGCGGCCGTTTCATGGGAACCCCATACCGGTGCATTAGAATGGTCGGGGGGAT
>CAYUTV010000196.1:0-1938 GCA_964447745.1 uncultured Planctomycetia bacterium | reverse complement strand
ACCGGCGCACGGCGGCTGTCTTATACCGCGCGATGCGCGCCGCGCAGTCTCTGTTGCCCCTGTTCGAGAAGTATATATTCAACCAAGACACCGCGTTGTCTCCGGAGGATCTGAGGTCGCTGAGTGAAGCCGTGATGCGGACCGCGGGAGAAGACGCCGAAGTGCGCAATGCCGTGGTCGATTTCCTGGGACGTATCCATCGATCCATTGATGTTCTTACGGTCGAAGAAGATGCGGGCGCCATGAGCGACAAAAAGATGACCACGCTCAAAAATTACCAGCGAATCATGGGAGAGCTGAGAAAGCTGATTCGCCGGACTGTGGAGATTACTGATCTCTTGGAAGGTCGTGCGGTATCCAAGGGGATCGACATCAATTTTGGGACCAACATCGAAAGAGCTGTGTTCGAAAAAGTTCGCCAATTAAACCCCGGTGCGCTCGCGATTGCAACGGAGACGCCGAGAGTATTGATTATCGGCGGCAGTTTGGCGGAACTTAGATTTCTGATGGAGAATTATCCGAAGGGCTCTTTTGATGTTGTTAGTTTGAGCCAAGGATCTCTCGAGGAGCTGCGCAACGCGATGAATGCGGAATCCCGCGTCGGCCAGGTAAAACTGTTTTTTGGGGACGCCTCACAATTAAACCGCGAAACTTTTCCCGATGCCTCCTATGACGTGATCTTCGCCGAAGGCGTGGATGAATCCGCTTCCATCGCCGAGGTTGTTCTCCGCGGTATCGCCGCTCAGGAGGAACGCCTGCTTCGCCAAAATGGTTTTATTTATCACCGCTATGTGAATGCTGTGATGGATTTGGAAGACATCTCGCGTTACCACGAAGAAGCGGTACGGGAAGGGCGGCTGGTTCCCGTGATTCATGACCCGCAAGAGCCCGCCGTGATTCTGAAGTATCCGGCGCCGTTTGATCCGGATGTCACCACCGGCGCGCGCTTAGTAACGTCAGACGTCCCAGAGTCGGATGAATTCTCGGAATTGGAAATCAATCCCGCTTATCAGGCGCTGAAGAATCGATTGGCCGACGTATTGTCTGCCGCGGAATTAAGCGTGATCACCTCTCAGACCGATGAATTCCTGCGGCATCAGTCCGCGTTCTCATTCCGTAATGCGCGGGCGTTGGTGCATCTGATTGATTTGCTGTTCTCGCCTTACTCGGATAAGCGAATAGGAGACGCTCTGCTGGAATTTGAATCCACGTACGGTCTCGTCGGCGACAATCTCAACACGAACGCGTTGTCGCAGAACGGCAGTTTGCTGAGTTTTCATTTTGCTCATGTCTTACTGGAAAGAGAGTATGAGATTTTGGCGTTATCGGCCAAGGTGAGAACCGAAGCGGGGGGCGCCCAACCCGATGCGGTCGTGAGGGATCTCGAACAAAACGAGACGCTCCTGGCTGAATTTAAGAGCACCGTGCAAACGTCGCTCAGCAAATTTTTGGAAGGTTACGCCGACCAAATGAAGAAATACATACGCACCATTTTGCTGAGCGAGACGGTGGACGGGACTTCCGAGATCTTTCCACAGGAACTGCATATTGACGCTCCGGTCGGCGTGCTTCTCGTTGTCGGAGATAAATTGGTTTCCGGCAAGGAAGAATGGGATGTCAAAAATCGCATTCAAAACTGGTTTGACGAGCGAGTGGAAGAAGTTCGAACCGATTTGCGGGCGAGGGACCTTGAGATAAAGAACAATAATCCGCGTTTGGCGGTGGAATTTATTTCACAACCCTTTTTATACGCCGCGAACCCTGGGGATATCGCGAAGATCGAGCAGGCAAACCCGAGAGCGTTTTCTCCCGAAAAATGGACGAGCATCAAAGCGGTTCTGGATAAATATTTGGCCGAACCTGAATTTCGTTTTATCAGCCCGGGCCGCTCTGAGATATACCGCTACTTTATGAGCCAGGAAGGCCGCGATGTCGTGG
>CAYUTV010000195.1:0-1949 GCA_964447745.1 uncultured Planctomycetia bacterium | reverse complement strand
CCAAGGATCTCCCACGTAACCTCGGAATTCTTTTTAAGCAGTCGCTCGCCCGCCATCCCCAAAAGAAAAATTTTTTATTCAAGAGCGGCGGTGCCTACCATGCCCATACGTGGGCCGGTTTTTCCAAGAAAACCTATGCTTTGGCCGCTTATTTTCTCGCCCGCGGGCTCAAAGCGGGAGACCGTGTGGCCATTCTCTCTGAAAATCGTCCGGAATGGGTCATGGTCGATATGGCCTGCCAGTTTCTCGGGATCGCCACGGTGCCGATTTACACATCTCTCTCGAGTGTGGAAATTGCCTATCTTCTAAAGGATTGCGGCGCTTCACTCTTGGCGGTTTCACAAAAACAATTTCTCGAGAAAATCATCCCGATTCAGTCGGGTCTCCCGAATCTAAATTTCGTTCTGGGTTTTGACGCGCCAACCTCGATTCTAAAACCGGAGATACGCGTGAATTTCACGCTTTTGAAAGATGCTCTGGAAACGCCGTTTTCGTCTAAGATTATCGATGACCACATCGACAAAGTAGCGCCGGACTCACTGGCGACCATCATTTATACCTCCGGAACGACGGGTGAGCCAAAGGGTGTCATGCTAACCCATATGAACCTTGCGTACAATGCTGCGGCTGTCATGAATGCCTTTAATATCCGGGAAAACGACGTGTATCTGTCATTCCTGCCGCTATCGCATGTATTTGAGCGAATGGCCGGGTATTATCTGATGATTATGGCGGGCGCAACCATCGCCTACGCCGAATCGATGGACACCGTTCCTCAGAATTTGCGTGAGGTAAGACCCACGCTTGTTTTCGGTGTTCCGCGTTTTTACGAAAAAGTGCAGCACAAGGTCCTGGAAGCTGTGAATAGCGCAAGCTCGGCAAAAAAAGGTCTATTTCATTGGGCGAAGGCCCTTGGAGAGGCGAAGCGCTCGGAAAATTCAAAGCATACGGGCCTGATGACAGCCCTGCAGCGCAGCATGGCGGATATCCTGGTGTATAAGAAATTTCGTTCACGCCTTGGCGGGCGTGTCCGTTTTTGTGTTTCGGGTGGCGCGCCGCTTGCAAAAGAAGTGGGGGAGTTCTTCGGTGACCTACAGGTTATCATTCTGGAAGGATACGGCCTGTCCGAGACGTCTCCGGTGATCACCGTGAACCGGGAAAAAAAGAATCGCTACGGGACGGTAGGTCTTCCTTTACCGGGCATTGAGGTGACCATTGCGCCGGACGGAGAAATTTTGACAAAGAGCCCCTGCGTTATGAAAGGCTACTACAACAAGCCCTCTGAAACGGCTGAAGCCATACGAGAAGGCTGGTTTTATACCGGCGATCTTGGTTTGATTGACAAGGATGGCTTTTTAAAAATTACGGGACGTAAAAAAGAGCTGATTGTCACGTCCGGCGGTAAAAAAGTGGCGCCTAAGGCCATCGAAGAGCTGATGGAAAAGGACCCTTTGATACTGCGCTGCGTCTTGTTTGGGGAAGGGAAGAAGTGCGTCAGCGCTCTTATCGTTCCGAATAAGGAAGCTATGCTGGAGTACGCGCAGGAGCAAAAAATCGCGTTGCCAAATTATTCGGAATTGCTGGCATCGCCTAAGATTTACCGATTGATTGAGAGTCGTATTGAGGCGGCTTCTCAAGGATTGGCGAATTTTGAAAAAATAAAGTTTTTTGTGTTGTTGGAAAATGATTTTTCGCAAGAAGCGGGTGAGTTAACACCCACTTTGAAAATAAAACGAAACATCGTGTTTAACCGCTACAAAGATTTACTATTGCCGCTTTACGAGAAAGATCTCGGTTCTTGAGCCCGCAAGCCATTCAGCGCCGCTTAATCTCCTTCGACGAAACGCCCCTGTTTTATCGTTTGCAGCCGGCCAAAGAGGCCTCACGTGGCGCAGTGCTTATTATTCATGGCATGGGGGAACACGGTGGTCGCTACGAACATGTGGCGG
>CAYUTV010000194.1:0-1949 GCA_964447745.1 uncultured Planctomycetia bacterium | reverse complement strand
AGGATTAATCTCTATTAAGTATAATATAACATTCATTATCAATAATGTCAATTTCTTAAGTCTAATAATTATAATAGGTTATGGATTATGAAGCTTCGCTTCGCATTATCTAGAAATATCAAAGCCGGCAGCTATGTCGAGCTATTCCTCGTTTCGGCGGTGGCCTCCGTCCTATGCATACGGCTTTTTCTGCGGCTAAACCACTATCCCCAACTGGGCAATGAGTCCCTGCATATAGCCCATATGCTCTGGGGAGGCCTTTTGATGGTCGTGGCGATGCTCGTCATGCTTAATTTTTTGGGTAAAAATGTGCAGGTATTCGCCGCCCTGGTGGGAGGTGTGGGCTTTGGAGCGTTTATCGACGAAATGGGTAAATTCATCACCCACGATAACGACTATTTTTACCGCCCCGCGGTAGCCATTATTTACTCGATTTTTATCGGACTGTTCTTACTCCTGAGAACCATTCAGACGTTCAAGAACTTTGACCCGCGTGAATTCCTCGCCAACACCCTGCGCGAATTCGAGACAATCGGACGCAGACAAATCGATACCGATGAGAAAAAAAGGCTCCTATTTTATCTCAGTCACTGTGATGAAAAAGACGCGGTCGTCAGACGCCTTAAAGAATTGGTTGAAAACCTGGATACGCGGCACCCCAAGAAACCGCACGCGGGCCATCTTCTCAAGCGATCGGTGCGCGACGGTTATTACAAAATCGCGCGCCTCCCCTGGTTTCGCACAGCCGTGATCACCTTCTTCATAGTGGGTTTGGGACTCAAAGTCGGTCAGATTACTTACCTCGCATGGCTCAAGCTCCCGGAGGGGTCTTTATCGTTCGTGGATCGCGTCCAGCTGGGTTCGGCCTGGATATCCGGCCTATTCGTTCTGTTGGGTGTGATAAAAATGAAGCGGTCACGATATGCGGCTTATAAAATGTTTGAGTACGCCGTATTCGTTTCGATCTGCGTGACGCAGATCTTCACATTTTACAAGGAACAGCTGTATGCTTTGTTCGGACTCGCCTTCAATATTCTGTTGATTGTTCTCTTGCGATACATGATTGCCCGCGAACGCCCCACCGGCGAACGCATTCCCTGACGTCAGGCCATGCCGGCCAGGTGTGCGGGCATAAAGGCGGGATTCAAAGAGAGTGATTTTTGAAATTGTTCTTTCGCGGTTTTCTCGTCGCCAAGACGGCGAAATCCTATCCCCAGATAAAATTCCGCCTCCGCAAGAATATCTTCAGGTCCCCGCGACTCCAAGGCACGCCTGAGAAGCGTCATACCCTCGCGGGGATCTTCCCCGCCGCGATAGGCCATCATGGTGAGGTAACGCCCTTTACCAAGCAAAGCGCCCGCATGATTGGGATCGGTTTTGAGAACCGCGTCCCAACAGCGTCGGGCCGCCATAAAGAAATCTCCCTTTTCAAGCACCGAGGATTCCTTGCGGGATTCCTCGATCAACGCATCGGCATAAGCGCATAACGCCGCGGGATCATTGTGAAAAAACTCGGTGGCCTTTTTGAGAACCGACAAACGCAGAGCGGCGTCGCCGCCTTCCGCCGCTTCGTCAGCCATTTTCCTAAACTCCTTGAAGCTCCGTTCCGGCGCGATCCCTTGAAGACGGTCGGCATCCACGGAAGGAATGGCGGAAGGTTTAAATTGCTGCCAACCCTGTTCCGAAGAACCTGTTTTACGCGTCAAACCTCGGTACACGCGAAGGATCGCATAACGCGGGGTGCCCCACACCAGAGGAATTTGAGTGATCCACTGCGGCAACCGGGGTTCCAAATCCTTGAGCGTCTCCTGTGCACTGAGCCCCCTGTTCACGCGTTTTTGCACTTCTTCCAAAAAGTATTCCTGTATACGGATCAACAACGCGATCTCCGTATCATAGGCCACGGGACCGTGCCCCGGAAGAATATGCTTGGGTTTAAGAGAAACCAG
>CAYUTV010000193.1:0-1976 GCA_964447745.1 uncultured Planctomycetia bacterium | reverse complement strand
GTTGTCAAGCGTTATCCCGTCCCGATAACCTGCTGGCGCTCCCTGAACGCGCGCGCCAACGTCGCCTTGTCTACAAACTCCAAGGCACTGCCCACCGGTACCCCGTGAGCAATGCGTGTGACCTTAACCTTCAGCGGTTTTACCTGTCTTAAAATATAGAGGGACGTCGCGTCTCCTTCCGTGTCGGAACTGGTTCCGATGATGATTTCCTTTATTGTCCCCTTTTTGAGGCGCTCCATCAGCTCATGAATCTTCAGGTCTTTGGGTCCTACCCCTTCCAAAGGTGACAACGCACCCAGCAATACGTGATACACGCCTTTGTAATCACCCGACTTCTCTATCGCGACGATATCCTTGGGGTCCTGGACCACACAGAGAACGGAATGATTGCGTGTGGGATCACTGCAAATATGGCAGATGTTCTCTTCGCTGAGGTTAAAACAGATTTGGCAATAATGGATGCTCGCGTTGACGCGTGCGATGAGCTTGGCCAACGCTTCCACGTCCTGCGGGGGCGCCGATAGCACATAGAACGCAAAGCGTTCCGCGGTACGGATGCCTACTCCCGGCATCTTCGCGAATTCCTCTATCAGTTTGACCATCGATTCAGGGTAAGGCATGGGAATCCCGTATTACTGGATGATTTTTCCGCCGAACATATTCATCGCGTTCTTGATTTTTTCCTCACTGGCCGCGTCCAGAACGGGTGCGGGTGCGCCGGTCGAGGCCGTTCCCTGCTCCGGTGATTGAAAAGCGGTTTTCGGACGCGACAACTGTTCGACCGAATCAAATTCTATACGCACGTATTGGTCCAAGAGCGACGCTAAATGTTTTTCGATGAGTTTCTTGTTTTCCGCGACTTCCAGCGTTTCCCTGTGAAAAGAAAGGTTCGCCGGAAAAGAAATCTTGGCGATACCGTTGACGATCCCGCGCGGCTCCCCTTCCGCAAGATAAGTCGCCAGAGAGATCTTGTCCTTTTTGACGAGCCCGATGAGCGGCTGCCATAGCGTATCAAGCGAAGCGTTGGATTCTTCGCGATTATACGCCGGACGAATCTCTTCGTCGGACTTGGGCAGCTCTTCTTCATCGCGCTCTTCTTCGATTTTCTCCGCACGAACGGGTTTGCGTACGGCTGCCGCACCCAGAGAAATCGCGGGCTTCGGGCGATCCGGGGCCGACTCTTTTCTCTCGAGATTCTTCAGGTCGTCCAGAACCTCGGCGATGGGCTTCAATGGACTGCGGTCGCAAAGCTTCACGAGCGCTATCTCCAGAGGAATCCGCTTCATCTCAAAACGCTTCATGATCTGCAAAGTATGCGCGATCACCTGGAAAAAATAGAAAAGATCTTCCTTCGAAAAATCGTTCTTTTGTTTGAGTAATTCCTTCTTATAGGAATCCGCCGCATCGATGAGCTCAGCCAGCTTATCGGAAACGGCAAGGAACAGGAGGTTACGCACATGCTCAAGCAGTTTTTCCATGAAAAGCGTGGGATCTTTTCCCTCGTCTAAGATGGCGTTTAGCAAAAGCAGGGCCTGCCGCGCGTCCTTGGCCGCCAAGGCGCCCATGATCTCGAGAATCTTGTCCTCTTCGAGAGAACCCAGAGAGCGAACCACGTCTTCTTTGTGAATTTTATCCTGGCCGGAGGACGCGATCTGATCGAGAATCGACTGACTGTCGCGCAGACTCCCGTCGGCGGCCTTCGCGATGGCGAATAGCGCTTCGTCATCAACTTTGATTTTTTCTTTTTTGCAGATTTCTTTGAGTGTGGCGGCGATGAGCTCCGTCGTGATGCGGCGGAAATCAAAGCGCTGGCAACGCGAGAGAATCGTCGCCGGAACCTTCTGTGCCGACGTCGTGGCAAAGATAAACTTCACGTGCGCGGGCGGCTCCTCCAGCGTCTTTAGGAGCGCGTTAAATCCGTCCGTCGTGATCTGATGAACTTCGTCGATGATATAAATTTTAAAATTACCGGCGGC
>CAYUTV010000192.1:0-1998 GCA_964447745.1 uncultured Planctomycetia bacterium | reverse complement strand
CGCGGCGGAATCATTTCCACGGAGTGGACCGCCCAGATGATCGTTGCCTATCAAACGCTCTCGGAGCATTTCGCATCCGCCGATAAAAAGAAATCAGAGTTCTACGCGCACCAAGCCAATCTTTATCTTAGCGAATTACAGAAGATGATCATCGTGAGTCCTTCACGCATAGGGAAGGGGCGCGGCTGCCTGCCTTACGCCAGTGCTGATAACGTGGACACAGGGCATGGCTGGAGAACGCCCAAGGGAGCGCGCACGGGGTCTGTTTCGGGAACGGCGTACGGACTGTTTGCGTGGAAAAATTACAATCCTTTTGACTTGAGTCCTCAAACCGCGGCGGAGAACGGCCAATGATTCGAACGAGCTCCAAAGAAAAATTAAAGGGTGGCCCGCCGATCGGCGGTATCGGCGCCGGCAAGTTTGAACTACTTTCCAACGGTTTATTCAACGCCGTTACGTTTTTAAACAATTGGTCGCGTCCCATGGCTTCGGAGAACGGTTTTGGCGGTGTCTTGGGGTATCACTTCGCGCTCTCGGTGGAAGATCCGGCGACCGGCCGCAGAAAGACATATCTTTTACAGACGGAGCCGATTAGAAGCCTGCCGCATATCGCCTCGATCCGCTACGAGACGGAATTTCCCACGGTGCGCCTTCGCTATGAGATGCCTTCTCTTCCTTTGGAAGTGACGCTCGAAGTCTCCAGCCCATGGGTGCCAGGAGACTCCAAGAACTCAAGTCTGCCGTCGGCCTACTTTGATTTTAAAATCAAGAATCGTTCCAAAAAACCGCTGAAGGCGGGATTGCTTTTTATGGGCCGCAACTTAAGCGGAGAGTGGTGCGTGGGGCGCGAAAATCGCATTACGCAATCGCCGCGGTATGTTCAGCTGGAATTTTTGAATCACGACCCGGGCTCAGAGGACGCGAAGCAGGGATCTCTTGTTTTTACGATGAGAAAAGAAGGGTGGCGGACGAGCTATCTTGAATGTTGGAACGCCGTGACGAAGAATTTTTCATTCAATCCCGATAGCATCGCGCTCGAGGCGTTCGATCATTTTGCAACTGCCGGAGAACTGCCCAATACCAAACTAAACTACATTGCCTGCGGCGAGAATCAGGAGCTCATGGGCGCTCTCGCGGCGCATCGCACGTTAAAAGCGGGCGAGACTGGAGCCGTCGAGATAAACGCGGCTTGGTTTTATCCCAAGCATGCGTTCGGACATCGCTATGCACGGTGGTTCAGGAGCGCGCGTCAAGCGGCATCGTACAGCATTTCCCGGAAAAAGGTTTTGTTGAACAAAACCGCGCGCTTTAAGAAGGCGATGAACCGCCTGCCGTATCCCGAATGGTTTCGCGATGCGTTAACAGCGAACTTGTCTCCTTTTTTCGCGTCGAGCTGGCTTGTAAAAGACGGGCGCTTCTCGTTTTACGAAGCCCCCGTTATCTGTCCTTTAATGGGAACCGTCGACGTGGGTTTCTACGGTTCTATTCCTCTGAGCTATTTTTTTCCTGAGCTTGAGCGCTCTATGATCGAGCAATTCGCATCGGCCCAACGGCCCGACGGGTACATTCCGCATGATCTGGGTAAAAACCGCATCGATATGCCTTCCGATGGAACGACGTTTTACCTGTGGAAGGATTTGAATCCCAAATTTATTTTGATGGCTTATCGCGATTACCTCTGGGGTGGGCGTTCACGTTCTTTCCTAACGCGAATTTATCCCCATGTCAAAAAAGCACTGTCATGGTCATTGGCGACGGATCATGACGGGAACGGCCTGCCTGACAACGAAGGCGCGGACCAAACGTTTGATTTATGGGATTTTTACGGCACGAACGCTTATACGTCAGGAATCTATCTGGCGGCCGTACTCGCATGCGGTCAAATGGCCCGTTTGAAAGGTGATTCGAAATTCGAGAGGGCCTGCCGCGCGTATTTTATCCAGGGCAGGGACAGTTTTGAACGGGAACTCTGGAACGGCCGCTTTTTCGGCCCCCAAA
>CAYUTV010000191.1:0-2024 GCA_964447745.1 uncultured Planctomycetia bacterium | reverse complement strand
AGATCGGGTCATCGATCATGTTTAAATTGGAAATCAGCGCCTTGGGTAACGGCTCGTTTGTACTGGAAAATCTTAAAGACGAAATCGTGCTAACGATGGCGCGTATTACGCCCGGTCTTGACGAGAAAATGGATCATCGCATGAGATCCTCCAACATGGCGTATGATTACCTCTCCGGACTGGGGCTACCTCAGAAACTGGATAAGGAAGCAGGAATTGTCCAGTTCGTTTTTAATAAAAAAACAGAATCCGTGGTCAGTATCACCGAGATGCTGAACGGCTTGTGGTACATTTTGGCCTCGTCTCATGGCCGGCTCTATTCTTTTGATCCGGGGCTCGTTGAAGAGAGGATGACGCCATTGAACGATCAGGGGCAGGCTTTTGAAATGCGGCTCTTTCTCGCGACTTCACTTGAGGGCGGTGAAATAACGATACAGACACATGACATTAAAGACGATGCGTTGGTGTATCAAGGTTCTTTTGGTCGTATCGGCGCTTCTCAGTATTATTCCAATATTACGGGCAGGAATAAGGTGCAGGAATTGAAGTATGACGCCATGATTGACGCTGCCGTGAGGATCGCGGGGATCCAACAATCGGATCGACTCAAATTTGAGATGTATCTCTTGGATAACGTTCGAAGTGCGGCCGAATACATGCGCGACCGATTGGTCGAGGCGGGGTTTGATCAGGAAGGGCTTTTATACGGTAACATCGATCTAATGCTGCTTCCCGACAAAGATCCCGTGACAGGTTTCCCTAAATTTATGACAACGGAGTATTCAATCAACGTGAAATATGACCGGCCGGAAGCTTATGAGAGACAGGTGCGCTTGGTAAGGCGTGAAGCCGCCGCGTCACCTTCGGCCGTGGGTGCCCGCTTGGTGCGGCAAGTGAATATAGGAATCAGCGCTGAGGACGATCCCGTCTCGGATCCCATCCAATTTGGTCCCGGGACAGTCGCGGAGTTGGGTCTCAACGAAGAGCCGCTGATAAGATTGCGGCTTCTCGACACTGGCGAGTTTCTCGTCGAAGAGGCTTCTAAGAATGTGACACTCCGGTTCGCGGATAACAAGAAGACATTTAAGCCGGGCGAAACCATCCGTTTCGGAAGAGGCAAGTCAAACGATATAGTTCCCGTGCGTCTTGTTCGCAAGAGCGGTGAAGTCAAGACTAACGCGGTGAGCCGATATCATATGCAGATACAACTCATGAAGAACGGATGGGTCGTTATTTCAAACACGATGTCCCGCCACGGCGTGTGGGGCGCTGTAAGGAATGCCGCGGCGATTTACGAGGATTCGAGTTCCGCGTCTGCGGAGAACTACCTCGAAGCTTCCGCCAATGCAGTGCATTTGCCTGTGCCCATTGAGTTCGCGCCTGACCAATCCATCGCCGATGTGAACGCCTATTCTCAGATGATCAACAAGCCGGGCGCCAATGTGGATGAAGCGATCGAGATGCAAAAGATGTTCCTGGGGGCGCTGATGCGTTTGAATGAACGCAGTGAAGAAATTGAATGGTTTATCAAGCCGAGCAATCAAATTTTGGACGACATCACCAAGAGAAACCTCGAATACTTTTATGAGTATTCACTGGTTCTTATCAAAAAAATATCCAGGGATCAAAAAAGTGACTTTTATCTACTCAAAAACAATAAAGTAAATCCGGTCGCCTCGAAGGCTATTTTGGCATTCAAAGTAGCCGTGGATTCAATGGAGAATATTTTGACGCAGCAGGGCGCGCGGCTGGTTCAGGAATCGCATGAGTCGCTGAGACCCGAAGAAATCGAAGCGATGCTGTCGCCGGCGAATTTATTGGACGGAGATAAGACTTATGTCTTCTACGGCGTCGCCAGAACCAATGTCAGCATGAAGATGTTTGACCTGGTGCCGGTTGCCCAGATCCGTGAGGGGTTGGCCAGCGGCCGCTATCGCGCCGTTCGCGTAAACGGTTCGCCGCAGATTCTAGCGGACGCTGAGGAAGAGGGAAAGCAGCTGCACCTTACTCCCAAACAATTTTTG
>CAYUTV010000190.1:0-2057 GCA_964447745.1 uncultured Planctomycetia bacterium | reverse complement strand
GACAACGGAGAGCCCGCGCATAGCCGCATCACGCGCGATACCCGCTCCGGCGATGCCTCCGCCGATCACGGCGACATCGTAGATTTTTTCGCTCGGATTCATAGAAGGAATGCTATCATAAAGCGCGCGGAATATGTTATAATTTTTGAGTTTCAATCCATCATTTCAGCAGGGAGAAAGCATTCATGTCAGGACATTCTAAGTGGGCCACGATTAAACATAAAAAAGGGGCCCTGGACGCCAAAAGAGGCGCCTTATTTACCAAGATTATCAAAGAAATCACCGTGGCAGCCAAGAATGGCGGCGGCAGTCTTGAAACCAACCCGCGCCTGCGCACGGTGGTAGCCAAGGCCAAAGAGGCGAATATGCCCGCCGACAATATCGAGCGCGCCATCAAGAAGGGCACGGGAGAGCTGCCGGGCGTGGTGTATGAGGAAACGACTTATGAGGGATACGGACCTCACGGCGTGGCTATCATGTGTGAAGTTTTGACAGATAACAAAAACCGCACCACCGCCGAAATTCGTAATATTCTCGAAAAAAAAGGCGGAAGCATGTCCGGAGCGGGATCTGTATCCTGGCAGTTCCACAAAAAAGGATTTCTCGTTGTTAAAAAAGAGCTGATCGACGAAGAGAAGTTGATGACCATTGTTCTCGACGCGGGTGCTTCGGATTTTAGCGCCGAAAAAGACAGCTATGAAGTGACGACGGAACCCAACGATTTTGAAAAGGTCAAAAAAGCTCTGCAGGACGCAAAGATAGCGACCGAGAGCGCAGAGGTTACGCGAATCCCCTCCGCGACGGTAAAGATCGCAAACGAGAACGAAGCCAAGACCATTCTAGCGTTAATCGAAGCACTCGAGGAACATGATGACGTTCAAAACGTTTACTCGAATTTCGATGTCCCCGATGACATTCTTCAAAAACTGGGCTAATCCTTGCTGAGAATCCTCGGAGTCGATCCAGGGTTGAGGGTTACCGGGTACGGCGTCATCGAGATTACCGAACGTTATTTTAAAGACCGAAGAATTGATCTGATAGAAGCAGGCGTTATTAAAACGGATGCCAAGGCGGGGATCGCGGACCGCTTGAGAAGCGTCCATCAATCGTTGAGCGACGTGATCGCCGAGAGCCGGCCGAACGTTTTGGCCATTGAGAAGCTTTACGCGCATTACGAGCATCCCGCGACCGCGATCCTTATGGGGCATGTTCGGGGAGTTGTCTGCCTCTTGAGCGACAAACAGCATCTGCCTCTGGTGAACATCGCGTCCACGCACGTAAAGAAAGCCGTCTGCGGTCATGGCCATGCGCCCAAGGCCCAGATTCAGAAAATGGTGCAAACTTATTTATGTCTCAAGCAGATGCCGGATCCGCCGGACGTCGCCGATGCTTTGGCCGTCGCCATCACATACGTGTTCAGTATGCGCAACACCGGGCAGTTTCTAAAAAATCATCCGCAGGTTGTGGCCTATGATCTCAAAGATTAAAGGCATCATCGATCACGTCGCCGAAAATATCATGACGGTTCACGTCGCCGGCCTATCCTACGAAGTGTATATCCCGACCGCGGTGATGAAAGGTCTGGACGGCAAGGTCGCGAAAAACGCCGAGGTAGCTCTAGTCACCTACCACTATTACCAAACCGATCCATCCAAGAGCATTCCGATCCTGATCGGTTTTGCCAATGAAGTCGAAAAAGAGTTTTTCGAAAAATTTATCACGGTCTCCGGTGTGGGGCCCAAGGCCGCCGTTCGCGCGCTCAGCATGCCGATTCCCGATATCGCGCAGGCCATCGATGCCGCCGATCTGCCTTATCTTAAATCGCTGCCCGGCATAGGCGAGCAGAGAGCCAAGGAAATCATCGCCAAGCTTCAGGGAAAAATGGGAAAATTCGCCCTGCTGCAAGGGACGCCCGCCGGCGGCAAAGCAACCAAGCCCCCGAAAGTGGATTTGCAGCAGGAAGTCGTCGAAGTGTTGTTGCAGTTGCAGTACAAAAAAGACGAAGCGCAGGAAATGATACGGAAAGCATTTCAAAGAAAGCCGGGCATGGCGACCAC
>CAYUTV010000189.1:0-2123 GCA_964447745.1 uncultured Planctomycetia bacterium | reverse complement strand
CGCGTCAAGCGGTGAGCCAGGGAAATAGGCATAGGCATAAGCTCCGGCGTCTCGCTGGTCGCATAGCCAAACATCATCCCCTGATCGCCGGCCCCTCCCGAATTAACGCCCATGGCGATATCGGGTGACTGCCCTTGAATCGAAGTGACCACGGCACAGGTCTGGTAATCAAAGCCGTACATCGGGCTGTCATAACCAATCTCACGGATGGTATTGCGAACAATTTTGGGAATATCAACGTAGCAAGTCGTAGTCACTTCGCCCGCGACAAATGCCAGTCCGGTCGTAACCAGCGTTTCACAAGCCACGCGTCCGCTGGGATCCTTGTCCAGAATGGAATCCAATATCGAATCTGATATCTGATCGGCAACCTTATCCGGGTGGCCTTCCGTGACGCTTTCAGAAGTAAATAAATAGGTTTTTGATTTCATCGACACGCCTCTGACTAATTTTTTTGATTGTAAATGGAATTCGCCTCTTCGAGCGCTTTTAAATCCCCGATATCATACCACATGCCAGAAAACGTAAATGCGAAAATTTTGACTCTCCCTACGAGCCACCTTATATAGAATCCGGGCGCGTCCGCGGCGTCCTTTTGGCCCAAATAAGTGTCCACCAGCGGCAAAGTGCTCTTCGGAAAGTAATAAACGCCCATACCGATGAAGCTTGATTTGGGAAATTCGGGCTTCTCTTCGATCTGCGTGACCTCGCCGGAGGAAGAAATCTCGATCACGCCAAATTTCTTTGAAGCGAGCATGGGGTCCTTGATGTCATAAACGGCAATCGAAACGGCGTCTTCGCGGGAATGCGCCGATTTCATGAACGCGCGCAGATCTTGGTCAAATAAATTGTCGCTCGCCATCATCAACACGTCCGCATCAACGCGACACTGCTTGATCGTAAACTGCAGATCACCGATGGCTCCGAGGCGATTATCGTTGGATGTGGTACCGTCGTTCAAAATACGCACTGAGGGCTTTCGCGGTGCCGTTTTACGCCATGCTTCCATCTGTTCGTAGAAACGGGCGTTCGTGACAATGAGGATCTCGTCGATTTCCGGAATCGCGGCAATTTTTTCGCATATTTGATCGAGGATCGTCTTGCCCCCGACCGTTAAAAGGCATTTCGGCTTGTCTTTGGTTAACGGGTATAGGCGTGTCGCATACCCCGCCGCGAGAATAACGGCCTTCATCGTACCTCCCTGCTTTATCTTGATTTTTGTTTCGTGCGCTTGAGGATCTCGTCGTTCTTGACCTTCAGATATTCGATGACATCCACGCCGGTGCTGAGTGTCAGCGCGTGAGACGCGATGTACTTGCACTCGTCATAGGTGATCGAACGGATGATTTTCTTGATTTCGGGGAGCATAACGGGAGACGTGGAGATTTCATCCAACCCCAGACCGACCAACACGGGCGTCAAAAGAGTATCGCCCGACATTTCACCGCACAACCCAACCCAAATATTCTTGGAATGTCCCGTATCGATGACGGTTCTTAGAAGACGCAGTACCGCCGGATGCGCGGGCTCGTACAAATAAGCTATCTTTTCATTGATGCGATCCACCGCCAAGGCGTACTGAATCAAATCGTTCGTGCCGATGCTGAAGAAATCCACCTCATCGGCCAAAATATCGGAGGTAAGAGCCGCCGAGGGAATCTCAATCATGGCGCCCACTTCCATCTTATGGTCAAAGGCCACATGCTTGGCCGTTAATTCGGCCTTCACCTCTTCGAGGATCTTATTGGCTTGCCGCAGTTCACCGATTCCTGAAATCATGGGATACATCATCTTAAGATGCCCGTGCGCGCTGGCGCGCAGGATCGCACGAAGCTGTACTTTAAAAATATCGGGCCTCGCAAGGCAAAACCGGATGGCACGCCAGCCCAAGAAAGGATTCATTTCTCTCGGCATTTCCAAGTGCGATAAAAATTTGTCACCACCCAAGTCAAAGGTGCGAACAATTACGGGCTTTGGGGCCATTTCCTTGGTCACACGTTTATAAGCGATGAATTGTTCTTCTTCATCCGGCAGGTCCGCGCGGTTCATGAACAGGAATTCACTGCGGTAAAGGCCGATTCCGTCCGCGCCGTGAGATAAAACCGAATCGGTTTCCTCGGGCA
>CAYUTV010000188.1:0-2125 GCA_964447745.1 uncultured Planctomycetia bacterium | reverse complement strand
TCAAATCCGGCCGCAGTGAGGCGCCTATCGGCTTCGTCGACCAATTGGTCCAATACTTTTCTATCCCCCGGATCCATGGATCGCTTTAAAGAACGGCGAGGGGCCCCCGCCTCTTCATTATTTTTTATAACCTTGGAAACTGACGGAATACGCGCGAGGCGCGCACCACTTGCCGGCTCATGGGAATCAGGCGATTGACGCCAGGAATGAGTAAACGGATTGGGATCGACACGATAATTCTTATCGGGATGACCGCCGTAGAGCTCCGCGTCATAAATAGCTTCTGAATCAAAATCGAGGCCTTCGTACTGATTGCGCTGGTATAAGTCACCCTCAATATTCTCCAACGCACGCTTAAGCGGCTCTAAGGACGAGGCTTCCGCGATGCGCTCAAGAATGCGGAACGCAATTGAACGCGTGCGTTGATCTCTGTCTCGCAGATAATGCTTCCAAATAATTTTTCCCGTGTTGTTAATCAGGTTTCCTTTTATCTCTTCGGAGAGATCCAAATCCAAACGGGATTTGAGGCTGATCAATTGCCCGAACCGGTATGATTCGAGAGAACTTGGGAACAAAAAGAATGCGGCCACTTCCGCCATTATATGAATCGCCAATAATGAGAGGTGTCCTCCCCACCCGAATGCGATGATTCTGAAAAGAGGCCACTGCATGGAGTCTTCATTGTCACGCAGCACGGTTGTGAGACTTTTCTTATACCGGCTCAAGGCGAACGCCTGCATCAAAACATTCAATCCCAGAGACACGTCTTGACTCGAGACGGCTTTAAAAGCATCCGGCGTACCCGGCCACTCCGGCAGCGGAGACCGAAATGCCAGGCGAGCCCCCGATAATTGCCCGCGAAGTTCCGAGGCCTCCCTCATCATAGGTTCATAGTTGGGCGAAAGCGGGTTCAGATCCGCATTCTCATTCACCGCAACTAAGATCCCCTTCTTCGAAGACTCTTTTTTGCCCTCGGAATCGATCACTTCAATATAAAACGTGTTGAGCTGCGGAGTCTTTACAGGAATGCGCGCTTCCCAAATTCCGGCAGCCTGCGATTGCGTTAAAAGGACTAATTCGACGCGGTGCGTCTGACCCTCGCCCTCCAGAACAAGCGTAACGGAGCGCGGTTTACCGGCGACTGCCGCAGAAATTAAAAATGGCGGTGCATTTTGTTTATCATCCAGTCTTCGGATCTGAACGGGTGTGCGCGTGGTATCAGGAGTTGTTTTGAGAATGCTGACGCCTGAGGTATCGCGTCCCGCATCTCGCTGCTTCTGAAGACGTCTCAGTAACGCCACCGCATTGGTCGCACGCTCGGACGCCGGCTCACCCTTTGCCGCTCGGATCAACTCTTCCAGCGTCACGTCTTTCGGTAAACGTGCGCGCCACTGTGAGAGTTCACTTGGACGATTCAAACGGTATTCTTCCCCCAGCGACAGAATATCAATCCAGCCCAAAACGCTGATCAGCGGCACATGCTCTTGCGCGATTTCCGGATAAATACTACGGGGCGCGTATACCATCTGCAAAAGCTTCTCATGCAATTCCGCAGTTAATTCGTTCAGGTAACGCGTTCTTTCTTCCTCGGATAACGCGGGGAAGAAATCTTTAAGTAGCGCTTCGTTCGCCTGAGGCGTCAGAGCCTTTCGAGCAGCTTCGGGAGACTGCGAATCAACCACGCCAAAAGTCGCAAAAGCGTTTCGAACCTGTTTGGTCGGATGATATCTTCCAGATCTTTCAAGGCCCCAAATCATAGGAACATAGTTGTAGGCGTCCAAACGTTCTGCGGATACTTGAACCGTGTCCGGAACGGATCCCAGCATTTCAAGAATGAGTGTGGTTCCCGACTCCTGGGCGATTCGTAAGAGTTCCGACAGAATTCCCTCTCCCGGAGACAATCGGTAATACGCGGGCCGGAGCGCGTCCTTGGGCTGCGGAGGCATTCCATTTTCCGGAAACAAATAATCCCGGAGGAAACCTTCGTCTTGCGCGCGTTCATTGGGTGATAAACGAATGAAATCCCAGTGTGATTCGCCGCTGAACACGCTGTCCTCCACCTGATACCAACGTCTCCAGGGAGAGTCTTCGGCCAATTTCTGCCCGTGTTGATCCGTCGGCACCT
>CAYUTV010000187.1:0-2165 GCA_964447745.1 uncultured Planctomycetia bacterium | reverse complement strand
TCGGTGTGGACCCATACCGTTATTTTCTTCTAAGCGAAGCGCCGTTCGGCCAGGATGGCGTATTCAGCGAAGAGGCGCTGACGGATCGCTTTAACCGCGCACTCGCGAACGATCTGGGAAATCTGCTGCACAGAACGCTGACGATGTGCGAGAAGTACTTTGAGGGCATGATCCCGCAAGTGGATTATCTCTCAGCTGAAAAAGTTGCCTCCGAGGATGTCGTTTATTTGGAGATGAAACAGATATACGCGGTCGCCAGCAAGTTACCAGAAAGAATGTCAGATGCGATGAATGAATTGGAATTTGATCGGGCATTAGACGAAATATGGAGACTTATTAGTTTATCCAATAAATTTATTGAAAATACCGCACCTTGGACACTTGCTAAACTGGAAAAACAGGAGGAGTTGCGGACGGTTATCGCAACATTGCTGGAAACTTTAAGGATTGTTGCACAAGCAATTTGGCCATTTATGCCGTCTACGGCGGAAGCCATCCTGAGTCAGCTCGGAATTACGCAAGATGTGACTAAGATTCCATTCAAGGATAATTCATGGGGATACTTTAAAAAAGGAAGCCGTATCAACAAGGGCGCTCCATTGTTTCCAAGAATCGAGGTAGAAAAGAAAAAGTAGTTTGGGTGATTTTGCTTTTGATGTGTCCCTTCGGCCTGCTTTCTTTGTGTTTTCGTCAAGTCCGCCGGGATACGGCAAAATCATCACCTGTTTGAGGCCGGCCCAGGCCGAGTTTGATGATTTTGCCGAGGCTCCCCGGACTTACGGAAACACAAGCGGCCACGGGACACAAGAAAGCAAAATCAATGCACTATTTTGGAGCTCATCATCGAAGTCTATCTAGATTATAACGCGACATCTCCGCTGGATCCTCGAGCCCTCGAGGAGATGAAGCCGCTGTTGTCCGATAATTTCGGGAATCCTTCAAGTTTTCACCAAAAAGGACAGGCTGCCCGGCATGCGGTGGAGCTCGCACGCGAAAGGATCGCAGATTTTTTGGCGGTGGAACCGGGGGACATGATTTTTACTTCCGGCGGCACCGAAGCCAATAATCTGGCCATCCGCGGAACATTGGAATTTTTAAAAGAAAAAAGAAATCATCTCGTCGTTTCCACGATAGAGCATCAATCGGTTCTTCACCAGGCGCAATATCTTGCCAAGCAGGGTGTACCGGTTACATTTGTTCCGGTCGACGGCGAGGGTCGCGTCTCTTTAAACGAACTTCGGGAAGCTATCACCGATAAAACAGCGCTCGTCAGCGTGATGCACGTGAACAATGAGCTTGGGACCATTCAACCGCTTAAAGACATCGCCGCGATCGCGCATCAAAGTGGCGCAATTTTTCATACAGATGCGGTGCAGTCATTTGGCAAAGCGGTGCTTGAGCCGGAAACGCTCGGCGTGGACCTCATGACTATCTCGGCGCACAAGATCTACGGCCCTAAAGGGGCGGGAGCGCTCTATATTCGAAAAGGTTTAAAAGTAAAACCCATTGTGTATGGAGGACATCAGGAAAAGAACATTCGGCCCGGTACCGAGAACTCCGCCGCGATCGCCGGGTTCGGAAAAGCGGCTGAAGTCATCGCGGGCATCTATGCCCAGGACGCCGAACGCATTAAAAAATTGAGGGACCGCCTTTCGGAGGGATTCCAGCAGACGATTCCGCGCATCAAGATCAATACGCCGCCTGAGGGATCGATATTCAACACGTTAAACGTTTCGTTTGAAGGACTCGACGGCGAAACGCTTCTCATGAACCTGGATCTCAAAAAGATCTATGTTTCCACGGGTTCCGCCTGCACGGCCGGTTCGGTGGAGCCGTCGCATGTGCTTTTGGCCATCGGCTTGCCCGAGAAGCTGGCCCGTTCTTCGATCCGGTTTTCGTTGGGCCGGTTCACGCGCGAAGAGGAAGTCGACTATGCACTTCGTGAGGTGCCCAAAGTGATTCAGAAGCTGCGAAAGGCGTCCACCTGATGCTGATCGATACGCATTGCCACCTTCATTTTGACGCGTTTGATCCGGACAGGGAAGCGGTGATCACACGCGCGCGCGAATTCGGCGTGAAGTACTTCATCAATGTGGGAACGGACCCCGCTACCAATGACGCCGCCGCGAAGCTGGCGTCGGAGCACGATTTTATTTTTTGTACCG
>CAYUTV010000186.1:0-2179 GCA_964447745.1 uncultured Planctomycetia bacterium | reverse complement strand
GTCTTGCGGAGTTTGATTTCGGCTTTATTGTTCTTAAGGTTCTTTGTGCCCAGAATTAGGCGCACAGGCAAACCAAGCAAGTCCGCGTCGTTGAATTTAACACCCGCGGAGTCGGCCCGGTCATCCACCAGGATGTCAATTCCGGCCTTTTTTAGGGATTCCGAATTCTCGAGGCCTTGGACGATCTCCTGAGATTGTGGATCCTTGGGATCCAACATCACGATATGCAGTTTGTAGGGGGCGATGTTCACGGGCCATACAATGCCCTTGTCGTCGCCGTATTGCTCGATGGCCGCGGCCAAAATTCGGTTTACTCCTATGCCGTAACACCCCATGATCATGGGTTTTTCTTTGCCTGAGGCGTCCACCACATTCGCCTTCATGGGCGCCGAGTAACGCAGGTTCAGTTTAAAAATATGGCCAAGCTCAATCGCGGTTTTGAAAAAAAGCTTTACCTCTTTGCCTTCGTGCGAACCGCGGTCACCTTCGACCACCTGCCTAAAGTCACCCACATGCAAGGAGTGGCCTTCGCCCAACACATCTCCCAAATTTACGTCAACGAGGTGATAGCCGTCTTCATTGGCACCCACGATAAAATCCTTCATCGATAAAATGTCTTCATCGACATAGACATCCAATTTGTTTTTGAGCCCCAAAGGTCCGGTGAATCCGAAAGACGAACCCAGCTTCTCAATCGTATCGCGGTCGGCCATCACGGCACCCGGCACGGACTGTTTGAGCTTGTATTCGCTGACCTCATGATCACCCCGCACCAAAACGGCGATGGTTTTCCCCTCTGCGGAATACACCATGGTCTTAATGAGATCTTCGGGCTTTCTCTTGAGCATAGCGGCCACGCCCTCGACGCTCGAGTGACCCGGTGTATGAACTTTTTTATGTTTCTTTTCCGGAGCGGCCGCCGGAACCTTTTGGCCTTTTAATACGCGCTTGGCCATCTCCACGCTGACCACCTGACCGCCCTCACCAAACTGCACCATGCGGTCTTCGCCCGCGTCGGAGAACAGCACGAATTCCTGCGAACCGCTGCCGCCCATCGCTCCGGGATCCGCCTGAACGATATGAAAATCTAATCCACAGCGCGTGAATATTTTTTTGTACGTCTCTTTCATGAGCTCATACATTTTGTTCAGGCACTCATCGGTTTCGTGGAAACTGTATGCGTCCTTCATGATAAATTCGCGGCTGCGGATAATACCGGAGCGCGGACGCATCTCATCGCGGAATTTTGTTTGAATTTGATAGAGGTTCACCGGCAGCTGCTTATAGGAGTGCAGTTCGCGGCGCGCGAGATCAGTGATGATCTCTTCGTGTGTGGGGCCGAGAACGTTTTGTTTTCCATGCCGGTCCTTAAAATGAATCATGTCCTCGCCCATGATTTCATAACGGCCGGTCTCTTTCCAGATTTCAGCCGGATGAATCGCCGGCAACAGGATCTCCAGCGCACCCGCCCGGTCCATTTCCTCGCGAACGATCTGCGCGGCTTTATTGAGAGCGCGGGAACCCAGAGGCAGATAGCTGTATGTGCCGCTCGCGAGCTTGCGCACCAACCCCGCGCGAAGCATGAGGCGATGGCTCTTGATTTGGGCTTCCTGGGGCGTTTCTTTGAGTGTGGGAATCAGGGACTGAGACCAACGCATGGAAACTAACGGCCTCCCAGCAGGGTCTTCAGACCGTCAAAAATTCCAAAACGACTGACATCCTGAATGATCACGAATCCCATAAACGCCAGGAGCGTGACGAGGCCGACCTGAGTCATCTTGTCCTTGATGGACTCGCGCAAAGGTGAGCCCTTGATTTTTTCAATCAGAAGAAAAAGTAGATGTCCGCCGTCCAGCACGGGAATCGGCAGGAGGTTTAACACAAAGAGGCTCACGCTGAGTGAGCCCGTAAAATAAAACAAATACAAAATACCCAACTGAGCGGCATCCTTCGTCATCACAAATATGCCGATGGGACCCGCGATGGATTCCTTAAACGGCATTGCCCCCGTGATCATCATCCACAGCGAATAAAAAATCATCGCGGTCATCGCGACCACGCGCTCTGCGCCCAGATAAATGGACTCAAAAAAATTATGACGGATCTGGACCATCTCATTGGACGGCGACACGCCCAAAAATGAAATCGTATGCGTTTTACCGAAAATATCCTTTATCTC
>CAYUTV010000185.1:0-2183 GCA_964447745.1 uncultured Planctomycetia bacterium | reverse complement strand
AACAGAGCCAGACCTCCCTTTCCTCCGACAGGTTCACTGCAGCACCATTTCAGCATGGGTTATTTCCTCCTGGGTGGATTTATTTACGCAAGATGGCGTATAACGCCGTATCCAACGATGGGTATTTAAAGTGATACCCCGTCTTAACCAATTTTTCAGGATAAACGTTCTGTCCGGTCAAAAGCATTTCAGACATTTCGCCCAATGCGGTCTTTAGGATAAAGCCCGGCACGGGGAATACCGCGGGGCGCTTAAGAACCCTGCCCAGCGTCTTGGAAAATGTCTTCATTGAGACAGCTTGCGGCGCCGTCAAGTTAAGGGCGCCTTCGATGGATTTGTCTTCCAGCGCCTTTAAAATGGCGCCGATTTCGTCTTCCAAATGAATCCAGCTCATGTACTGGCGGCCGTCTCCGATGGGGCCGCCCAAACCGAGACGAAACGGCGGGAGCATTTTTGCTAGCGCTCCGCCCTTCTTATCAAGCACGACTCCTGTTCGCAGTAAAACAACGCGGACACGGGCGCCGCACGCCTGCAGCGCTTCGCTCTCCCAATCCGAACACACATCCGCCAGAAACCCGTCTCCGCGACGGGCACCTTCACCCAACTTCTCTTCACCGCGAGGACCGTAGTAACCAATCGCGGAGGCATTGATGAGAACCTGCGGCTTGGAAGACGCCTTTTTGATCGCGTCCACAATCGCACGCGTGGTTTGAATTCTGCTGTCTCTTAAAATTTGTTTCTGGTGCTCGGACCAGCGTTTTCCCACAATGGGTTCGCCGGCCAAATTGATCACGGCCCCAGTTCCGTCCACCTGCGAGGGCCAAGCGCTGAGACTATCGCGTCTCAACACCACCACTTCGTGTTCTTTTTCTTTCAGCGCGGCCTTCAGTGCGTTCCCGATCATACCGGAAGACCCGGCGATGGCTATTTTCATATTTTCTTTCCTACCCGCAACCGCGAATCCTTGTCGTTACGGTCATAATAAACATCCACTATACCGTCAAAATCGTTATCTTCTTCCCGCCGGACCGTGCGATACCCGGGCAGCGGTGATTCTCCTGGAACGGGCCGTATCATCGCCCATTCCGATAGCTTCCGCATATCGATTTTACCGTCAAAATTACGGTCGTACTCATGCAAAACCAAGCTCCTGCCCTTCAGGAACTGTTTGAACTGGTCCGGCTTCCCGTCGCCGTTCGTGTCTTTGGCGGTTATCTTTGGTTTTTGAGATTCAGCAGCCGACGCCGACGCGGCGATCAAAATAAAAAAAACTGCGAGAACTCCGACCGCGCGCCTGATCATAAAACTCTATTTGAACAAATTCTTTGGGTCAATCTTGGCCATGAGTGCGGCGAGCTCAGGATCTTTCATGAGCGCCATGAATTTTGGATGCGTGGTGATCTGCATCATGTCGCGCGACTTGGCGACTTCCTTAAATTCGTCATCTTTGAACAGCTCCTGCACCTTCGGATGAGAAATAAACGCCCGGAAATCGGGGTTTTGCATGAGTTTCTGCATCATCTGCATTTGCTGTGCCATATCTTTCATATTTCCAAACATAACCTTCTATTCCTCCATTGTGCTGATATCGCCCACCGGTAAACCCTGATCCCACGCGCGCAGAACCCGGCGCATGATCTTGCCGGATCGCGTTTTGGGAACCTTGTCGCAGAAGGCGATCTCTCTCGGCGCCGCATGGGCCGCGAGATTTTTTTTGACGAATTCCGAAATCTCTTTTTTTAAACGTTCATCCGCTTCAAAACCTTTGCGCAGACTGATGAACGCCTTGATAATGTGGCCCCGCACCTCATCCGGCTTGCCGATAACCCCGGCTTCGGCGACGGCGGGATGCTGCACGAGAGCGCTTTCAACCTCGAAGGGTCCCACGCGCTCACCCGCGGTTTTAATCACGTCATCGGCGCGGCCGGCAAACCATATAAAACCGTCTTTATCCTTGTACGCGCTGTCACCGCTGAGATACCAGCCCTTGATGCGAAAATACTCCTCGTACTTGGCTTTGTTTTTCCAAATTTCTTTCATCATCGAAGGCCATCCGGGCTTCACGACAAGGTGGCCCAGCGTGTTGGGCGGCACTTCTTTGCCCTCGTCATTCACCACCGATGCATAGGTCCCGGGAAAGATCTCCCTGTGGCGCCAATCTTAAAATCCTCGGATTTGTAATT
>CAYUTV010000184.1:0-2198 GCA_964447745.1 uncultured Planctomycetia bacterium | reverse complement strand
CGGTGGTGCATCGCATTTCGGATATCGTCAGCCGCCTGTCTGAGACTGAACCCGCAAAAGAGCTGGCCCGTGAATAAAAAGTACGTCCTCAAGTCTTCCGCGTCTCCTGCGTCGTTCACCATCGATTATAAAAAAGAGCTTAACGAGGCTCAATTTCAAGTCGTCAGTGAGGGAGAAGGACCGTGCCTGGTTTTGGCGGGAGCCGGCAGCGGCAAAACCCGCACACTGATTTACCGCCTATCCTACCTGCTTGAAAAGGGAGTTGCGCCGGAAGAGATCTTGCTGGTTACATTCACGAACAAAGCCGCCCAGGAAATGCGTAATCGCGTTGAACTGCTGCTGAAGACCAAATCCAAGGGTCTGTGGTGTGGAACCTTTCACCATATCGGAAACCGAATTTTGCGAATGTACGGCAAGCATATCGGCTTGCAGGAGGATTTTGGGATCTTGGATGATGAGGATAGCCGGGATCTGGTAAAGGTATGCGTGAAGGCCGTTCACACAAAAACCTCCGATGCGCGTTTTCCGAAGCCGGGCATCGTCCAGTCTATATTGAGTTTTTCTGTAAATTCTAAGCGATCGGTGGCCGACATTGTATCGCAACACTATCCTTACCTCGGTCTTTTTATCAGCGACCTGGAAAAAATAAAAACACTTTATAACGATAAGAAACGAAAAACCAATAATCTGGACTATGACGATCTTCTACTCAGGTGGATTGAGTTGATGCAGCAGTCCGCTGAAATCAGGGAAAAGCTGACAAGGCAATTCCGCTATTGCATGGTCGATGAATACCAGGACACCAACCGTATGCAGCACGAATTGATGCGCATTTTGTCCAGCCATCACAATAATTTGCTGGTGGTTGGCGACGATGCGCAATCCATCTATTCTTTTCGCGCCGCGGATATCAAAAATATTTTGGATTTTCCCGAGCATCATGAGAACGCAAAAATTTTCAAGCTCGAAACCAATTACCGCTCTACCAAGGCGATCCTGGATCTGGCTAACTTCAGCATAAAAAACAACGCCAACCAATTTCCCAAAACACTTAAGAGCGTTCTCGGTGGAGGGAGTTCACCGCAGTTTGTGAAGGTTCGCGACACGCGCCAGGAAGCGCGTTTTATCGTGCAGAGGATATTGGATTTTCAGGAGAGCGGAATCCCTCTCTCGCAGATCGCGGTTCTATTCCGTGCGCACTATCAGGCTGCCGAGCTTGAAATGGAACTCGCCAAACGCGGCATCAGCTATGTGATCCGGGGTGGCGTGCGTTTCTTCGAGCAGGCGCACGTGAAGGATGTGCTCGCGTATCTCAAGATTGTTTTGAACCCCCTGGACGAGATTTCATGGGTTCGCGCGTTGACGCTGCAGCCGGGCATCGGGGCCGGGTACGCCGAGAAGATATTTGATCTCGCGGAAAAAGAACAGGGCAATCTCTCCAAAACAGTCTCGGAGGATTTCGGACAGTCGCTGCCGCCGCGCGTAAGGGAAGGTCTTTCAGGGTTCAAGCGAACGCTCCGCGCTTTGATCAAAGAAGATCTTCGCGAGCATCCGGATCAATTGATTGAGGAGGTCTTGGATAAGGGGTACAACAAACACGTTTTGATGAGCTTTGAAAACGCGCAAGAACGCTTGGAAGATCTCCGCGAATTGGTCAATTTTGCTCATACCTATAAAAGATTGAAAGATTTTTTGGCCGATGTCACATTGCGCGAAGGGTTCAAAGGCGAAACGATTTTGGAGTTGGGGGAAGAGAAGGATCCCAACGAGGAACTTATTTTGTCCACCATTCATCAGGCCAAGGGCCTTGAGTGGCACGCCGTATTCGTCATCCGCTTGTCAGAAGGGCAGTTTCCGCATCTGAAGTCCATGGAGAGCGAGAGCGCTCTCGAGGAAGAGCGCCGGCTTTTTTATGTTGCCGCAACCAGAGCTAAACAAGAGCTCACGTTCGTTCACCCGATGACGCGCTATGACTACAACGAAGGCATGGTGATTAGCCGGCCATCCATTTTTCTGACGGAATTGCCCCATCACGCTTACGATGACGTCGAGGTAGAAGAAAGCTCTGACCAAGAGGAAACTATCTACCTTGACTAACGGAGGCGCGAAATCCAAAAAAGGGCTTTTGACGGTCTTTTTTGTTGTTCTGATCGATCTCATGGGTTTTGGGATTGTTCTCCCGTTATTGCCTTTCTATG
>CAYUTV010000183.1:0-2204 GCA_964447745.1 uncultured Planctomycetia bacterium | reverse complement strand
GGCATCCTGACCAACCTGGAAGAGGGAGACATTCTTTTTATCGATGAGATTCACCGGCTCTCAAAAGTCGTGGAAGAATTCGTTTATCCGGCGATGGAAGACTACAAAATTGATTTTATTGTGGACAAGGGGCCATATGCCAAGACGATCAAGTTTTCTCTTAAACGTTTTACTCTCATAGGAGCCACCACGCGCCAAGGTCTCTTGAGTTCGCCCTTGAGAGACCGGTTCGGCGTTTCGTTCCATCTCGATTTTTACGAACCCAATGACCTCACGCGTATTATTGAGCGTTCCGCGGAGCTTTTGTCCATCGGCATCACTCATGAGGCCGCGTTTGAGCTGGCCCAGCGTTCCCGCGGTACGCCGCGCGTGGCCAATAAGCTTTTGCGCCGCGTCAGAGATTACGCGCAGGTTAAACTGCACGACGCGATCACGCCGGCCGTCGTGGATAAGGCGTTGGAGGGACAAGGAATTGACAAAGAGGGGCTCGACGCGCTGGATCGCAAGGTGCTCCGAGCCATCATAGATATTTACAACGGCGGACCCGTGGGCATCGAATCGCTCTCCGCCACCCTCAACGAAGAGGTGGATACGATCGTGGATGTCGTCGAGCCGTTCCTTCTGAAGAAAGGTTTTTTGAAAAGAACCTCGCGCGGGCGAGAAATAACGCCGGCCGTTTACAAGCACTTTGGCATGACGACAGATCGCAAAGCCAATTCCAAAGAACTTTTTAGCAATTGATGCGATTTAGATTTCCCTCCATTCTTCTCTTGGCGGTTCTCGCTCTAGTCCCGGCAAACAGTCTCGCAAATGAGCCGGAAATCAGGGTTCTTATTGCCGAAGGACGCAAGTCCGCCACGCTTACCGTCAAAGGGGAGTACACTGTCAAATCGCTCCCGGCCTTAAAACTTCTTCATACCGGCAAACGAATGGAGAAAACTGCGCTGACACCCACCAAGAAAGGAATCAAATTGGGATCCTCGGAATGGCCGGTGTCGGGTGTGCGCATCGAGAGTGAAGGCGAGAGAGATCTTTTTTTAGACAAGGCCAGATTCCGCGGATCTTTTGACATTCAGAAAGACGGCTCGGGCAGCCTCTCTATCGTTAATCGGCTGAATATTGAATCGTACCTGTACGGAGTGCTCCCTCACGAAGTCGCGGCGTGGTGGCCCATGGAAGCGCTCAAAGCCCAAGCGATCGCGGCGCGCACCTACGCCCTCTATCAAATGCAGGTCAGTAAAAATAATCCTTACGACGTAAAAAATACCACCAGCTCTCAAGTGTACGGGGGCAGTACCTCCGAGCGCTATCGAACGAAACTCGCCACGAATCAAACGGCTGGCAAAGTGCTCACCTATCTGGGCAAAGTATTCCCTGCGTATTTTCATGCGACCTGCGGCGGCACACAGGCGGGCGCTCAGGAACTGTGGAAAATCAATCTTCTGCCCATCGGCGGCGGCGCCAAATGCACGTTTTGCCGCATCTCTCCGCATTATTACTGGGAGGCCAAGATTCCGTTTGCGGAAATCGAAGAGAAATTAAACGCGAATAAACGCTCGGTGGGACAGTTGCTGAACATTGAAGCGGTGACTCAGACACCATCGGGACGCGCCGGGAGTTTGAAGTTCACCGGCAACATGGGTGAGGCCGTAATCGCGGCCAAGGATTTTCGCATCTGGGTGGGCGGGAACCGCATTCGCAGCACCGCCTTCAGCATCGAGGTTTCCGAAGACGCAGCGCTGTTTCATGGACGCGGTTGGGGCCACGGTGTCGGACTCTGCCAATGGGGAAGTCTGGGTCAAGCGTTGCTGGGCCGTCACTACAAAGATATTTTGAATCTCTATTACCCGCAGGCCAAAATCGAGAATTATGAAGCTTGAAGACTTTGATTACCCTCTGCCCAAAGAATTAATCGCGCAGAGGCCTTTGGCCGCACGGGACACGTCGCGGCTCCTGGTGGTGGACCGCCGAAGCAAGAAATTGGAAGATAAGGTTTTCTCCGATATCGAGAATCTGATCCCGCCCGGCGATATTCTTGTTCTGAACGACACCAAAGTATTTCCCGCCCGCATTCTCGGCAAGAAAAAGCTCACCGAGGGAAAAGTGGATCTGCTGCTTCTGGCGCCGGCCGCAGACAACCAGTGGCGCTGTCTTATGCAGCCAGCACTCAAGGAAGGGCAGGAGATTGTGTTGCCGGGAGGAGC
>CAYUTV010000182.1:0-2294 GCA_964447745.1 uncultured Planctomycetia bacterium | reverse complement strand
ATTCCATTGACGCTTATTTTTTGAATAAATCGCAGGAAGTCGTCGCGATCCAAAAGAATATGAAGCCGAACCGCTTATCGCCGCTGTACGCCAATGCCGCTTCAGTTTTGGAATTTAAAACCGGAGAGCGCGTCTGTCGCGTTGGCGATAAACTGGATATTGCGCGTGAAAACGGCAAAAAGAAGTCTATGGGTTCAAAAGGCCAAGCGACGGTCGAGTTCGCGATGACATTTCTGATCTTTGCCGCGATGTTGATGGGTTTGGCCGAGATGAGCAGAGTCTGCTATAGTTGGGTATCGTTACAATTCGCCGTCAGTGAAGGCGGCCGCCAAGCGATGTTAGGCACCAAAGCGTCCGGGATAAGCAGGCCCCAGATCGTCATAAATACGATCAAAGCCAAGGCGCACATCATGGGCTTGCCTGTGGAGTCGGTCCAATTTTTTAGTCTGGACGACAAAACCACACCTTTGGCTGAACCGGGTGCGGCCGGCGATTTTGTCGAAGTCAGGGCCAGCGCGCGTCTGACCCCTCTCCCTCTCTCGGAGGCCGTGATCGGTTGGACCGGAGAGGGCTATAAACGACTTTTTAATATTACCGCTAGAACGGTGGTGAAAAATGAGCCTTTCAGCTAAAGGAAAATCATCTCTCGGCCAAACGCTCATCGAATACACGGTAATCATTCCCGTTTTTCTTATATTTATCTGCACGGCCGTGGAGGTCAGCTTCATGTTTATCACCTCCCAACGAGTGGGTTCCATCAGCCGCGAGCTAGCAAGCAGCGCTTTTCGTGATTGTCTGGGTTTAAAACCCGAAGATGCGGATGTCTGCAAAGTAAATTTAATCGAGAATATCAAAAAAAGCTCGGATGTCTTACTCAACTCCTTCTTTTCTGCCGATAGCAAGGGTGTGCAGAAAGGCAGAATCATGCTGAATATCTTCACCTCCGCGACACTGCCGGTAGAAACCATCACGTATCCCAGTCCTCTGCCGCCCGGGACAAATTCAAAATTTCATATAAGCGAGATCGCGCCGATTCTCGCTTACAATACGCCGGTGGTGACCGGAGAGGTCTGGTACCACTATGATGCAATTACACCGTTTGGAAAAATTCTGGGAATAATTTTCCCCCAGAAGATTGATTTTTATGAAGCCACTGTCTATTAATAAAAAAGGTCAAGCACTGGTTGTTCTGGCTGGCGCCATGGCGTTCATCATCACTGTAGCCGGCGTCGCGGGTGACGTTGCAAATATTTTTACCACCAAAAATAAAGCTCAAAAAGCCGCGGATGCTGCCGCCATGGCGGGGCTCATCTATTATTTGGATCATCTGGATGAGGACAATGTGTTAGCGAACGCAAACCAGGTCAGCCGACTGGTAGCCGATCTAAACATGAAAAAATTAGGCCTACCTATAAAAAGTAAGGGTCAAAGCATCAATATTGACAATGCGATGTATGACCATGGCATCACGAATACTCTTACAATCAACACGGAAGCTAAAACCGTCTTTCTTCAGGTTTTGGGAGCCAAGGCCAAAAATATCAGCGTCACAGCCGTTTCTCAAAGTGTTCCCGCCGTTGTCAGTCTTATTCTGGATACATCCAATTCCATGGATGACAACGAATTTCAGCTGTTAAAAAACGGCGCCATAGACTTTGTGAAGCAATTTCAACCCAAACTTGACAGAATTGCGATCATTACGTTTAATGCCTATGCAAAAGTTGAACGGCCAATGAGCACCTTTGCGAATCACGACGAGCTTATCGATATCATTGGCAAAGACCTTGGCAGCGGCATTCAGCGCGCGGATGGAACCAACCTTGCTCATGCCATAGAGCGCGGTCGGGAAGAAATCGAAAAAGTAGCCGGCACAAAGGCGGCACCCAAAGCCAATATGCCAAAGAACGCGATCAAGGCCATGGCCATATTCAGCGACGGAGCCCCCAATGTGATGCGTGGAAGATTCATGAACCGGCTTGCATCACAGAATTCACCGCGGTGGTTAAACAAAGCTGGGTGGCAACCTCTGGCAAACAATCAAATTACGACTCCGGCATCCCCCGCACCCGGTATTGATGTAGACGCGGTCCCGGCCCCCTATGAATACTGGTATTACTATTATTACCGCGAACCGAGACCCTTTATCGTAACCTTATTCAAGGAGCCCTCCGACATAGCCTCGAACCGCATTGGCGACTCCTCACGCTTGGTTGCCTGCGAACAAGTGCCGTTTGACTGGAACCAGCTATTGGAGACCAACTGGACATGCCTTGAGGATTTTTCTTACAAGGATT
>CAYUTV010000181.1:0-2296 GCA_964447745.1 uncultured Planctomycetia bacterium | reverse complement strand
GAAGTCCACGAACGCCAGCTCTGCTTTGATGTGCCAGTACTCCATGAGGTGTCTCTTGGAGCGGCTTTCTTCGGCACGAAAGCTGGGGCCGATGTTGTAGATCTTCTCGAAGGCGTGAACCGCCTGTTCGAGATAGAACCCGACGCACTGCGTCAGATACACATCTTGCCCGTGTACCTCGATGGCCATGGCTGTCCGGTCGTCGTACAACGGCGTCGGTGTCAGCACCGGAGCGTGGATCTCAATGAATCCATTTTCATGGAACCATCGGTGCACGATCCTCGTGAGGATATGGCGGAACTTCAGGATAGCGGCCAGTTTCTCGTTGCGGAGATAAAAGTGCCGTTTGTCCAGAAGTTGTTCCTGCAGCCTCGGATCTTGGATGTCGATGTCTCCACGCGGATGCGGAGAGACATTGATTGTACTCGCGCCTACGACTTCGATATCGCGGACGCTGATCTCTCGCGACGGGTTCGCTTTGCCGGTGTTTGTGATGACACCGGTAACCTTAACCGCCGTTTCCTGGCTCATGCGCCGCGCAAGTCCGAAAACCGGTTTGTTGCCAGCCTCAATCACGCATTGCACGGTTCCAGTAGAGTCCGTTACGTCCAGAAAGACAACGTGTTTGTGTTGACGGCGGGTTTTCACCCAGCCGTAGAGCACAACCGTCGTTCCGTCTGAAGGACTGTGGAGTAGGTCAACTGCATACGTCGTTTTCATTCCGTTCTCCTTTCTTCGCCGTGTTCATCTGAACGTGGCTGAGAGTGTCGTGGGTGATTTCAGCGTACCGATCGCGGTAATCCCTTCTCAATACGCCGAGCCAGCGAGCTGCTTTCGCGATCTCGTCGTTGTGGGTTGCGTCCATGACCATGTCATAGGCCGCTGTGGGACTGCTGCTCTTGTCAACCAACTGGACGATGTCCGGCTGATCGAGGATGAGCTTGCAGCGTATCATGACTTCTTCTGCTGTGCGCATACGTGCTGTTCCTCCTTTCAGGATTGGATTGTTAAAGAACACACCTTGAGACTATCCCAAGGATATCCCACCTTACCATTCTTTAGCCATTTTGTCCAGTAAATCCGCTGTTTTTTCGTGAGCGGGCAAAAAATTTCCTCCCCTTGAACCTCTCCATTTTTTGCCCGCGAACACCTCATTTCGCCCCGCCACACTGCCTGAATACTTGGAAGGCAGAACCCCCCGAAAGAAAACACCCTTTCCTTTTTCAGAAAAAATCCACCCCGCGCAAATCAAAAAAGCAAGGAGTGTTTTCTTTCGGGGTTGCCGAGCGGAGCGAGAGCGGAGGCGGGGCCGAGGCGTCAAACTCCAATGCGTACGACTTGGTATCGCATCACCACGCGCGCGGCGCATGGCAGGTGTTCTATTCTGGTGCCGAAGGTGGGACTTGAACCCACACGATATTGCTATCACTGGATTTTGAGTCCAGCGTGTCTGCCATTCCACCACTTCGGCGCGTTTTTCCCTAAGAGACACAGAAACAGCATAAAGAATTGATAATCGTTTGTCAATGAATTATACTTATACATAAGCGGTAAATAGTGAATATAAAAATATCGAAGGGAGGGAATGATTTTTCTTTCTGACGGTTGATGATGTATGGCAAAGGTTATTGGATTCGTCAATCAAAAGGGTGGCGTGGGAAAAACGACATCCACTATTAATGTGGCTCGTTATTTGGCGGAAGCCGAAAAAAAAGTGCTTTTGGTTGATTTGGATCCCCAAGGGAATGCCTCTTCCGGTCTGGGAATTGATGCGCGGAGCCTGGAAAAAAACCTTTATCACGCGATGATTCTTAATCTTCCGCCGCAAGAGATTATTTTGCGTACTGAGACGGAAGGACTCCATATTATTCCGGCGGCGCAGGATTTGGCCGGCGCGGAAATTGAAATGGTGCATATCGATAGTCGTGAGTTTCGTTTGCATAATGTCTTACGTCAGGTACGTTCTTTTTATGATTATATTTTGATTGATAGTCCTCCGAGTCTTGGATTGCTTACCGTCAATGGACTGGTTGCTTCCGATGAAGTGGTCATTCCGGTGCAAGCCGAGTATTATGCGCTTGAGGGATTGTCTCAACTTCTTGGAACGATAGAATTAGTACGAGAACATTTGCAACCGAATCTGAAAATTGGTGGCGCACTGCTTACGCTCTATGATCGTCGCAATCGTTTGGCGCGGCAAGTGGTCAGTGAAGTACGGACGCATTTTCCGGGGCCGGTTTTTGAAAACGTGATACCGCGATCGGTAAGACTTGCGGAAGCGCCGAGTTTCGGAAAA
>CAYUTV010000180.1:0-2321 GCA_964447745.1 uncultured Planctomycetia bacterium | reverse complement strand
GTTTTAAATATTGGAGTACGACGTCCACGATGGCGCTGGAGAGTTTGACGTTATGCACGACGTCGGCGATTTTAAATTCGCCCATGAAAAGCACGTGCTTGAGAATGAGATCTGAAACGAATGAAAACTCGAGACCTGTTTCCTGAACAGTCTGCGGTGGGAGCGGGTGTTGACGCAGGAATTTTTTTAGCGCGTCCCAGGAGAGGTGGCCCAGAGCCACGAGATTTTCGCCAAGGCGTCCGCCTTCTTTCTTCTGCCGCTCAAGAGCCAAATGCAACTGTTGATCAGTGACAATGCCTTCTTTGAGAAGCCTTCTGCCGATCTCTTCCATCAACTCTGCCCTTTCGCGATTCTGTTAACAGCACCGGGGACAAGTGTTACGTACAAAAGAGGTTAGCTCTAAAAATACAAAGTGTCAATCATGCAAACCTAAAATATTTCATAAACGAATCTTTGAGAGTCGCAATGAATTGCCGATGACCGATACGGAACTAAAAGCCATCGCCGCGCTGGCAAAAATAGGGCTTAATACAATTCCAAAAAAAGGATACAGTAGACCCGCCGCGATAGGCACTCCGAGCGCATTATAAATAAAGGCAAAAAATAAATTTTGCCGGATATTTTTGATCGTTGCGTGGCTTAGTTTTCGCGCCTTGGCTATTCCGCGGAGATCTCCTTTGACTAGAACTATACCGGCGCTCTGTATAGCAACGTCAGTCCCGCTGCCCATCGCAATGCCCACATGGGCTCTCGCTAGAGCTGGAGCATCATTGACACCATCCCCGGCCATCGCGACCCGCCGGTTCTCTGATTGAAGATTTCGGATATGCTTTTCCTTATCCTGCGGCAAAACCTCCGCAACAAATTTATCAATTCCCACTTTTTTGGCAACAGCTTGTGCGGTTTTTACGTTATCTCCCGTCAACATCACAATTTGAATGCCTTCGGCACGCAGCAATCGTACCGCTTCAAGCGTTGTTTCTTTAATCGAATCTGACACGGCAACATAACCGGCGGCCCTACCGTCAACTGCGGCGAACATGACCCCCTGGCCTTCCTCACGCAGTTGATCCGCACCATTAGCGGCATCCGACAGAGCAATGTTGTTTTCCGCCATGATCTTGGCATTCCCTATCAATACTCTCTTATCGTCAATAAAACCCGATATTCCTTTTCCCTTCTCATAACTGAAATCTCTGACGTTTCTTAATGGTAATCCTCTTTCTTTGGCCGCATGTAAAATAGCTTCTGCCAATGGATGTTCGCTAAATTTTTCCAGACTTGCCATGATTCCAAGTAATTCATTTTCAGAAATTCCGGATGGTTTGATCGTCGTGAGCTTCGGTTTTCCTTCCGTCAAGGTACCGGTCTTATCCACGACTAAAGTATCGATTTTCTCAAATATCTCGAGAGCTTCCGCATTCTTAATCAGAACTCCCTCCCTTGCTCCGCGCCCCACCCCAACCATAATGGACATAGGCGTCGCCAAACCCAGTGCGCAGGGACATGCAATGATCAGAACCGTAATCGCATTCACCAAGGCATGAGCCAAACGTGGCTCCGGGCCCAACCAGGTCCACAAGATAAATGTCAGGATTGCCGCCAAGATCACCGAAGGAACAAAATAGGCAGACACATGATCCACCAGACGTTGTATTGGTGCTCTGCTTCTCTGGGCTTCGCTGACCATTTTGACGATCTGCGCCAGAAGGGTTTCTTTTCCTACTCGTTCGGCGCGCATGATAAAGCTGCCGCCGCCGTTCACCGTTCCGCCGGTCACACGCGCACCGGAATCCTTTTCAACGGGAATGGGCTCTCCTGTAATCATAGATTCATCGATGGAGCTCGCACCCTCCAAAACAACGCCGTCTACCGGTACTTTTTCACCCGGACGAACGCGCAAACGGTTGCCGGCAAGGACATGTTCTAAGACAATATCTTCTTCGTTTCCATTCTCTCGGACAATGCGCGCCGTTTTGGGACGTAAACCGAGTAATGATTTAATTGCAGCATTGGTTTTGCTTCGAGCGCTAAGCTCAAGAACCTGGCCTAAAAGCACCAGAGCCACAATGATCGCGGCAACTTCAAAGTACAAACCGATCATGCCGTCTTCCGTTCGAAATGATGCAGGAAAAATTTGGGGTGCCAAAAACGCGACAATACTGAATAAATATGCCGCACCGGTGCCCATGGCAATCAATGTAAACATATTGGCTCGGCGGTTAAGCACAGATTGCCACGCTCTGTCAAAAAATGGCTTTCCGCCCCACAACACAACGGGCGTGGCGAGAAACATCTGAAGCCAGCCACCCCCTAGCATG
>CAYUTV010000179.1:0-2327 GCA_964447745.1 uncultured Planctomycetia bacterium | reverse complement strand
AGATTGACGCGCATAAGGAAACCGAAGGCAAGCTCGTGGAACAAATAGAACAAAGGGAAAATGCGCCGCTCGCCGTCGAGACCGGCAAGCTTCACTACAATCTAGGCAATTTTTATTTCCGTCATCAGGATTATTCGGGTGCCGCGAAGGAATACCTGCGCGCGATCTGGTATCAGCCCAATGATGCAGACGCTCATTTCAATCTTGCCGTGGTGCTCGACGACTATCTGGGTCAGTACGCGGAGGCCCGCAAGCATTACACGAGATACATTGAGTTAAAACCCGACGGCGAGGATTTCAAAAAGGTTCAGCAGAGAATTTTGGATCTGGATTTGCGGCGTCAAATCGGCGTTGACCCGGCCCAGAAGACAAAGCCGGTCGACAAGGTGAAGATGCAGGATTTCAACGTCACCAATTTCATGCTTGAAGGCGATAAAAAATGATGGGGACGAAAGTCCTTCGGACATTTTTATTTATTTTTTTTGGTTTATCCATAGGATCCGATGCGATGGCCAACAACCTAAACGTTTATAACGTCAAGAGTAGTCTTGTGACCTCCGGAACGGCTTATGTATCTGTGACATTTAATCTTTCGTGGGCCAATTCCTGGAAGGACGCCACGAACTATGATGCGGCCTGGGTGTTTATCAAATACTCCACCGACTCCGGCACCACATGGAATCACGCGACACTGCATTCCTCAGTGAGTGCCACCACAACTCTCGGAACCGTCACAAAAGGCAGCGGCAACACAGGCGCATTTTTTTATCGCTCCGCCAATGCGACAGGCACCTTCTCCGCCTCCTGCATGTTGCCATGGAATTACACCGTGGACGGCATCGACACAGACGCCATTCTTTCCAAACAATTCGCTATTCAAGTCATCGGCATCGAGATGGTGCAGATCCCGACGGGGGATTTTTATATTGGAGATACTACCGGTGGAGCGGGGATAGGCCGTTGTTCCTTTGGTGATGATCTTAACTTTCTTCCGGTTCAAGTGACCACGGCATCTGTAGCGGGTATTATCACGATTGATTGCGGTAATACCTTGGACGACACAAGGACCTATACATTAACGACGGATGGGGATGCGCCCAGCATCGCGAGCACTCTTGGCGACTCCAATACCGGCTTCCCCGTGGGTTACTTAGCTTTCTATCTCATGAAATACGAAATCACCGAAGGCCTCTGGGTAACATTTTTCAACACCCTCACCGATGCTCAAAAAGCCAATCGCGATATCACAAGCGCTTCAGGAAAAAATACGGACGCTACGGTTTACCGGAACACGGTTTCATGGACCGGTTCCGGAAATGCCACAACTTCGCGCCCTGACAGAGCGATGCATTATCTTTCCTGGATGGACCTCTGTGCCATCGCCGACTGGGCAGCACTCCGGCCTATGACTCAGCTGGAATATGAAAAAGCGGCACGGGGGACAACGAGTGCCGTAGAAGGTGAGTATGCCTGGGGAAGTACCTCGGCCACTGCCGCCGCAACTATTACCGGCTCATCTGAAAACGGAACAGAGACTATTTCAACATCTAATGCCAATATTAATTCGTCGGGATGGGTGACAGCTTTTTCCGGCGGTGACACCGGAAAAGGTCCTTTGCGCGTAGGGATTTTTGCAACGGCTTCGAGCACACGCACACAATCCGGTTCAGGGTTTTACGGCAACATGGAGCTCTCCGGCAATGTTTCAGAGTACGTCGTAACTGTGGGAAACCCTCAAGGCCGCGCGTTTGACGGGACGCCCGGGGATGGCGTGCTGACAGCGACATCGGGCTATGAGGGTAACGCGACCAACACCGATTGGCCAGGGATTGACGCGACATCCGCACGTGGCGTAACGGGGTATTTAGGATCAGGAATAAAAGGCGGGGGAGATACAAACCTCAGTTATTTTCAAGTATCCGATCATGACATTTGTCCAACAAATACATCTAGTCGAAAGATTGGCGGCGGCGGCCGTCTTGCAAGGACCTCTTAAATGAAATTTTTTTTTGTGAGTTTATACCTTTGCGGAATGTTACTGAGCGGCTCTAATGCGATGGCCAACAACCTGAACGTTTACAACATCAAAAGTTCTCTCGTGACATCGGGAACGGCGTATGTCTCAGTTACGTTTAATATTTCCTGGGCCAATTCCTGGAAAGACGCCACGAACTATGATGCGGCCTGGGTGTTTATCAAATACTCCACGGATTCCGGAACGACATGGAATCACGCCACGCTTCATTCCTCGGTGACCGCCACCACAAGTCTTGGAACCGTCACAAAAGGCAGCGGCAACACAGGCGCATTTTTTTATCGCTCCGCCA
>CAYUTV010000178.1:0-2335 GCA_964447745.1 uncultured Planctomycetia bacterium | reverse complement strand
TCACGCGCGCGAACCACAACCATGTCAGCGATATGAGCTTCGCTGCGGGAAAAACAATCGAGAAAAAGTAAATAATAAATACCAATATATAGTGTTTTTCAATCCAAAGATTCTGAATTCCCGATAAAATGGAGAACGTGTTCTTCGAAATCAGCGACTTCAGTGTGAGCACCGGCATAAAAATGCCCGTCAAAAATAGGGCGGATGCCACGACAATAAGAATCGGGATGTAAAAGTACTGCGGATAGGCGGATTGAAGAGACTTCTTTTCGTCCATGAGCGGTATTATAGCTTAAAAGCACTTGGCCTTTCCAGTATTTGACGCTAAAATTGAACCATATGACCACGTCGACCGCCGAAAATCAGACACCCATCGAGCAAATCATCGCCCGCGAGCTCTCGGTGACCCCAAACCAGATTTGGGCGGCCATCAAGCTCCTGGACAGCGGTTCGAGCGTCCCGTTTATCGCGCGGTACCGTAAGGAAGCCACTGGCGGACTCACCGATACCCATTTACGTCTCCTGGCCGATCGCCTGGAATACCTGCGTGACCTTGAGCACCAGAGAATCAGCATCCTTCAGAGCATCGAAGACCAGGGTAAGCTCACGGCAAGTTTGAAAGAATCCATCACGCAAGCCACGACTAAGGCGCAACTAGAAGATCTATACCTTCCCTTTAAACCGAAGCGGCAAAGCAAAGCGCAAACGGCGCGGGACCGCGGTTTAGAACCGCTGGCTACTCTTTTATGGGAGAACCCCGACACCACTCCAGAGGAAGCAGCCAAGAATTTTGTAAACGCCGATAAAGCGGTTCCTAGCATCCTTGAAGCGCTGAACGGCGCACGCGACATTTTGGTCGAGAAATTCGCTGAAAACGCGCAGCTCCTGGGAAAGTTGAGAGCGGAATTCATCGGCAAGGGCTGGATTATCTCTGAAGTGGTCAAAGGCCAGGAAAATCCCGACAGCAAGTTCACCGATTACTTTAATTTTCGCGAAGCCGTCAACAAAATCCCGTCGCATCGCATTCTCGCTCTCTTCCGTGGGCGGCAGGAAGGTGTTCTTCGCGTATCCCTGGAACCTAGCCCTTTCGATGATGCTAAGGTTGTGGAGAGAAATTTCGTTCAAATGATTTTGTCGCAATTCGGGTTCGAAGCAAAACGACGGCCGGCGGATGCATGGATTCTGGAAACCGCGAAATTCGCCTGGAAGTATAAAATTAAACTGCATCTAGAACTGGATCTCATGACAACGCTCAAAAAGAACGCCGACGAAGAAGCCATTCGCGTATTCGCCGAAAACCTCCGCAACCTCCTACTCACATCTCCCGCCGGACCACGTACCACGATGGGTTTGGATCCGGGTTTTCGCACCGGGGTCAAAGTTGCGATCGTCGGAGCCAGCGGTAAGGTGCTTCAAAAAGGTGCCATCTATCCTCATGCCCCGGAAAATGAATGGGCCAAATCTCTGGAAATCCTGGCGAAGGCAGCCGAAACACACGGCGTTGAGCTTATTGCGATAGGTAACGGAACCGCGTCGCGAGAGACGGATAAATTGGTCTCAGAACTTTTAAAAAATCGTCCGGATATCAAAAAACAAAAAATCGTCGTCTCGGAAGCGGGTGCTTCCGTTTATTCCGCATCGGCGCTCGCCTCGGAAGAATTGCCGGGCATGGACGTATCGATCAGAGGGGCCGTCTCCATCGCCCGCCGCCTGCAAGATCCACTGGCTGAGCTCGTAAAAATAGACCCCAAATCAATCGGAGTGGGCCAATACCAACATGACGTGAATCAAAGGCGTCTCGAACAAATGCTGCACAACGTCATCGAGGACTGCGTGAATGCAGTCGGCGTGGACATCAACACCGCGTCCGCGTCGTTATTATCCTACATTTCCGGCTTATCCAAGAAAACGGCGGCCAGTATCGTAGAATACCGTGAAAATAAAGGCGGTATCAAAAGCCGTGCAGAGCTAAGCGAAGTGCCTGACATGGGACCCAAGACGTTTGAGCAAGCCGCGGGTTTTCTCCGAATTCGTGGCGGCGAAAATCCTCTCGACGCGTCCGGTGTTCACCCGGAGGCCTACCCGTTGGTAGAGACAATCCAAAAAAACTTCGGCAAAGATCTGAAATCGGTGATCGGGAACGTGTCTTTTCTCAGATCCATCAAACCCGAGAACTATGTGAATGACTCCTTCGGTCTTCCGACGGTTTGCGATATCTTGAATGAACTGGAAAAGCCGGGCCGTGATCCGCGTCCGGAATTTAAGACGGCTGTATTTAAGGATGAAGTTCAGGCGATAGACGATTTAAAACCTGGTATGGTCTTGGAAGGCATGA
>CAYUTV010000177.1:0-2339 GCA_964447745.1 uncultured Planctomycetia bacterium | reverse complement strand
TGCCGGATTCCGCTTCCGCCGCATGCGTTTTTCCGATGTTACCGAGTATCGCCGTGTTCATTTTATCCTCCGCCTTTTTGATATTCATTGTCATGAATGGGTCTAAACAGCTGAAATGCTTTCGCGAGAACACCGCGATGCGCTTTCTTTAAAGCTTCCAAAGGTTGTATGTCGTCCATTCCCTGATCCGGCGACAGCTTGCCGGGGAGACTCGGAATACCGGCCTTCAACTCCAAAATCCAGTCCGCAATTTGCCGGTGGTGAACGCGCAATTTTTCCATTTCCTCATCTTTAAGCAATTCAAGCAGATTAGATTTACGGACAAACAAATATTCAATGTCCCACTTGGTCAAATGGTGTTGGGTGGCAAACTGCTTGGGGTCCATTTTTTGACCGAAGAAATACCGCATTAAAGCGATACGGCTGATATTGGACATAAAGTCGCGCGCCGTAACGTTGGTGAGGTTCAGGCGGTATGGATAAATCCAGTCGTTATTTTCCTCGTAGTAGGTGCGCTCGCCGATCGATTCAAACAACAGGTAGCTATAAAGTTTTTTGTACCAGGCGAATATGCCGATCACGACATCCGTGGAACCGTGCACGCACATGGCGTGGCGAACGACAAAGCGATAAAGAGAAAAGAGTGTGGACATCTTTTTGTAATGTTTGAGCGCATAGGCACCTTTGCCGAATAAATCATAATCCAAAGCCAGCATGCCAAACTCCACCAATTTACGCCCCTGCTCCCTTATCGGTTCCAAGATTTCGCCGAAGCGCTTATCCATCGGCAGGCCTATCGGGGAGTCCACTACCGAAGACATCGTCATGACAACTTCTCCGTTGATGACTCCGATAAAAGTCGTGGCGGAAGGCACAAGCGCATGAAAACGGATATACATCTCGTGGGCGTTGGCGTTGGTGATTCCCCGCTTCAGGTATTCCTTGTATACAAGACGGTAGGCGGCTTCTTTCTCAAACGCGGTCTCGGCGATCTTGAATTTAATCTTGCCTTTCGATTTCTCCTTGGCTGACTGCTTGTTGAGCTGATTCACATATTGATCACTCAGGATACGGTCATAGAATTCCTCAAATGAAGAAGACGTTTCGAGCTCCGTGCAAACCTGACAGCCGTATTCGTAATAAAAAGCTTCGCGCCCAAGAAAGACGCCGTAATAGGTGCGTGTCAGAAGGCGGTTAATTTTTACGGAGAACGGTATTCTTCGGCGGTGCAAAACACGGACATAACAATGCATCTTTTTTTTGGTCACCACATCGTCAAACTCGATCAGCGCAATTTCGCCGATGGCGATCTGACGGGTCGTCAGCAATGAGACGCCCTTTTGAGAGACGTCTAGAATTTTTCCCTGGAGATGTTGATCGGTGAGAACAAGCGTGGCCTGGCAGTCTTTGATCTTTAGGCGCTCAGAACTGCGTCTGTTGGGTATCTCAGTTGCCTGCATGCCTGCCTTTCGGTACTTACGCTTATAATCTATTCGTTTAATCTTTATATAAGTATTATCTTGCTGTAAGTATGCAGTTAAAAATAGAGGTATTCAAGGCAGAGCGCTTACTTAGGATAGGTATCGCTTAATTATGATAAGTTTTGATAGGAAATAAAACATCCTGGAAGGTGTTTTATTACTAGCGGACGCCCCAGATTTTGTGCATTTGAGGGATGACGCGAACGTCCTTGAGGAGCTTTTTGGCCATCGGGAAGAGCGTATTTTCGATGAGCCGAAGGGCTTTTTGGTTGATGCCTATAGGGTCACTAAGCGGCTGGAAAATGAAGGGGGTGCTCTCTCCCGCTTCAGCTGTCATTTGGATGCATTTCAAAACATCCTCTTCCTCCGTCTCCGGCGTAATCACAACCTTCACAAACACTTCTTTTTGTTGGGCGATGGCCAGAAACTCCTTGTGCTGTTCGTTAAAACAACGATCCCCGCTGCTGGAAGCGGGTTTCATATCCATGGCGATAATGTCGCAGTAGCTAATAACGCGGCTCAATTCCCTGGGCAACGTGCCATTCGTTTCCAAATAGACCTTGTGCCCGGCCTTTTTTAATACGGGTAAAAACGTTTTTAAAAAAGGTGTGTAAAAGAGTGGTTCCCCGCCGGTCAGAGAGATAGAGTGATGCTCTCCTTTTTCGCGAATCAACGCCTCGATTTCCGCCGAGAGCCGGTTAAGTGAATAGCGGGTAAATGCCCCCTGCTTCATCTTTTCCAATTCATCGCAATATCCGCAATGCATGTTGCAACGGCCAAAACGCACAAAGATTTGTTTAACACCCAGGTAAGGACCTTCACCCTGCAGAGAGGAAAAGATTTCGCTGATTTCCGCCT
>CAYUTV010000176.1:0-2351 GCA_964447745.1 uncultured Planctomycetia bacterium | reverse complement strand
ACCACAAAAATCTCGGCTTTATTTTTAAATTGCTTGAAACGATTCTTGGGCGCGCATGTCGTAACGGCAAGAACCACGTTCGCACCTGCTCCGCTGAAAACTCTCGCGTTCTTCGGCGTCCTCAGATGGGAGTCGAGGATGACTTTTAAAGGCTGGCGCGTTTTCTTACCCAATCGTGCGGTCAAACGCGGATTATCCTGAATGACGGTATTGGCGCCCACCAATACGGCATCCACACCGGCGCGCAATTCGTGCCCCAAACGGCGCGATTGTTCGCTGGTAATCCATTTGGAATCGCCGGTTTTGGTGGCGATCTTGCCGTCGAGACTCTGAGCCGCCTTCACGACGACATACGGCAATTTTGATTTCATAAAATACGTATAATCACGATTTAACGCTTCCGATTCTTTTGCCAGCGGGCCTGTGATTACATTCACTCCGGCCGCGCGTAATTTTTTTATCCCTTTGCCGGAGACCAAAGGGTTTGGGTCTTTGGCTCCGATGACCACTGTTTTAACGCCCTTCTCCAAAATCAGCTTCGTACATGGAGGTGTTTTCCCGTAATGGTCACAGGGCTCGAGCGTCACATACAGCACGTCATCGGCAGACACTTTTTTCACGCCCTTTAACGCGTGCACTTCTGCGTGCGGCCCGCCATAAATCTCGTGATTGCCCTGCGAAATAATTTTGCCGTTCCGGACCAGAAGTGACCCTACCATGGGATTCGGATGGACGCGACCGCGACCGCGCTCGGCTAATGCGAGCGCCTTCTTCATGAAAAAAATATGCCGGGACATGGCGTTATTTGGTTTTGGTTTTCTTGGACTCGGTTTTGGCGATGCGGTCCAAAATACCGTTCACAAATTTGGAGGAATCGGATTCGCCGTAGCGTTTGGCGAGCTCCACCGCCTCATTGATCGCCACCTTCAGAGGAATCTCATCCAAAAAAATCATTTCGTAGGTAGATAGACGCAGGATGTTGCGATCGACATAAGCCATCCGCTTCATTTCCCAATTTTCGGCGAAGCGTTCGATCAACTTATCGATGGCCTCGAGTTTTTCGAGTGTGCCGTGAATCAATATTTCGGTGTATTTGCGAACCTCGGGATCGCGCTTGTCATTCTCAACGATCTTTTTTTCCTCAGAGGATAGAATCAGATCAGAGCGATCTTTCCAGAAGTCCTCGAGTACGGGTTCGAGGTCACCGTGCGTGATGTCTATCTGATAGAGGACTTGCAAAGCAAATTCGCGGCTGCGCGTTCTTTTTCTCATGACCTTGCGGATCCTTTCAACAACGGGTGCTTCATGAGATTGGCCATCTCTATCGCCGACAACGCCCACTCGCGGCCCTTATTCATTTGTTTGATTCCGACGCGCTCCACGGCCTGCTGCACAGTCTTGGCCGGAATGATGCCGAGAATCACGGGAATATCCGCCTTTTGTGACAACTCGCGGAGTCCGCGCGCCGTTTCATTCACAACTTGATCAAAGTGTTTTGTCTCACCCTGGATCACGACGGCAAGACTGATCACCGCATCCACGCGGCGACCCCGCACCAATCGCTGTGCTGCGATGGGAATCTCGAACGCACCCGGCACATGCACAACGTGTATATCGGAGGCAAGAGCTCCTCCGGCGGTCAAGGTGTCCACTGCCCCTTCCAAGAGCTGACGCGTCAGGTGCTCGTTAAACCTCGAGACCACGATGCCGAAACGCCGGCCGCGGGCGTTTAGTCCGCCGCGAACTTGGCGCGTTGATTTAGAAATCTTCTTAGTCATTGATTTTGGTAACCAGGTGATCCAGGAAATGCCCCAGTTTCTTTTTTTTCGTTTCCAAATATTTGCGATTATGAGGGCCCGGCTTGATCTGAATGGGCACGCGCTCTACGACGCGGAGCCCGTATCCCTCAAGACCCACGATTTTTTTGGGGTTGTTCGTCAAAAGGCGTATTCTCTTCACTCCCAGATCCGCGAGAATCTGCGCGCCGACGCCATAATGTCGCAGATCCGCGGGAAACCCAAGCGTTTTGTTGGCCTGCACCGTGTCGAGACCGGCATCCTGAAGCGAATAGGCCTTGAGTTTATTCAAAAGACCGATACCGCGTCCTTCCTGGCGCATATAGAGAAGGATTCCGGTTTTCTCACGGGCGATGAGCTGAAGCGCATTGTGCAGCTGCTCGCCGCAATCACAGCGCTGTGACCCAAAAATATCCCCCGTAAAGCATTCGGAGTGCACACGCACTAAAATATCTTTCTTGGCGGAAACGTCGCCCATGACGAGCGCCACATGATAATCTTTATCCACCGTGGATTCATAGGCCACGAGCTTAAACTCTCCGAATTCATTCGTGA
>CAYUTV010000175.1:0-2378 GCA_964447745.1 uncultured Planctomycetia bacterium | reverse complement strand
TCCGCCTGCGTCGCAAGACGATACTTAATGGGGTCCAGAATTCTCTGTTGGAAATATTTGAATTCCTTACGGCCGGAGTGACGGATGGGAAATTCGCTGTCGAGCGTGGGTTCGTCATAGCCGCCCTCAAACTGATATTCGACTTCATTCTCGATATCGCGCAAAACCGCTTCCGGATAACGCTTGGTAGCGTTGATCAAACCCGAAAAACCGGTAAACACGGGATTGCGCGTCACTACATTGATTAATTGGGTTTCGCGGGGGAACTCATCGGGAGCAAGCATCGCTATATCCTCGATGGATAAACCGATACCCCCGACAACATAGAACTCGCCGCCCTCTTCATAAACATTCATACGGATAATCGAATCAGAATATCCCTGCGCTTGCAGTTTTGCGACCTGTCGATCATATAGTTTGCGCGGGACTTTATAAACGGTAGCAGTTCTGGGTACGACTCGGGGCCTTTCGCCGGCGAGATCCCATCTCAGCATTTCCCTGACCGGATTGGCAGTATCCCTGTCATATTCCACGGCTCCGCGCACATAACGCACGAGATAGACGGTGCCATCGGCATTTTGCGCCCACAGATCGCGGTTTCTGTTCATTTGGGCTATTAATTGTCTTTCCGCGTCAGTCAACTGATTAATGAAAATCTGTTGAACTTGTAAGCGGTCCCCGTACTGCGCAGAAACAACCTTTTCAACCGTTTGGCCGAAGGAGCGATTTACCGGCACCACGCCCGCTCCGGAAATGCCGCTAAGAGCGACCGCCAGAATGAACCCCAGTTTAATATTGCGCCATAGTTTGGATAGACGGCTACCCGCGGCGGGAACAACTTCTTCGGCGGGAGCTTGTTCCTGCTGAAACGTTTCCTGTTCAAAGAAGGCATCAATGGCTTGCTCGTAGGAGCGCCTATCTTCAGAGGGTGTAACGCTCTCCACGGGATAGCGGCGATTGTCTATAATGAAATATTCGCCCTTTTCGTCAGCGCCTTTTGTAACAGCGATGTATTCGGGATTACCTTGAATGATTTCCGCCTGAGCCTCACCTGTCTCAGTTTTTTCGGACTTATGCATGACAATTTTGCGGCTTTGGCTCTCGTCAACGGTACCGTCTTCCTTATAAAACGTGATGGAAATAATCAAATAATCGCCCAGCGATTCGACTTTCAAAACTGATTTCATTTTTTTGCCGCGGAGGATCTGAATCCTTTGCCCGCTCTCAGTTTCAATTTCATAGATTCCGTCGCCATCGAGATCTTTCTCATCAAGAGAAACGAACAGAAGGAAACCTTTCTCACCGCCAACTTCAAATTTCTGTAACACCTCGAGTCGCGGCGCATCTACAGAAGAAATCAGTGGACGTATCAGCATGTCCGTGGCGTTGCCCGAAGCAGCCGGGCCTGACGTGAATGTAGGAGCACCTGAGCGCCCACCCCCTCCGCCGCCGGAGGAACCACCGCCAGACGGAAATGAGGGCGGAGTAATCGTCACCGGTACTTGTGGGATAAACGGAATGGTGGCTTCGTCCTGCCCCTTAAGAAAATCGAGAAACTTCTGTAGGTCGTATTCGGGGTCGCCGACAATATCGAAAAGCTGTTTGATATAAGCCGCATTGGTGAACGTCTGCTGATTCACCGCAATCTTAATCTTCTCAAAGAACTCATTTCTTAGATTATTGACCGCCTGATCTAAATCCACGACCTTGGGCAGTAAGGCTACGAATGAATCTTGGTCAAACCCTTCAGGATTGCTTACGAGATCCACGAGCGCTTGGCGATACTCATCAGACGCGAGATTCAGGCGGGATGAAGGCACTGCAAAAACCACGCCAAAGTCTTCTTTCGCACCGCGTGCCGTCAATAGCGCATCCAATGAACCGGCGGCAGCGAACACCTTGACGGTAGAGGTAAGATCTCGTGGTTTTCCGTCCGTGTCGAATAAAAGGCCCGAATCAGAACTCGTCAATGTCCGAAGCTCTTTGGTTGTATTCACGCCATCAGACGTATCCAGACCAAAACCTTCTAGGAAAACGCGTTGCGCTTCCATTCTTTCGGGTGTCGTTAGTCCGTTCAAAGCGGCTTCCAGCGTGCGTCCGGACACCAAAGCCATGTAGTCCTCAATAGAGGATGTGAATGTCTGTTTGGAAAAATTATTAGCATAAACACTGGCAAGAAAGTCGATCTCAATACCCAGGGTAACGCCATAAGCCGGAACAATGCGGTTCTGAAAATTCGCATTGTCTGAAAATACAGGAATGAGATTCAGATCCAGGAGATCCACACGGTTACGCACTGTAATGCCGTCGGATGCAGACGCGATCTGGGCATACACTGTCGGCGTATACGTCGCAAAGTCCAAAATACCTACGCGAAT
>CAYUTV010000174.1:0-2389 GCA_964447745.1 uncultured Planctomycetia bacterium | reverse complement strand
AATCCTTCCGCGATTTTTTGTGCGATTTGAATCTTGATTTGCGGAGTGATACGACTATCCTTCATGGCTTTGGACAGGTTGACACCTTTGGAGAATGACATGACGATGTAACCGCCCGGCTCTTCATCGGTGAGACCCCATTTGTAGTACATGACAGGCGCGTACGGGGACGCGACCTCACGCATCACGTACCATTCAATGAGGCGTTTGGTTCTCTTGGATAAACTGTCTTTGCGAATCACTTTGACGGCAACCACCTGCTCCAGCGCATGGTCCCAGGCCTTGTAAACGGTTCCGGACGCTCCCTGGCCCAACGGCTTTGAGTTGATGATTTCAAAACGCGGACGGTAGGAACCGTCGCCTATGGGAGGCCCGAACTGTCTGCCTATTTCAATGCGATCCGGGTCTAAACTTTGATGCGCTCGCGAAATCTCGCTGGTAAATGAATCTTCGAGCGCTTCGGAATAAGGTAAATTAAGCTCATTGAACGAAGGGTCGCCATCGATGATGCCTTTTAAGTGGTCATATAAATCATGGAGAAAGTTTCTCCGGAATGACCGGTTGGTCTCATAAAGGATGCGCATGAACTCACGCGTGGCTTCCCTGTTCTTCCCGTAGTCCATCGCGCTGAGCACTCTTTCGGCAAGCGCGCGGTTCTGTAGACGCCTTTCTTCGTTATCCTCGCGATTCACCACCTTCCCCATCACAAAATGACGGAACGCGATTGCGAAAAGCAACTCGGGAAGGCCCGGATATTCCGACTTATAAAATGCCTCCATAGCCTCCCGCTGGAAGCTTAGCGTCAACTCGCCGCCGGACCGGTTGGAATCAATAATGGTCAAATGACCTCCATTGTCGCCTTTAACAATTTCGATTTTTTTGATAATCCTGTTGCCGAAATGGCTGATGAAATGTTTCGCGTCTTCCGGAACCACATGGCCCGTGCGTTCTGCGCCAAAGATCGCCCTTAGAAAATGATTGATCGTCTTGCCGTGAAGCAAGTAACCGCTCCTCGAACTGCCGTCCATCATGATCTTCGGAGTCTTTATGTCGGTCTTGGACGATTTATCGACTAAGTCGGACAACTCGTTAAAGAAACGCAGAACCGTGTCATTCGCCGTCCGGCGATCGCTTAAATCCAATTGGACGCCCTCGCCCGCTTCCGCCAAGCGCGCACCTTCAGACTTCGCTTCGTCTCCAATAAAGTAAGTGGTGGGATATTTTTCATTCAGCTCCGCCCGCAACACACCGGCACGGGATGTGACGGAATTAAAGACCTCGAGAATCATGATCGCGCGGTTAAAATGATAAGAGTCTCTGTTCCTCGCATAACGCTGGGCGAGAATGTTCAAGCTTTCCAGCATCGCTATTTGTTCTTGTTCCGGCAATCCGTCGAACAACCCCTGAATCGTAAACAAATCGTCGCGATTCGTCGCGTCATCGTCATCGAGGTAGCGGTGGATTCTTCGCGCAGCGTCTTCGATCAAGTGCCGGTCACGATTGCGGCTTGAAGTCGAAACGATCCATCCGGACAATCCCACGAGACCTGCTGCTCCGACCAAACGGAAAAAGTCTCTTCTTCCGGAGGCCACGAGCCGAGCGCCTTGATTCTCTTTATCCCCGGCATCGTCGAGCGATTCCAGTTTCTTTTGCACCAGAAGCTCAAAAAACGTATCAAAATACATTGTTTCGGCTTGACGTATAAGGGCATACCCCAGAAAAGGAATGAACCCGCCAATCGGCAATCCCACCCATCCGAGGAAGTAGATGCTGGCTCCCCACGCTATAATTCCTGATATAACCTCACCGCGAGTCCACATCAACCATGGGGCGACGAAATATAGCCGCTGGCGGAATGTCTTAAATAATTCTTTATGACGGCGCAACCGCTTGTCATGTGTATGCGGACCGATATAGGGATACAGTGTGTCTTCAAGCAATCTCGCCTTGTCTTTGGCATAACGCGCCAAGCGATTTCGGCCTTCTCTGAGGGCTCTCTCCGTCAGCTTTACCCACGCGCCGAATTGAATCACCGCCTCCTCTAGATCGTCGCCCGAGGATTCTTGGGACAAACGCGCACCGCTTGTTAGAACATCCGACGTAATCATTGTCCCATTGACGATAACGTGACCCTGGATCAGAGGATAACCTGCTTTGGTGGTTTTACCTTTCCGCGCCAGAATTCCTTTCTTGAGATCCATGAAGAACGTCCGGTCGTCCAACGCGTCCTTGAGTTTATCGGCGGCATTGTCGAATACGGAGTGCTCCACGCTTGAGACTTTCTCGCTTTTCAGCGTCGACTCGGGGTCTGCGTCTGAGTCCTTGATGTTTTTTAAAATTTCCTGAAGAACCGGATAAACCTGTTCCCAATTTTTGTCATTGAGCAATT
>CAYUTV010000173.1:0-2416 GCA_964447745.1 uncultured Planctomycetia bacterium | reverse complement strand
ATTGGAAAACTCTGGCCACGGATGAAGGCGCTCATTTCGACAGAGAGCTCGTCATCGACGCGGAGAAAATAGGGCCTCAGGTTACCTGGGGAACGAGTCCCGGCATGGTCACCGATGTCTCAAACCGCGTCCCCGAACCCGACAAGGTCCCGGGCTACAATCGTCGTGACGTGGAGCAAGCACTCGAATACATGGGGTTGAAACCGGGCACTCCGATCACCGATATCAAAGTCGATACCGTGTTTATCGGAAGCTGCACCAACGCGCGTATTGAAGATCTCCGCGCGGCAGCCGAGGTGTTTAAAGGCAAGAAAGTGGCCAGCGGCGTCCGAACGCTCATCGTCCCCGGTTCCCAACAAGTCCTAAAACAAGCCGAAGAAGAAGGTCTCGACAAGATTTTTAAAGCGTCGGGTGCGGAATGGCGTCAATCCGGATGCAGTATGTGTTTAGCAATGAATCCGGATTTTCTACAGCCTCAGGAACGCTGCGCGTCCACGTCAAACCGTAATTTTGAAGGGCGTCAGGGTAAAGGCGGACGCACGCACTTAGTCAGCCCGCAAATGGCCGCTGCGGCCGCGATCGCGGGACATTTCGTGGATATTCGTGAATGGGCAAAAAAATAGTATGAAACCATTTAAATCACACAAAGGCCTCATCGCCACTCTGGACCGCGCGAACGTCGATACGGATCAGATCATCGCCAAACAATTTCTGAAATCCATCGCACGCACCGGATTCGGCCCGCATTTATTTTACGACTGGCGCTATCTTCCGGACGGCAAACCAAATCCGGAATTTCCGCTCAATCAACCGCGATTTAAAAACGCTTCGATTCTCGTCGCCAAAAATAATTTTGGGTGCGGCTCCAGCCGTGAACACGCGGTGTGGGCCATTCATCAGTATGGATTTCAGGTCGTGGTCGCGCCCTGGCGCCAACAGAACGGCGAGCGCATTCCGGCATTCGCGGATATTTTCAGAAACAACAGTTTCAAGAACGCGCTTTTAACAATCGAGTTATCGGAACCGGAAGTGAATAAAATTTTTGAAATGGTCGACCGAGTTCCTGGACTCCAGGCCACCGTGGATCTTGACGAGCAACGGCTTGTGCTTCATCTACCGGAAGAAGTTTCTTTCCATTTTGATATCGATAAAACGGTGAAAGAACGCATGCTTCACGGGTTAGACGACATCGGCATTACGCTCAAGCACATCGATGAAATCGCGCGCTTCGAGTCCTCGCATCAAAATCAGATTTCATGGTAAAAATTGAAATCGCTTATGAGGGCGAGCTGCACTGCCGCCTCACACACGGACCCTCAAAAGCAGAATTTTTTACAGACGCCCCTAAAGACAACATGGGTAAAGGTGAATCGTTCTCGCCTACAGACCTTGTGGCCTCGGCCCTAGGGTCATGCATGCTCACGACGATGGGAATTTACGCGCAACGTCACAATATCATTATGACCGGGGCTACCGCGGAAGTTATCAAGGAAATGGCTCAAACACCCGTTCGTCGCATCGCCCGCCTGTCCGTTCACATCCAAATGCCTGCCGGCATTCCTCAGAATCAGCGGGCGGCTCTCGAGAAGACAGCCCTCACCTGCCCGGTGCACAAAAGTCTGCATCCCGACGTGGAAATACCGTTCACGATTCAATTCGCCGATTAATTTTTAAAAAAAATAGATTATTTCAGATGACGGTGGGATAAAAGATCCATCCAAAATGTCAGCAACATCGACATCAGAATAGAGCTTCCGAAGACATACACGCCCGGGCGCGGTTCGGCCTTGGTCATCAGGCCGAATTTGACAGCCACGATGATGACCGCCACGACAAACACGTCCAGCATGGACCATTTTCCGAGCACCTTCAACCAAAACAGGGCCTTCTTCCGTTGATGATTGGTCACGCGCGCGAACCACAACCATGTCAGCGATAGAAGCTTCGCCGCGGGAAAAACAATCGAGAAAAAGAAGATAGTGAACACCAATGCGTAGTGCTTCTCGATCCACAGATTCTCGATTCCCGATAAAATGGAGAACGTATTCTTCGAAATCAGCGACTTCAGTGTGAGCACCGGCATAAAGATGCCTGTTAAGAATAGGGCGGAAGCCGCGACAATCAGAATCGGGATATAAAAGTACTGCGGATAGGCGGCTTGAAGAGACTTCTTTTCGTCCATGAGCGGTATTATAGCTTAAAAGCGCTTGGCCTTTCCAGTATTTGACGCTAAAATTAATGTTTATGACCACCTTGACCGCCGAAAATCAGACACCCATCGAGCAAATCATCGCCCGCGAACTCTCGGTAACTCCCAGCCAGATTTGGGCGGCGATCAAACTCTTGGACAGCGGTTCAAGCGTCCCGTTTATCGCGCGTTACCGCAAAGAGGCCACCGGCGGACTCACTGACACCC
>CAYUTV010000172.1:0-2439 GCA_964447745.1 uncultured Planctomycetia bacterium | reverse complement strand
TCGTCTATGGTGAGCCACGTTGGATGGCGCTGATCCGAGACTCGGGCCATCTGTTCATGATAATCATAAAAATCGGCGCTCTCTGAGGGACCTTCGGATTTACCTCCCAAAACCACCACGTGTTTCAGCGCCGGTAGCTTGTCAAACGGAACACGGCGGCAAAGGTCCGGAGTGGTGATGATGGCGCAGGCCTCGCTGTCAGAGAGCCGGTCTTCAATGGCCGCTTCCATAAAGGCTTCAAATAAGGGTACAGGGATCGCACCGATGCGCTGTATTCCCAAAATAGAGATATAAAGCTCGGGCGTTCTTGGCAAAAAAACTGCGACGCGATCGCGTTTTTTTATACCTATTTTATCGAGGACATTGGCAAACCGGGAGGATTCGCGCTTAAGATCGAGAAAGGTGTATTTCTCTTCGCGGCCGGAGGGATATTGAGCCGTTGGGGTCGGATCCCAATAATACAGCGCGACTTTATTTTTTCTGACGCCCGCCGCGTGGCGGTCCACCGCTTCGTGGACGATATTCACTTTCTTGGTCTTGGACCAGTTGAATTCTTTTTCGACGTCTTTCCAGCGGAAATTTTTGTACGAGGCCTTGTAGTTTTTTAGATTCGCTTCGGTCTTCTTGGGTTTCCGTACCCACTCGGAGGACTTCTGAACGAAGCTCGCGTCCATTACATCTCCACGAATTCGATTTTATTCGCTTTTTTAAGAAGACCGGATTCTAACGCAGCTTTATGGAGGAACGCGAGACCTTCCTTACCTTTGCGCCCCATGTCCACGGTGTAGTCGTTGACGTACATACCCACAAACTCATCCGCCGTCTGCGTCTCGATGCCGCGGCCAAACTTCATCGCGTACACCAGCGCCTCTTCGCGGTTTTTAAGTCCGTACTCGATGCTGGTCTTAAGGATCTTCGTGACCTTCCGCATGACATCACGGCCCAGGTTTTTGCGGATCACGTCAACGCCCAGAGGAAGCGGGAGCTTCGTCATCTCATAAAACCATTCACCCAAATCCACCACCTTCTTGAATCCGAGACCTTTGTACGTGAGTTGGCCCTCATGGATAATGAGGCCCGCGTCCACCTCGCCTTTTTCGACGGCATCCAGGATCTTGTCAAAAGGCATCACAACTTCCTCGAAATCCGGCAGAAAAAGTTTCAGCGTAAGATAGGCCGTCGTGTTGAGGCCCGGGACCGCGATTCTTTTTCCTTTTAATTCTTTAGGGTAAACCGATTTCATAGAGACGAGTACTGGTCCGTATTTGTACCCGATGCTGGCTCCGCAGGGCATCAGCGCGTACTTGTCCGCGATTTGAAAGAACGCGAATGCGGAAACAGCCGTTACCTCGAGTTCAGACTTAAACGCGCGCCGGTTCAGACTCTCGATGTCCTCGATGACATGCGTCAGCGTAATGCCGTCGGTCTTAATCTTTTCATGAGCGATAGCGTAAAACATAAACGCGTCGTCAGGATCGGGGCTGTGCCCCACTCTGATTTTTGCCTTGATAAGAGCCATGTGTTATACCTTGAAATAGTCGCGGATGGAGGTTTGAAAGAAGAACACCAGGATCACGATGTTGACGACGGTCCAGAACGGGAACCCCATGAGACCCAGCAAACTGAATGCGACCTGAATATACCAGGCAAAACGCCTTCCGTTCAAAAGCCCCAGCCCCACCGACAAGAACAACGCGAAAAACGAAATGCCGAAGAACAAAAAGAAAAGAAAGAATGCCTGAACTCCGAACGTAACGGGTATTTGCTGCTGTGTGAGCTGCTGGTTCACGGCCTGGTACACTTCGGCCATGCTGCCAAAGAAAAGCCCGAACACGCCGATAATGATAAAAAAGAACGACAAGAAAGCGGAAAAGAAATTGATCATCGCGGTGATGATGATGATTCCGGGTACTCTGGGCCGGCCTGCGGCGTTAGTCTCTGTCATAAATTCTCCCTATTTTAATTTTGCTTTGAAGAGCTCGCGGTTCATTTGAGCGATGAACGAAACGCTGATTTCTTTGGGACAAACGGCCTGACACTCAAACGTATTGGAGCAGTTGCCGAATCCCTCTTTATCCATTTGAGCGACCATGTCCTGGGCGCGCTGGGTCCTTTCAACCGCACCCTGAGGCAGATTGGCCAGATGAGAAACTTTGGCGGCCACGAATAACATCGCCGATGCGTTTTTGCACGCAGCAACGCAGGCGCCGCAACCGATACAGGCCGCGGAGTCCATCGCCTTTTCGGCCGAATCTTTTCCGACAGGAATGGCATTGGCTTCGGGCGCGGCACCCGTATTAACGGAAACAAAGCCGCCCGCTTGAATAATGCGGTCAAAAGAGCTTCGGTCGACGCACAAATCTTTGACAACCGGGAACGGCCGCGCGCGCCAGGGTTCGATCACCACGGTGTCCCCGTCTTTAAATTTTCTCATATGCA
>CAYUTV010000171.1:0-2482 GCA_964447745.1 uncultured Planctomycetia bacterium | reverse complement strand
TCGCCGAATTTGGGATCTTCTTGAATATATTGGTCGGCGATGATTCTGAAGAAATATGCGTTGTCCTTCTCCATCGTGAGATGCTTGTCGCCGTATGTGAACGGAGTTTGGTAGGCGCGAATATCCCGCAGTTCTCCGGACTTGCCTTCGATCAGGCGGCCATTGTGACGTTCCGCAAGCGAAATTCCGCGCGGTTCACCCATTTCCATCAGTGCGATCTGCCAAACGGCCGCGTCGTAAATACTCAGAGAATGTTGAAGCAGGATTCTCTCCAAGGCCGAATCGATCTCATCCATGTCCGTCAAATAGATGTCCCAGAAATGTTTGGGAACCTTGAAGCTAAGCGGCATTCCGGTAACCGTGATGTTGTTGATGAGAAACTTGTGAATAAGCTCATGCTCGGCGGGATCCGGCTTGAAGGTTTCGGGCTTACCGGGACCGCTCCCGTTCGTTCCGGGGCGCAGCGCATCCGCGATAAAGTCAACAGCCTGGGCTTCGGCCGGACCCAATCCGATGGACGCCAGAATCGGTAATTGATCCGTGATATTCCCTTCCGCGAGACTCTTTTTAATCTGTTCCGAGAGGTACATCGTGTTCAGTTTTGCGCGCGCTACCGCGAATAGAATATTCTTTTCGTATTTTCTCAATACGTCCTGCACCGGGATAACCTTGCCCATTTCTTCACGCTTGGTCTCGGCAAAAGACTTGAACGCGGTATAGCGCTCAATGTCTCTTTTTCTTTCGATGTCCTTTAAAAGCGTGATCGCGCGGGCATACGACAATTTATCGTCGGTCTTTTCAAATCCTTCGTCCACGGCCTCGGAAAAAAGCCAATCTTCTGGAACGTTAGCCAACGCATCGGCGACCGTCGTATCCTCTTGATTCGCGAACGTCGAGGGATTGGTCTTTTCAAGTCCCTTGGAGGATTCGCCGATCAGCGACAACATCACTTCCAGGTTCTTTTTGCCGTGCAAACCCAGGTCGCGATTCATCGCCAATAGCACCGGCTGAGAACCCTGCGCCAAATCAAACGCCAGCTGACTGCGTATGGGTCTCTCGCGAACTACCTTGACCTCATCCTGTTCAAAATTTTTATCCGGCGAAGGGCGCAGCAATAAATACGATATCTTTCGCTGTCTGAGCTCCGACACAAGAGCTTTGGAATGAAAGCCGGAGAAAACAAACGCGGCCTTGGTCTCGCCGGTATCCGACATCTTCTTGATTGCATTCCTCACGAATACCCGCTCGCGGCTCCTGGACAGCGCATAGATTTTGGACACGGTGGAGGTGATCTCACGAATGGCCGTTTTGGGCACCACGGGCACCTGAATATGCGTGATTCTGAGAGCCCGTATTTTGGCCTTTAAGAAATCCGTCACGGGCGCAAAGTCCATCTTGTCCAGATCCTTACGCCACAGCTCTGCCTCTTCCGTCGACAATCTCAGATTCATGAACTGTTTGAATACGCGCACGTACTCAGACGCTCTCCACAGCTCCCGCTCATCATCGGTTCGCATCATCGATACGGCCAGGGACGGACGAAACGAGGCTACTTCCTCGATCGCCTTCACGTAATCGAGACGCAGATAACCCTCCAGGTAGGTGATATATTTTTGAAGTTCGGGGTACTCACGCCAATCGGTGATCTTCTTGCTCAAAAGATAGAAGAATAACCAGGGGTTGTCCTTATCGGAAAAATTAATCTTCTCCGGCGCGCGGTTTAAACGCAGAAATGGCGCCAACTCCGTCTTCTCGGCGACACCCAAACTCTGCCAGGCCAGTTCCCTCTCCGCATCCGCCTGCTTCCAACTGATGCGGCGCTCCATTCTTTTTAGTTCGACGATGGAAAGCATACCCGGATATTTCTCATAGGAAATGTCGTAGTTCTGGGACACATCCGCCAAATGATTCAGATAAACCGCGGCCGAGACCTCGCCGGTCTCATAACCCCGGTAGATTTCGTCAAAATGATAAAGCTCTTCGCTGTAAACGAGCTTTTTCAATTCCGCGATCGTATTTTCGAGTTTTTGAACGGTGCGCCTCATCACGGGCAAATGCGCTTCAAGCGTGCCGAGTGCGGTAATCGTTTGTTCATAGGATTTCTGATCTTCAACGCCCCATAGAGACAGGTCGTGTTCGGAAACCATCGAGGCGTATTCCGGACCGCTCAATTGTCCGCTCGCCATGTAGTGGCGGCCGGTTCTGACGCGCTGTGAGCGAGTGGCCTTGGCTTTCAAAAATGACAGACTCGCCTCGCCGTTGCCGCCTTCTACAAACACGGTTTTAACATGTTCTTTTTTTGATAGAACGCGCAAGAGCTTGGCGATATTGGCTTCACGGGAGGAATGTATCAGAGGGTCTTCAATCAGATAAATCAGCGGACCATTTTTGGTGTCCAGATGGCGGTCTTCGACCGTCACGATCCGTGAGGGAAAGCGTGAAATCATGGCCGGTGTCGGAGCCGTCAAAGTCTGCTCCAAAG
>CAYUTV010000170.1:0-2491 GCA_964447745.1 uncultured Planctomycetia bacterium | reverse complement strand
AAGGCCAAGGAATCCCGTACGGCGCTCTCGGTGCTGTCCGCCAAGGATAAGAATAAGGCCCTCGTGGCGATGGCCAAGGCGCTGCTCGCGCATGAGAGAGAAATTCTCGCGGCCAACGTAAAGGACATCCAAAAATTCAAGCAAAAGAGCGTTGAGATGTCTCTCTTGAACCGGCTTGCGCTGGATTCTTTTAAATTAAAGAAGATGGCGGATTCCATCCGATTGATCGCGAGTCTGCCGGATCCCGTGGGAAATCTTATATCTGTGGTGAAGAGGCCTAACGGCATCGTCATTAAAAAAGTTCGTGTTCCCATCGGGACCATTCTGATTATTTATGAGTCGCGGCCGAATGTGACGGCGGATTGCATGGCGCTGTGTCTCAAGTCAGGTAACAGCGTGATTTTGAAGGGCGGCAGTGAATCGCTCGAGTCAAACGCCGCTATATTCTCCGTTCTGAAAGCAGCCGCCAAAAAATGCGGGGCCTTTCAATTCGTAAATACAAGTGACCGCGAAGCGGTAAAGCAGCTCCTGACGATGAGCGATCTCATTGATCTTGTGATTCCGCGCGGCGGGGAAAGCTTGATCCGCCATGTCGCCGAGGCCTCCAAGATCCCTGTGATCAAACATTATAAAGGGGTCTGCCATGTGTACGTCGACAAAGACGCGGATCTTACGCAGTCCGTGGCGGTGGCCGTAAATGCCAAAGCCCAAAACCCGGCCGTGTGCAATGCCATGGAAACGCTTCTCGTTCACGAGAAAGTCGCTTCGAAGTTCTTGCCGGTGGTGGCCAGAGCCATGAAGGACAAGGATGTGGAACTGAGGGGAGACGATAAAACATTTAAGCTAGTGCCAGGCATCCAGCGCGCCACCGAGGAAGATTGGCACGCCGAGTATCTGGATCTGATTCTCTCAATTCGGGTGGTCAAGGACGTGGATGAGGCGATTGGGCACATCCAAAAGTACGGTTCCAACCATTCGGATGCGATCATCACGAAGAATAATAAGACCGCCAAGCATTTTACCGACCGGATTGACAGCGCCTGCGTGTTTGTTAACTGCTCGACACGTTTCAACGACGGCGGCGAATTCGGAATGGGTGCCGAGATGGGAATATCCACGGATAAACTGCACGCGCGCGGACCCATGGGTCTGGAAGAGCTGACTTCCTATAAGTATCTTGTTCTAGGAAAGGGTCAAACGAGACATTGAGAATAGGCATTTTTGGAGGCAGTTTTAACCCCGTTCATGAAGGGCATTTAAAACTCGCGCTGGAAGCCCATTCGGCGCTGAATCTTGAAAAGGTTGTTTTTGTCCCGTCGTACCAGTCTCCGTTTAAAACAAGAGAAACGATGATGCCCGAGGCCGTCCGAATGCGCCTTCTGAAAGATGCCCTGTCGGCCTATCCTTTCTTTGAGATATCTTCGTGTGAGTTGAAGCGCAAAGGCGTCTCCTACACGGTTCAAACGCTGAGATTTTTCAAAAAAAAATACGGACGAAAGGCAGTGTTGTATTTCCTGGCGGGAGCCGATGTTCTGAAATCCGTGGACCGGTGGAAATCGTTGGATGAAATTTTAAAAATGAGTCATTTTGTGATTTTCAACCGGGCGGGAAACCCCATCCGCGAACGTGACGATCGTTTTTTTTATTTGCCGTTGGATTCGCCGAATGTATCCAGTTCCGCGATCCGGAGTTGGGCGAAAATCGAAAGGAAGCCGTCATCGAAACATTAAAGAAGGTTGATATCATCTGCGAAGCGGCCCACGAGAAAAAGGCCGAAGATATCGTGATCATTGAAATGCTCGAAAAGACTTCGATTTGCGATTATTTTGTCGTGATGAGTGCGCCCTCATCCGTTCGCGTCAAGGCTATCGTGGATAACATCGAAGACGCGATGAAGAAACAGAGCATGCCCATCAAGCACCGCGAAGGATTGCAGGAGGGGGTATGGGTTCTGCTGGATTTCGGCAGTGTTATCGCGCATATCTTTTATCATGAAAAGCGTAAATTTTATGACCTCGAACACCTTTGGGGCGACGCCAAAAAGAGGAATTACATCCCTTGAAACCCATACGGCTCGAATTATCGAGCTTAATCCAAGCGATTCTGCGATCGCTGGGGCACGAAGTCTCGGTGGAAGAAGTTGTGTCTTCGTTGGAAGTTCCGCCGGAGGACAAATTCGGAGATCTGACCACTAACCTTGTTCTGAAGGTGGCTAAAAAAGCCAAGACCAATCCGCGGGCCCTGGCGGAGAAATTAAAATCCGAGCTTGAAGGTAAATTATCGGGTTCTGCGCTGGCGTCCCGTATTGAAAAACTGCAGGTGGAAGGCCCCGGTTTCGTCAATTTCCATTATTCGGCCGCCGAAATCGGTTCGGTATTGTTCAGGATCCATGAACAGGGAGAGAATTTCGGAAAGCCGGTTTTGCCACGAAGGAAAATCCTGCTGGAATTTGTCAGCGCCAATCCCACGGGCCCTCTGACAGTGGCGCATG
>CAYUTV010000169.1:0-2494 GCA_964447745.1 uncultured Planctomycetia bacterium | reverse complement strand
TTTCGACGGGCTGAAGAAGAAGCTCGCCGCTCACAAGGAATGGGCGTTTGATTTCGAGACGACGAGCACCAACCCGATTGACGCGCGTCCGGTGGGTATTTCATTCGCGTTCAAGGAGAAAGAGGCCTATTACGTCGCTTTCTCGGATGAAGGCACGAAGAAGACGCTTTTCGACGATTCCTCCAAGAGCGCCCATACGATCGAGAGTTGGCTTACGGCGCGCCATTGCCTCGAAGATCTCAAGGATCTGTTTGAAGACGCTAAAATCCGAAAAATCGGACAAAATATTAAATACGAGATGATCATTCTCAAAAATTTTGGCATTGAGCTCGCGGGCGTTTATTTTGACACGATGGTTGCGTCCTATTGCCTGAATCCGGCAAAACCGAACCATAACTTGGACGATATCGCGATGGAGCAATTGGGCATTCGCATTACCTCCATAAAAGAACTCATCGGTTCCGGAAAGAACCAGCTGACGATGGACCAGGTGGATCTGGACAAGGTGTACCGTTACGGGTGTCAGGACAGCGATGTGGTGCTGCGGTTGTCAAAAATTTTGAAGCCGAAGCTTGAGGACAAAGAATCTTGGGATCTTTTTCAGGACATTGAAATGCCTCTTGTTCACGTGCTCGCGGATATTGAATATGCGGGCGTGGCGATCGATCAAGAGCTTCTAAAGACATTTTCCCATGAGATGGAAAAGGCGCTGGGGCTTCTCACGAAAAAGATCTGCGAGCAGGCCGGGTGCGATTTCAACATCAATTCGCCCAAACAGTTGGCCGAGATTTTGTTTGAAAAACTGGGCCTGCCTGTGGTAAAAAAGACCAAGACAGGCGCATCCACGGACGTCGACGTTCTGCTAGAGCTTTCCGAGATTCACTCACTTCCCAAGGAAATTTTAAAATTCAGGGAACTTTCGAAGCTAAAGTCAACCTATGTGGATGCTCTGCCGCTTCTTGTGAATCCAAAGACGCACCGGGTGCACACGTCCTTCAACCAGACGGTGACTGCAACGGGCCGCCTCTCGTCCAGCGACCCGAATCTGCAGAATATTCCGGTCCGGACCGAGGAAGGGCGCAAGATCCGCCGGGCGTTCATTGCGGGCTCAAAGAACAGCGTCCTTTTGTCAGCCGATTATTCCCAAATTGAACTCAGAGTATTGGCGCATTTGTCTGGAGACGAGAATCTGATTCGCGCGTTTCGCGAAGGCGCCGACATTCACCGTTATACGGCCAGTTTGATATTTAACGTGGATATGAAGGATGTCGAAGATTCCATGCGTAGTTCGGCCAAGACCGTCAATTTCGGCGTGTTGTACGGGATGGGGCCTTTCAGTTTGGCCAAGAGCTTGGACATCTCGAACGAAGCCGCCAAAGATTTTATCAAGGCCTACTTTGACCGGTATCCCCGAGTTAAAAAGTATTTGGACGGAACCATCGAAGGGGCGAGAAAGAACGGGTTTGTGGCCACCTACTTTAAAAGAAGACGCTACATCCCCGAGATTCTCTCGAAGGACGTGCGCGTCAAGAATTTCGCGGAAAGAACGGCAATAAACGCGCCGATCCAGGGAACGGCCAGCGATATCATCAAGATTGCGATGAACCGCATCGATGAAAAGCTGCGCAAAAAGAATTTTGAATCAAAAATGATTTCGCAAGTGCACGACGAATTGCTCTTTGAAGGACCTAAAACGGAATTAAAATCGCTCGCGAAGCTCGTGGCGGACGAGATGCAGGGGGCCGTGGAGTTTGACGTCCCGATGCGCGTTTCGATGAAGGCCGGACCCAACTGGCTGGACATGGAAGAGGTCAAACCGTGAAGATTCTCTTCTGCGCCAGTGAAGTCACACCTTTCGCCAAGACGGGCGGGTTGGCGGACGTCGCGGGGAGTCTCCCGCTGGCGTTGGCTAAACTCGGGCACCAGGTGTTGATCGTGATGCCGCGTTACCGCGGTCTCGAGTCCGGCCGAAAAAAAATAGCCAACGGAGTCGAGATCCAGTTTGTCGAGCAGGAAGATTATTATAACCGCGCGGGCCTCTACGGAAACGACCGCGGGGATTATCCGGACAACCACTTGCGATTCGGGCATCTATGCCGCGAGGCGCTGACCATCGCCAAGCGGTCGGGATTTCAGCCGGATATCGCTCATTTGAACGATTGGCAAACGGCGTTGGTGGCGGTGCTTCTTAAAACAGAATTTGCGTCGGATCCTTTTTTTGGCAGGACACGTTCGCTTCTGACGATTCATAACCTGGCGTATCAGGGGCATTTTCCGCACAAGGCGCTGGAGGAACTCGGGTTGGACGGCGGCCTCTTTCACGTGGAGGGCGTCGAGTTCTACGGAAAGGTCAATTTCCTGAAGGCCGGACTGCTGTATTCTGACGCGCTGAACACGGTGAGCCGCACGTACGCGCAGGAAATACAGACCAACGAATTCGGTTTCGGCCTCGATGAGGTTGTGAAAAAAAGAAAGAATGTGTTGCGCGGAATCT
>CAYUTV010000168.1:0-2508 GCA_964447745.1 uncultured Planctomycetia bacterium | reverse complement strand
GTAGCTAGGCTGAATATCTGAAACCCGCCCGAATCCGTCAGAATAGGTTTGGGCCAATTCATGAACCCGTGCAGGCCGCCGGCCTCGGCGATCAGCTTCTCTCCCGGTCTTAAGAATAAGTGATACGTGTTGGAAAGTATTATCTGGGCGCCCGCATCAAGCAGCTCTTGATTGGAGATCGTCTTAACGGTGGCCTGAGTGCCCACCGGCATGAAAATCGGCGTTTCAATATCGCCGTGAGCGGTCTTAAGAACTCCGGCCCGCGCCTTGGTGTGCGCGTCGCGGTGCGTGATCTGATAACGACTCATCGACGATAGCGGCCTATCTTTAAAACCTGGGCGAGATTGGCGCTTTTGGATAAAACGGGCTTAAGAATGCCTTTTTTGGAAGATAAAAGCGTGGAAACTCCGGGACCGTGACCCGACAAAAAGCTGTCCGAATGCGAAACAACACCGATCGTGACGGCACCTTCGTAGTAATGCCTCCCGTATGTGTTATCGGCATCAAGGATCGCGACAAAATCGCCGAAGCGGAGTTTGTCCAGGCCGTACCGCTTCACCACCTTGGGGTCCTGCGTGGTAATGTCATAATCACCGGTGCCGGGATCGCCATGGCCCAGCCCCGAGCCCATGATCGCGGAAGGAACTTCAAGCGCCACGGGAACCTCGATTTTTCCTGCGCTGACTTTGAGGTGCCAGACTTTTAAAACGGCCGGATCCAAGTTATAAACCGCCACATCCGGAAAATCTTCAAAACGAAGTCCTTGTCCAAATGCTTTCACGAGAATTTTGTCGTCGTAAGTCAATTTTTCCAGGGTCTTATCGTCAAAATCGACAATCAGGTGTTCGACGCCGCCATGGTGACCGGTCACGATACCTTTCGCGCCCTTCGCGGCTCCCGAGAGTACGCGCGCTTCATTGCCTACACAGGCCAGAAACTGCAGAGCCATGTTCTGGCGACCGGACCGCTTCTCTTCGTCTAACAACATGGATACCCCGGGCTCAATGTGATCACCCCGCCATCCGAACGCCGAATCCCCCACTTTGACGTTGTAGGTAATTCCTCCCACGCTCGGCAACGAATGCCCGCGGCCTTCCGCATCCATCTCGAACTCTCCGAAACGAATGGGGTTGGCGGGCTTGCCCTGTACGGCCACTTTGACGAGACGCGTTTCGTTAGTCCTCAAGATAATAACTCCTATAGGTTTTACCGCCCAGGTTCAAATCTTTGAGCGCATGATAAATTAAGCCGAAAGCCATTAAAAAAAGAAGTGCCGTCACCGCGAAGATGGACAAGGGCGTCGCAGCGCCCATGAGGCCCCATCCCAGAACGCCCAGGGTGTGCATCAAAACAAAAATAGCGTAGGCGAGTACACCCCAAAGAATAATTTTTTTATTGGCCGCGATGAACATGAAAAATACGGCCGTGATGAATAATTGGATTAGCAGCCACTGGGCGACTTCCTGGGCGGAACCCACCTCATTGATAGCGGGCAAAACCCAGCACAGCCATAGAAGATTGCATAGCGGACCCAACATCAGGAACAACGCGTATCTTTTTAACATATTTCTATATTAACATCTTTCAGATAATCACCATAGCATCGCCGTAACTGTAAAACCGGTACTTCTCCTGTACCGCATGTTCATAACTTTTTTTTCTAAGCTCTTCGCCCATGAGTGCCGAAACAAGCAACAAGAGCGTGGTCTTCGGCAGGTGAAAATTCGTGATCAGGCGATCCACAGCTTCAAACTCGAACGGCGGCGTGATAAACAAATCAGTCTCGCCTTTTCCTGGGATCAGTTTTTTCTTAACCACGCAGGTCTCCAGAACACGCAAAGCCGTCGTACCGACGGCCCAGATCTTCTTGCCTTCTTTTTTGGCGGCGTTGATCCGATCAGCGACCGCCGCGGTGAGCTCAAATGTTTCGCGGTGCATCTTATGGTTTTCCAAATCATCGACGGGCTTGAATGTCCCGTAACCCACATGCAGCGTGACGTACAAAATTTCAACGCCCTTCGCTTCCAATCGCTTCAGAAGATCGTGTGTAAAATGCAGCCCCGCCGTCGGCGCGGCCACCGCTCCTTCTTCGCGCGCGTAAACGGTTTGATACACCGACTTGTCGGCCTGCTCGGCTTCCCGCTTGATATACGGAGGCAGCGGCATGGTGCCGTTTTTTTCAGCGAATTGACGGATATCATCCACATTTTTAAATTCAACGAGAGGAATCCCGTCGGTATCTCTCTTGCGGTATATCGCCTCGGCGCCTCCCGGCAGCACAATCTCCTGTCCTTCCTTGAGCGCGGGCTGCATAAGACAGCGCCACTGGTTCTCGGCGGCCGGCGCCAGAAGCAGGAGATCCACTTTTCCTTCAGTGAGTTTTTTCTTACCGAGAATGCGGGCGGGAAACACTTTGGTGTCGTTCAGAACAAGGATATCCCCGGCAGGAATTAGATTTTCAATCTCGGAGAAAACCTTATCTTCCAATTTCTTGCTTTGCCGGTCCAC
>CAYUTV010000167.1:0-2526 GCA_964447745.1 uncultured Planctomycetia bacterium | reverse complement strand
GGCCGGTCCGGTCTTCGTAAACGAAACGCCGCCAGGAGAAGCAGGATGAAAATCAAACAATGGTCGGCCAGAAGGAATTTGGCATTCAGCGAGTCAAAAAATAGCAGGTCAAAGAACAGAATCCCGGACGAAACCGCGAATCCCAGCCCCGGAGCAGCCCATAGGGCGAGCCACCCCAAACGCCGCTCACGGTCGAGATAAAGATCCGCGATCAGGTAACCTATGAATAAAGACAGAAGAAAACTCATTCGGAAAAAATAATCTCCGCATTTTTATCCCGCCAAACAAAATGATACGGGGCGACGCCGTACTGAGCGTCATAAAAGTATTCTTCCGCGGCCCGAGGACGGCTTCTCGGTTCCTGAAAATACCCCAGGCGCTTCTTCTCAATCTCCACAGCGAACAATTTTTTCTCCAAATCCAGTCTCAACAAGCGTGCACGCTCGCCCGGCTCGGCAGAAACGATCCGGTAGGCCTCTTGAGAACGCACGAAGGTTTTAATTTGTTTGAAGAAGCCGAATCCTATGGAGACGACCAGCAGTCCCAGGATGAGCGGGCGCGTCAGATGGATCTTTGACGTTTGTAGGAGATGAGCCATTCGGTGAATCGCGGAATACCGACCTCGATGGGTGTGCGCGGTTTAAAACGAAAATCTCTTTTCAGATCCGAGATATCCGCGGATGTCACAAGCACTTCCCCCGGATGCATGGGAGCGTATTTCTTGACGGCGCGAAGACCCAGACTTTTTTCGAGCACGGAAACGAATTCACTCACGCGAACGGGCGCGTGATGGCCGATATTATAAATTTTTAAGGGTGTCTGCCCGGCGGGCACCTGCGGCGGCTTTGTCAGCACTCGGTACACACCTTCAACGATGTCATCGATATAAGTGAAGTCACGGCGCATATCCCCGCGATTGAATATCGTGATGGGCTTCCCGCTGAGAATCGCCTCCGCAAAAGAATAGTAAGCCATGTCGGGCCTACCCCAAGGTCCATAAACTGTAAAGAAACGCAGGCCCGTCATTGGAATCTTGTAAAGATGGGCGTAAGCATGCGCGATCATCTCTCCTGCCTTCTTCGTGGCCGCATAGACATTGGCAGGCCGATCCGTGCGCTGTTGCGTGGAAAACGGTACGCGGCGGTTTAGGCCGTACACGGAACTCGATGACGCGAACACGAGATGCTTGAGACGCCGTTCTTTGCAATTCTCCAGCACATTGATAAAACCGGCGACGTTACTCTGCGCGTAGGACTGAGGATCCTTTTCGGAATGCCTCACACCCGCCTGCGCCGCGAAATGCGCCACCGCCTCAGGCCGGACCTTCTTAAAGACCCGCTTCAAACTTTTTTCATGGGTCAGGTCGACCTTATAAAAATGGAAATTGTTGAACCGGCGAAGCTGCGCCAGCCGGTCTTTTTTCAACTGAACGTCGTAGTATTTATTCAGGTTGTCGAGACCGAATACGGAATACCCCTCTTCCAGCAGGCGCTGGCAAAAATGAAATCCGATAAATCCGGCCGCGCCGGTGACCAACACTCTCTTCAATTTATTTTTTTACCTTCCATCGTTTGTGCATCCAGATCCACTGGTCGGGCTTGTCCAGAATCAGCTTCTCAAGCACGCGGTTATACGCGAGTGTGTTGAGATATAATTCTTTGTCCGGGTCGTCGTCTTGAATCCATTCCAATGGCTCAAAAAATTTCATCACGTGCTTGCCATCCGGCTCCCGGTAAGAGATCGTGGGAATCACGGGTGCGCCGCTGGCGCTCGCAATCAGCGCGAGGCTTTTAAACGTCCCGGCTTTGTGGCCGAAGAAATCCACGAGTATCCCGTCCCTGCCGGGCTTCGCGTACTGATCCATAATAAACGTTACGACCTCATTTTGCGACAGAACTTCTAAGACGCGGTCAATGGCATTGCGTTTCGGAATCACGTTCAACCCCGCCTCATAGAAGCGCCTGAAGAGAATTTTCTCCACCCACTTGTTGCCGATCTGCCGGCGAACGATATGAAATTTCCCGCGGTATTCTTCAAAATGCATCATGCCCGCGATCGGGCAGACTTCCCAGTTTCCGAAGTGCCCTGTCAGCAACAGAGCCCCTTTCTTCCCATCGGTGGCTTTTTTGACAATTTCGTGCCCTTCGATGCGTATCTGGTCCTTCAGCTGCTTTTTATTTGTCCAGCCCATCCGTATATTCTCCATAAACAGACGGAACAAGTGGCCGTAGAAGCGTTGCGCAAGCGCCTCGATCTGTCCGGCGCTCAGAGAATCCCCGTAAACACGTTTCATGTTCTCGAGGACTACCTTCTTTCGAAAAGGAAATAGGCGATATGTGAGTTTACCCGCAAAATCGGGTTGGATGGTTTCCATTGGAGATTTTAGATTAATTCTAGACAAAGAGGTTGTCAAGGATGTAATCTAGCGCACATGAAAGGGTTACGAATTTCGCTAACGCCTTCCCTCTCCCGCTTCTCGTGGACGGTTATTGAGTTTTTCCTGCTGGCGGCCTTGTTTTTTCTTCC
>CAYUTV010000166.1:0-2559 GCA_964447745.1 uncultured Planctomycetia bacterium | reverse complement strand
AAAGGACACCAATGATCGTTCAGAACTCATCTGCTCAAACTGTGTGGGAAACGAATTTACCTCTCAAGCTTTTGAACCGCGGGAAAGTACGCGATCTCTACGAGATCGATGACAAAAAACTTTTGATTGTGACCACCGATCGTCTGAGCGCTTTTGACGTGGTGTTGCCCACGCCGGTTCCGGACAAAGGACGTGTTCTAAACCAAGTTTCTCTGTTTTGGTTTGAGAAATTCAAGTCTCTGATCCCCAATCACGTCATCACGGCGGATGTCGATGCCATGGGTTTACCCGCAGAGCTTCTAAAAGAGCACCGGGGTGCCTTGGTTGGAAGAACAATTCTCGTGCATCGCGCTAAGCCGTTGCCCGTGGAATGCGTTGTACGCGGTTTCTTGGCGGGCTCGGGCTGGAAGGATTACCTGAAGACGGGTGAGGTCTGCGGCCACAAGATCACTGCGGGTTTATCGCAGTGCCAGGAACTGCCGGTTCCTATTTTTACGCCGGCCACCAAGGCTACCGTCGGACATGACATGAATATCGATTTTCAGGAAGCCTCAAAACTCGTCGGGGATAAAACGGCCAAGGATATCCGGGATTTTTCCATCCGCATTTATAAAGAAGGCGTCGAATACGCCAAGACGCGCGGAATTCTCATCGCGGATACTAAGTTCGAATTCGGTATTTTTAACAATCAACTGATGCTGATAGACGAAGTGCTCACACCCGACAGTTCGCGTTTTTGGCCGAAAGATCTCTACAAATCGGGACAAGATCAACCGAGTTTGGACAAGCAAATCGTGAGGAATTATCTCACACAGTCCGGTTGGAACCAGTCGCCTCCCGGTCCCGCATTGCCGCCTCAAATTCTCGAACAAACCTCGGCCGCTTATAAAGACGTGTTCAAGCGGTTGACGGGCAAAGAACTGGCATGAGGTTTAGCGGCGCCATCGCATGTGTCTTGGCGCTGCTGGCCTCGGCCGCTCTGGCCGCGGAAGCGCCGGCGTCCTACATCATTACAATCCAAAATGTGGAATTGAAGAATCATTCGAGGGAGTGGGTCTCGGTCGTGGAGCCCGATCGCCAGGCGGACGTATTGAACGATCCTGCCGAAGTCAGCTTCATCAACCGCGGCCGGGTGGAGACGGGGGATTACGTTAATTTCAGAATCGCTTTTCTCGAGCCCGGACAACTTGACGTGCCACGGTCCTTAACGGCCGCGAGGGATTTTGCGGAGCCGTTGACGGTTAAAAAAACCTCTTTTATCCACGCGCAATTTGATCTGGACGTATCCAAACGAGTCGTCGACGCCGCTGCGATTCACGTCGACGATCAGGAGCGCATTCTGAACGGGGCGGAGTTGATTCTTCGATGAGGTTAATTTTTCTTTTATGGACGTTAGTAGTATGGGCGATCGGCGCACAAGCGGCTGATTCGAGCGGAACCGATTCTGTTGTCTACGAGAATGTGAAGCCGTATCCGCTAAGTTACCGGGAACAGCCCATAGGTTTCGCGGAAAATCCTCCCGGCACGCGCGAAGAACCGGTAGGTTACCGGAGTGTGCCTCCCGGTTTTCGATCGGAGCCCATTGGCTATCGCGAAAAAATCGCCAATACGCTCGACCAACCGCGCGGTTTTTCAGAAACGCCTCCCGACTTTATAGAAAAAGACAGTCATCCCGTTGTCAACACGGATCCCGATAACCGCATTTCCATCGATGAACATCCGCTGACCAATGCATCGTCGGATTTACGCATATCCGTGGACGAACACCCCCAGGCCAACAAAGACACTTCTCTCCGGCTGGACAGTATTTCTCAAGCCGCCCGGGAAGATTGAGAAAACCCCCCTGAATTGCTAGAATAAGGGCCTTTCAGGAGGACGTATGGCTTTAACCCCTTCGACCATGATCCCGCTGGGCACTTCCGCGCCCGCATTCAGTTTACCGGAAGTCGTCAGCGGCAAGACCGTCACACTCGAGACTTTTAAAGGCAAAAAAGCGCTGCTCGTGGCCTTCATTTGCCGCCACTGCCCTTATGTCCAACATATTAAGGAGGAGTTGGCGAAATTGGGCCGCGATTATGCTTCCAAGGATTTGGGCTTTGTGGCGATCAGCTCCAATGACGCTAAAGGGTACCCGGATGACGCGCCCGCAAGTTTGAAGGCCTTCTCGGAAGAGCAGAAGTTTAATTTTGCATTTTGCTACGATGAAAGCCAAAGCGTGGCCAAGGCGTATTCCGCCGCGTGCACGCCGGATTTCTTCTTATTCGATGCCGCAAGAAAGCTCGTGTATCGAGGTCAGCTCGATGATTCGCGTCCGGGCAACGGCAAGCCCGTGACCGGAAAAGATCTGCGCGCCGCGATCGAGAGCGCGCTAAACGGCAAATCTCAAGCCAATGAACAGCGACCCAGCATCGGATGCAACATTAAGTGGAAACCCGGGAATGAGCCGACATATTACCAACATTGACGGGTCCTGCCGCCTGCGGGACTCTTTTTATGCTCGGCTCTTCGAGCCTGCGCGTAAAAAGAGGACTCCCCTCCGGCGTCACCCGTCAATGTGGT
>CAYUTV010000165.1:0-2599 GCA_964447745.1 uncultured Planctomycetia bacterium | reverse complement strand
GGGCGGCTCGCCTCTTTACACAACCTGACATTTTTTATACAATTACTGCGGTCGATGAGGGACGCGATCAAACAAAATCGTTTCTCGGAATTCAGGAAAGAATTTGAAAGCACTTTTAACAAAGGAGTTCTGGTATGAGTCATTTATTGTTGTTTGCCGTGGCGATGGGCGACGGAGCTCCAAGTTCGGGCATAGCCTCTATTCTTCAAAGCCCTTTGCCGATGCTCGTTATCATGATGGTGATTTGGTATTTTCTTCTTATTCGCCCGCAACAGCGTAAGCAGAAACAGCTGGCCAACGAGATTGCCGCGATCAAAAAAAATGATGCTATCGTGACCATCGGCGGGCTCCATGGCACGGTCGTCGCTATCAACGACAAAACCCTTTCTGTTCGCATTGCGGACAATGTGCGCGTTGAATTTGATAAAAACGCCGTACAGTCCGTGGCCAAATCCACCGGCGGCACCGAAAAATAAGATGACCCAAAAAAGTCTGAGCTGGCGTTTACTGCTGATTGCCTTCATTGCCGTCGCGTCTTTTTATTATGCCTATCCGCCGTTTGATCCGGATGCACAGGGACCCCGTGAAGGGAAAATCAAGCTAGGGTTAGATCTGCAGGGCGGCATGGACCTCGTGCTGCGTGTGGACACCACTCAACTCGCTCCCAAAGACCGAGAAGAAGCCACCGCGCGCGCCATAGAGATTATTCGCAATCGCATCGACCAGTTCGGCGTGGCGGAACCCAGCATTCAGCGCCAGGGCACGGACCGCATCGCAGTTCAGCTTCCGGGCATCTCTGATCGCAAGCGCGCTTTGGATTTGATCGGAAAAACGGCTTTGTTGGAATTCCGCCTTGTCGCGGACGACGCGGCTCTCCTGGCAGAAGCGACTCGTGAGGGGGCCGTCGCGCCGGAGGGCTATGATCTCGCTAAGACCGAAGACGGTGAATCGATACTGGTTGAGAAAAAGGCCGCTTTAACAGGCAAGTACATCAAAGATGCCGGCGTGGGTTTCGGGCAATACAATGAACCCGAAGTGACGTTTGAATTTGATTCCGAAGGAGCGGCCCTGTTCTCGGATTTGACGGGTGCCAGCATTGGCCGCCGTCTCGCCATTGTTTTGGACGGTGTTGTTAAATCGGCTCCTACGATACAAAGTCAAATCTCAGGGCGGGGAGTGATCACGGGCCGTTTTACATATAACGAGGCCCAGGACCTCTCCATTGTTTTAAAAGCCGGTGCTCTGCCGGCGCCCATTATTATTGAAGAAGAGCGTTCTGTTGGCGCCAACCTCGGCAAAGATTCCGTAGAGAAGGGCATTCGTGCGGCATTTGTCGGTTCGCTCATGGTCGTGGCATTCATGGCCGTCTATTATTTATTGGCTGGTCTCATCGCGGATTTGGCCCTCGCGTTCAACATCCTGATCACGTTAGCCGCTCTGAGTTATTTTCATGCCACGTTAACGTTGCCGGGCATCGCCGGTGCGGTGCTCTCGGTTGGTATGGCGGTGGATACGAACGTGCTTGTTTTTGAAAGAATACGCGAAGAGCTGGCGTTGAAGAAGCCTCTGGGCTCCGCTGTGTTCGCCGGCTATAAAAAAGCCTTTGTGACCGTTTTAGACTCCCACTTGACGACGCTCATCACGGCGGCGATTTTGTATGTGATCGGCACGGGACCGATCCGTGGATTCGCGCTGACTCTCGCGATCGGTATCGTCGCCAGCATGTTCACCGGCATATTCGTGACTCGGGTAATCTTTGAGCTCTTGATCAGCCGCGGACATCTGAAGACGCTGCCGATGATGCAGTTTATTCGGAAAACCCCAACCGTCAATTATTTGAAATATCGCAAGATCTGTTATGCGCTCTCATTGATCGTGATATGTGTCGGTGTGTTTTCCTTCGTTAGTCGCGGCAAAGAGATGTTCGGTGTAGATTTCTCGGGTGGTACGATGCAGGAGTTTAAATTTGAAAAACCGATAGAGATTGATTCGATCCGCAAGTCGCTCTCTGAGGTTGGTTTCGGTACAGCCGTCATTCAGCGCGTGGGAGACACGAACCAAATAATCATCCGTTCGGATCTTCACACGGATGAAAAAATCGCTAACCGTCTCAAAGAGACCTTCGTCGACAATCCGTATGAGATTCAGCGCATTGAAACCGTGGGACCAATCGTCGGTTCCGAAATGAAGAGCAAGGCGTTTTACGCGTTTCTTTTTTCACTGGTGGCAATCTGGATATTTGTCGCGGTTAGATACGACGCCCGCTTTGCCTTCGGCGCGATCCTGGCGTTGTTTCACGACGGTTTGGTAGCTTTGGGCCTCGTGGCGTTGTCGGGTCGTGAGATTTCCATCACGGTTTTGGCGGCCGTTCTGACTATCCTGGGTTACTCCATCAATGACACCATAGTCATCTTTGACCGCATTCGTGAAAGACGCCGCAGCGGCATCAAGGAAACGCTGGATCAGGGTATCAACAACGCGTTGAATCAGACGCTCTCCCGTACCATTTTGACTTCGTTGACCGTTTTCATTGTGGTCATCGCGCTGTATTGTTACGGCGGTGACGTGATCAATGATTTCGCTTTCACGATGATCGTCG
>CAYUTV010000164.1:0-2611 GCA_964447745.1 uncultured Planctomycetia bacterium | reverse complement strand
TTCGGTCCGCCAAACCCACCACCTTGATAGCCCATTTGATCTCCTTTTATCGTGTGTTAATCAGACTTGATAGTACCACATCCGCCAAAGGATGCTCCTTTTAAAATGATGCTATCCTGAAGACAAAAAAAGCACGGCTATTTCTAGCCGTGCTCCGGAAAACAAAAGGCCTTACTGCCCCATCCAGTTGCCCCAGTTCCAGGGAAGGGCGTTATACAAGAAACCGCCGATGGCTCCGAAGAAACTGTGAACCGGACACGTTTCGCCTTCCATTGCAAACGCGGTGGTGCATACAATGATAGCGATGAAAGACAAAAGAGCTACAACAACGAATTTATTTTTCATGACTCTCTCCCGAATATAATTATGTTAAAATGACTATAATTAACAATTATTATAAATTATTACTTAATTTTGTCAAGAATTACGAATTAATGTGAATGCCCGTGTTCGCCGTGGGCATGGCCATGGGCTAGCTCCTCAGCCGTTGCTTCGCGTATCGCGGTAAGTTCCACGTCGAATATAAGATCCACGCCGGCCAGCATGTGATTGCCGTCGAGCGTGATCTCCGTCGGAGTCACATGAATCACCGTAAAAACCGGCGCATGCGGTTCTTTGCCGCCGCTAAATTTATCGCCCACCTTCACATCTTTATGCGGCAGCTGTTCGGGTTGCACCTTAATAATCATCTTTTCGTTCCGTTCTCCATACGCCTCGGCTGCGGAAACCTGAATTCTTTGCTTGTCCCCCACCTTTAGAGCGAGGAGCTGCCGTTCCAGACCGGGAATGATTTGTTGGGCGCCCTCCATGAACGTCATGGGGCCTCTCTCTTTCGAATGATCGATGACCTGCGCCGACTTGTCCGTCAATGTGTAATGGAATGAAATAACTCTCTGACTCATAGAAGCTCCGTGACTGTGGTTGGTGTGGACGGTTATTTAATCTTTTTTAGCGCCTGGCGAATGCGGCCGAGGCCTTCTTCGATCTGGCGAATATCGAGCGCGTAACTCAGGCGAATCCTATCGGGAGCGCCGAACCATTCGCCGAGATAAGTGATTACTTTGTAATCTTCGTACAGGGTCGTCAGAAGTTTTCTCGGGTTCTTGTATTTGGGCAGAACATAGAAGGCGCCTTCCGGCCGCCAAAGGTCAAAACCCAGATCCAAGAGGCCTTTATAAATGAAGTCCCGGCGCTCTCTCCAGATCCCTCGTTGCTGTTCTATATACTCCTTAGGAGCCTTCATCGTTGTCAGAGCCATATCCTGCCCGACAAGATTGGTATTCATTGATGAATGAGTTTTGATTTCACATACGTCCTGTACAACCTTCTTGTCTGCCGTCCATAGATAACCCACGCGAAGACCGCACATGCAATACGTCTTGGAAAACGAATTAATGGTGATCACGTGATTCCCCTGTAAGGGATAATTCTCGCGCTCATAGATCAGATCTTTGTAAACTTCATCCGAGATGATGTAGACGCCCAGTTTTTTGGTGATTTTCTCGATCTCTTTAAGCGTCTCAATATTTTCTACGCGGCCGGTAGGATTCGAAGGTGAATTAATCAGGACGGCCTTGCAGCCGCGGATTTTTTTTCTAAAATCGTTAATGTCGATGCGGCCATCCACGAGATCCGTGAACATAGGCGTCATCCCGGACATCTTAACGAGAGGCAAATACGAATAATAATAGGGTCTGGGCAGCAGAATCTTGCCTTTGCCCCATGCGCGGAAAACGAGGTCCAATGCCTCGGAGGCGCCGTTGGTGATGACAAAGTTGTCCGCCGTAGAAGCCGGGTATTCCTTGGATAAGGCCTCACGAAGCTTCACCTCGCCCTGGATAAGCCCATAGCGAAGGTCGCGGCTAATATCGATGCCTTCAAAGGCCTGTGCGGGAGGCGGCAAATCAGGCTGTCCGGAGCCGAAACTGATGACTCCGGGACCCTGTTTTCCTATGAAATCTGCGGGACTTTTGAGTTTTAACATGGGAGTTTATTATCCACAAGGACGAACGGGAGGTCAAAAGAAAAGACCCTGGGACGTTTAACCGTCGCTCAGGAGGCCCTTGGCACGTGTGATGGCGTGAGGAAGATCGTTCAGGATATTTTCTTTGCCTATCAGACGATATAATCCTGAGCGTTTTAAGGCCTCGAGAAGCTGGGCGTTCATGCCGACCAAAACGAGCCGAACATTCCTTTTCTTGCAGTCTTCAAAAAGTGATTTTAGGACATGGAGGCCCGTGGCGTCTATCACCGGGACATGACTTAATCGGATTATCTGAACTTTTGGCTTTCTGGATACGATCCGCATGGTCTCTTCGAATTCCTGCGCGACACCGAAAAATAGGGGTCCGCGCACATCATACATGTCTATTCCCTCCGGCAACTTGGGTAGGATTTCATCGCCGTTGGCGCTCTGATCTTCATGTTGAAACCCAGGCCCGACCAGTTTGACCTGCGCGGCTGCGGACATGCGGTACATAAATAGAAAAGCCGATAGAACCATCCCGACTTCAATGGCAACGGTCAAATCGATCAAGACCGTTAATAAAAAAGTGCTGATCAGAACGATCACGTCGGTCCGCGGTCCTTTTAATAGAGCCGCAAACGAATG
>CAYUTV010000163.1:0-2622 GCA_964447745.1 uncultured Planctomycetia bacterium | reverse complement strand
TGTACTCAGTTTGAAATGAGCTGATACATGCGGATCCCAGGGCCTTCTCGGCTTCTTGCAGAGATTTTTTGGAAAAGTTGCACAGACCGATCGCTTTTATTTTTCCGTCATTTAATAATTTTGAAAATGCGCGCAAGGTTTCTTCAAGAGGAACCGCGGGGTTCGGCCAATGAATCTGATAGAGATCAAGTGTCTCAACCTGCAGCCGGCGCAGACTTTGTTCCGCGGAACACAGCACCCGCTCATAAGAGAGATTTTCCGGAGAAACCTTGGAAGCGATCACCACTTTTTCCCGGCGGCCTGCGACGGCCTTGCCGACCAGCTCTTCCGACAGGCCCTTGCCGTAGGATTCGGCCGTATCGATAAAAGTCATTCCGCGATCAATACCCTCGCGCAACAGAGCGATTTTGGCGGATTCGCCCAGAGGACTGTCAAAAAAGAGATGGCCCGCGCCTTGCGCAATGGCAGGAAACTGCGGCATTATTCCAGGATGAAGTAGGACGTACGGGAAACTTTGGAAAAGCGACGAAGTTTAATGTTGGGAAGTCCGAAAACTTCCTGCAACGCCAGTGTCTCACCGGGAGAATCGGGATCGTTCAGTTCGTCGAACGCCAGCACACTCCCCTTCACCAGCCGCGGACGTATCGCCTCAAGGCATTTTTTGGTCGGCTCATAAATATCAAAATCAAAATAGGCCAACGCGATGATAGTCTGGGGCTCGTCTTTAAGATAACGTTCAATCTCAACGGACGCGTCCCCTTTTCGAATTTCATATTTCTTGATGTGTGACAAAGGATTCACTTCTTCATGCAATCCCATGATATCGGACAGATATTTCTCGTAGTTCTTGGATACAGCGAGTGTTCCCGCGGACATCATCTCCGATTTACCGTCTTTCTTGGAAACTGAGGGAAAACCCGTGAACGTGTCAAAACCGATGATCTTGCGGTGACGGTTGAACGGATCATGAATGCCGCGTAACGCCGAAAAAAGTGCCAGGTTCTGCCCCCAGCGCGTGCCGAATTCCATGACCACACCCTGAACCTCGACGATCTGACGGAAAAGAAAATCCATAAACAATATGCGCGCGAGGTTTTTGGATTCCATGAACAGGCCCAGATTGGCCAATAGCTGATCATCCGGGATGGGGCAATTCTTGAGATACTCGATCATTTTCTTGCGGCTTGTTTTTTCGCCGGCGCTGAAGTATTTACCGATCATCACGTCATCCGTTTTTGACATACACTCCCCCGGGAACTTTTTTAAAACCTGCCGCCGTTTTGGGTCTGAAGAATTCCGACAAAATCGTCGTCAACTCCACCCAACCATGATACACAATGCTTCTCTTGGTTGTCCCGCCGATTCTTTTGGGCTCATCGGCGGCTATTTCACATACTTTTAATTTGTTCTGAGTGCAACGGATGCACAGCACCGTATCAATCGCGGTGGTCAGGTCGATGTTCAATTCATTCAACAGAGCGATCCGGTAACCGCGGTAAAATCCCAACACGTCCGTGTACTTCGCGCCGAACAAAACATTCACCATGGTGGTGAATAACCAATTGCCAAAACCCGACACAGGGCTGTCATCCTGGCTTTTTGCGCCGTTGAGATAACGCGACGCGATGACCATATCATAACCCTCATTCAATTTTGCGACGAGCTGAGGAAGCGTTTCAGGAATCATGTTGTTGTCCGGTGAGTAGGTAATCACATACTCCGACTGCAACGCTTCAAATCCTTCACGCAGGCCGTTGATGGCGCCTTTCTGTTTTTGCACCAAAACGTTCAGGCCGAGAGACCGGCAGTATTCCACCGAACCGTCCGTGGATCCCCCATCCACCACCAATATTTCATGGAACCATTCTTTTTTGATGCGCGGAAGAACGACCTTCATACCCTCCACTTCATTGAGAGCAAAAATCATCAAAGCAACGGTCATGACACAGGCACTCCGGCAGACACCTGAAATTGAGCGACCAGTTCATTGTTCTCGAGAAACACTTCCACGCCACCCACGCTGCCGCGCGGCGACGCCGGCGTCAGAACCGTGGCGGAAAACTTGAGATGGTGCCAGGGGCAAACGAGCTGCTTGTCGCACATCTGGGCGTCCGCCAAAGGGCCTCCCTCATGAGGACAGGCCTCCGGCCAGATGGAAAGCCCTGCAGAGTCCTTCTTCACCAGCAAATCCACGGGGCCCGCACTGATCTTCTTCAATGTTTCCGAAAACTGACCGACCCCAAACCGGTATGAACCTTTCCCCTTTGGCGGCACGACATTGTCGGTCAATCGGTTGGAATTTAAAAAATCCGGCTGGTCTGTCAAAAACTTGTACCCTTTCTTCCGAAGGTCAAGACGGCGGTGCCGGATGGGAAAATCTTCCTTATTAAGTTTCTCGTTGATTCCGATCAACCGCTTAAGAATCGGGCGGTGCATGAATTTAAAAAAACGGTGGGACAGCACGTGAAAATCCACCTGCTGAAAAAGGCGTCCTTCTTTCGGAATTGCGTATTGCACGCAGTGAACATACCAAATACCGAGCAACGTGTAGCCCTGGTAATAAAAACCTGGCTTCAGACGAATATCGGTGAGCATCACAAAAAAAGGCCACGGCCCGGCTTT
>CAYUTV010000162.1:0-2640 GCA_964447745.1 uncultured Planctomycetia bacterium | reverse complement strand
TCCTGGCCGAACGGCGCTTCGCTTAGAAGAAAATAACGGTATGGGTCCACACCGAAACGCTTCACAATGTCCACGGGATCCACGACGTTGCCGCGCGATTTCGACATTTTTTCCCCGCCCTGAACCCACCATCCGTGCGCGAATACCATCTTGGGAAGTTTGGCGCCGAGAGCATGCAATAAAATCGGCCAATACACCGCGTGATGCCTGAGAATATCCTTGCCGATCAGGTGCACATCCGCAGGCCACCATTTCTCGAATTTCTCAATGTTGACTCCATACCCCACGGCGGAAATGTAATTGATAAGCGCATCAAACCAAACATACGTCACATGGTTTTCGCTGAGAGGCGACTGAATCCCCCACGACAACCGGTTTTTGGGACGTGAAATACACAGATCCTGCAAAACGTTGTTTTCCAGAAACCCCAGCACTTCGTTTTTACGCGTCACCGGAAGAATCTTTAACTCATCCTTCTTGATCGTCTCTATCAGCCACGATTGATACATGGAAATTTTGAAAAAGTAATTATCTTCCTCGATTTTATCCACGGGCCGTTTGCAATCCGGGCAAAGCACCTTCCCGTTTTCCAGCGTCACCTGGCGGTCCGTCCAAAACGTTTCATCGGGAGTGCAATAATAGCCGGAATAGACGGACTGGTAGATCACGTCGCGGTTATTCAATTCGCGCCAAACGGTCTGCACGGCCTGCACGTGACGGTCTTCCGTGGTGCGGATAAAATCGTCATAGGTAATGTTGAGAACCTTCCAAAGGTCTTTGAAGGTCTCCGAGATCTTATCGACATATTCCTTTGGGGCCATGCCCGCGTCCTGGGCGGCCTTGTCTATCTTTTGCCCGTGCTCATCGGTTCCCGTGAGAAACAGCACCTGGAAGCCTTCCAGACGCTTAAAGCGGGCGATGGTATCGGCCGCAATGTTTGTGTAGGAATGCCCGATATGGGGACGTGAATTCACGTAATACAGAGGGGTTGTCAGGTAATATTTAGCCGGCATATTTTTTTTCCAGGTCTTGCCAAAGTGTGGCCGAAATGAGCTTTAGGTTAATGTTGTGCAGCACCCTGTCCTTCGCGAGGGCGAGCGCCTCTATCTTATCTTCCAATTCCGCGGGCGAAAACCGTTGCGCGTATTTCTTTTTGTCGAGCATGGCCTCCTCCACCGCGATTTCAGGAACACCGGCTCGAATCACGAGCACATCCCGCACATAGGCGATCGCGGCGTCCAAAATTCGCGCCGCCTCGGCGCGGTCCGACGCGGCCAAATCCGGGGGCGCTTTGGAAAAAGAGTCGTTCATGCTGAACTGAATGACTTCGTTTTTTAAGACGGTTATCTCGGGCGCCCATTCCGCGGTATCCGCCGCCGGAGCGAAGTGAAATGTTTGCAGGCGTGACCTGACCGTGATCAAGAGGCGATCCGAATGTGCGGTCGTCAAAATAAAATAGGTTCTTCCCTGCGGCTCTTCGAGCGTTTTTAACAGCGCGTTCTGAGCCACGTCGTTGAGGCATTCCGCACGTTCGATCAGGAAAACCTTGGCGATCGCCTGAAACGGCTTGAAGCTGGAACGCGAAATGAGGAAACGCACTTCTTCCACCTTGATCACGTTCGCGCCCTCTTCGGGCCGCAGCACGTAGAGATCCGGGTGGGCCCCCTGGTCCACCAGGCGGCAATTGGAACAAACATCGCAGGATTCGCCGCCCTCTTTTTTTTCGCAAAAAAGGAGCTTGGCCGTTTCCTTCGCGACTTCCGTCTGGCCCGAACCGGCCGGCCCCTGAAACAGCAGAGCGTGAGCCAGGTGGTCGTTCTCGTATGCCTGGCGTATCGCGGCCGTGACCTTGGGCTGAGTAATGATCTTGCTAAAGGACATTTCTCACCATGTGTTTAATATGTTCATGAACTGTCAGCATCGTGTCTTTCTCACCGATGACGAGACGCTTGAAACGCGCGGGCTCTTCTTTCACCAAATACAGATAGCCCTCGCGAACCTTGCGGTGAAATGCGAGTTTCTTTTTTTCCATACGGTCGGCTTTTTTATGACTCATCGCGCGCTTGAGACCTATCTCCAAAGGCAAATCCAAGAAAAGTGTGAGTTTGGGTTCGATGCCGGAAGTGGCTACCTCACCCAACGAACGGATCCACTTCACGTCTACGCCCTCTCCAAACCCCTGATACGCGATCGTTGCGTCGAGCCAGCGGTCGCAAAGCACGATGGCCCCTTCTTCGATCTTGGGCGCAATGACGTCTTTCACAAGCTGTGCGCGGCTGGCCATATAGAGCAGCGTCTCGGTAATGCCGCTCATACCCTTGTTCTTGTTATCGAGAAGAATCGTACGGATCGCGTCGCTGATCGCGGTGCCGCCGGGTTCGCGCGTAAGAAAAACGTTCTGCCGTTCCGCTCTCAGAGCTTCGTAGAGCAATTTGATCTGCGTAGATTTCCCGCAGCCCTCGTTGCCTTCCAATGTTATCAGAATCCCTTTATCGCGCTTCTTCATGATTTCCTCTAACGCTTACGCCACGTGGTGCCCGCGGCACCATCCACAAATTCGATCCCCTTCTTCAGGTATTCGTCGCGAATCGCGTCCGCGGTTTTGTAATCCTTGTTCTTCTTCGCTTCGTTCCGGCGGCG
>CAYUTV010000161.1:0-2644 GCA_964447745.1 uncultured Planctomycetia bacterium | reverse complement strand
TGAAATTCCAGCCGGTCGGTTAATTGAATTTCTTTTTCAAAATTCAGTTGTTGCGACCCACGATGATCCACGCGATATTCAAATGTCACCAAGAGCGGCAATACATACCTAAGACCCACGAAACCCAGATCTTCCGTTTCATCGTGCTGGTCCCTCGTAAATTCTCCGCCAACGAACAAATCGAGAAATCTTGAGCTGTTTCTAAGATATTTTACTTCTGCATCATATTCGCCGGAATAATTGTGGTCCCATTCGAATTCCAATTGATTTTTGTCATCCGAAAGTTTCAAAAACCCGTCTGCCAGTTGCGACTGTGCGGAGAGATTTCCCCACCAGTAATAGTGCGGGTGCTCCTCGTGCACGCGGTGATGTTTGCGGAGATTCTCGATTTCAGGATCCACAGAACTTCCTTCATAATGAATCACGCGCGACATACCCGCCATCATGTGATACAAAATGTGACAATGAAACAACCAGTCCTTCTCCTGATCCGCCAGAAATTCGATCACCGTTGTTTCAAAGGGCTTCACATCCACCGTATGTTTCAGAGGGCTGTAGTCACCTTGACCGTTGAGCACGCGGAAAAAGTGGCCATGCAGATGAATGGGATGATTCATCATAGTTTCATTCTGCAGGATAAATCGAACGTTCTCACCTTTGCGTATAGGAATCACATCCGTTTGCTCGAGGGTCTTGTCATTAAATGACCAGATATAACGCTCCATATTCCCTGTGAGACGTAGTCGCACTTCACGTACGGGGTTATTAACGGGTAAAAGCGTGCTTGTTTTTGACATAAGTTGTTTATATTCAAGTACTTGTGACATATTCATAGCGTGATGTTCATGGCCGGGCTTGGAATGTGCGCCCGCTGATGGAGAAGCGCTATGGGTAGAGTGGTCCATTGTATACAGGTTGGGCTTAGGACGGTCAGGGGCAAAGTGCCGTTCTCCTTCTCCGATATAAAAAGAGGCATGACCGCTGCCGTCCATGGCCGTCGCGCGAAGCTCATAAGCGCCTCCCTCAGGCACAGTGATCAGCACATCATACGTTTCTGCCACCGCTATGCGTATAACTTCAGTTTCCACAGGGCGCACATCAAGTCCGTCGGCTGCCACCACTTCCATTTTGCCGCCGGCATATTGCACATCCATATAGGTAGATGCCGAGGCATTGATCAGACGGAGCAATAGTTTCTGACCGGCCCTGACACTATTCAGCGTTTCTTCTTTTTTCCCATTAACCAGAAATGCGTCATATCCTACATCTGACAAATCCATGGGCCCCATACGCGTCCATTCACTGCGCCAGCGATTATGAATGGCCGACCAACCGTGCTGAATCACTTTATCCCATGATTGTACGGCGCCCTTTTTAAATGAATAATAATCGCCGTCTGATTTCAGATGTCTCAATACCTCGTCCGGATTCTCATTCGTCCAATCCGAGAACACGAGAATATGCTCGGAATCATACGCATAGGATTTTGTTTTAGGATGAAAAATTAATGCTCCATAAATGCCGCGCTGTTCTTGTAATCCGGTGTGAGAATGATACCAGTACGTGCCGGATTGAATGACGGGATATTCATAGGTAAATGACTGGCCTGCACGAATGGGCGGCGTCGTGAGATACGGCACGCCATCTTGATTATTCGGGAGAAGTATTCCGTGCCAATGAATGGACGTATCGACATCCATCTTGTTATTGAATGTCACGCGAAGAGTATCGCCTTCCGTGGCCTCAATCGTCTTGGCGGGAATGGACCCGCCAACCACCATGGCCTGCACCTCGCGACCCGTGATATTGACAGATTTATACTCAATATCAATATCGTATTCTGTCAGCTTTGCTTCTGCGTAGGAATGGGCCACGCAAAACAAAAGTACGAGTCCGATGATTCGGAAATAACGTTCAGAATTTCTCATTGATCACAATCTTTCATTCAAACTGAAGTTAAAACTTCCTCGAGAGTTCGGCTCTGGGTCCTTTTAACGCAAGTTTAGTGTCTTGATCAATGGTCGTCGAGCAACCGGGGAGAACCCAGAGACTCAGCAGGAAGCCTACGATGGTACTGATTCTTGTGGCATTCATTGGGATGCGGCTTGCCTCGCTTCTAAGATTTGACGTTCAGGAGCCCGTTTTAAGGACCATGTCCACTTTAGCTGGCTGGCGATCCAAATGAGCCACTTGCTCGGATCCCAGTGGTACCAGCGCACACCATTGCGATAATCATTGGGAAATTTGTGATGGAAACTATGATACCCCTCGCCACCTGTCAGGATGGCTCCGAGCCAATTATCTCTAGCGCTGATATTTTTGTCGTAAGTTGGCTTTCCGAATGTATGCGCAAAAGAATTAATAAAGAAAACTACCTGGAAAACCACGAACATTCGCGCCGCCACTCCAAAGAGCAATGCTTCACCCAGACGTCCATAGATCGCACCTATCAAAGCCGGCAGAAAAACACCGAAGCCCAAAGCCCAAGTCTGAAAATAACGATGCTGATGCATGACCAGCTTCGATGCTTCTAAATCTTTGACATTGGAATAATCGATGCCTCGGATGTAAAACATAATCCAGCCCATATGGGCGTAAAAAAATCCTTTTTTTATATTGTAAGGGTCTCTTTCCGTATCTGTGT
>CAYUTV010000160.1:0-2653 GCA_964447745.1 uncultured Planctomycetia bacterium | reverse complement strand
GTGGGTATTCGTCGGATAAAACACGGTCCAGATTTTTTTTGAACTTGTTTAAATCACGCCGGTGAATATAGCGTCCGGTCATATTCAGTGCTCTGCGAACCAGAACGCGGAAATACCTGAACAACTCTTCTTTGGAATTTTCGGACGAAACGCTTGGCGCGCGGTCAATGATATATGTAAGTGCTTCGCGAATTGCTACTGAAGACTTCTCTTCGGCTGAGCCGGTCTTGGACATACGGCGATAAACATGCGCCACGGTTTCCTGACGGTACACATCATAGCCCGTCATGCCGAAGCGTTCGCGGTACTTGTGGTACATCTCAATCAGAACCTTATGAATCGGTCCATTTTGATTGAATTTATCCAAACCCGCTCCCTGAGCCATGCTACGTTTGACGTAGGCCTCGCCTTTATGATGTCTGAATACGACATGCAGCGTCGGCTTACCCGCTTTAAGGCGATATTGATTGATTATGGGAAAATACTTTTGGAGACTCGTATACCGGGTATTGAGAGAACCTTTCTTATACTTGAGCCCGTAGTGACGGCTCAATGCCGCTTCGATATCACTCACTGCAGCCACTCCCCCCAATTCCTCCAGAATACGGCAAAACATTTGCAAAGACGCCTTTCTCTCAGGCACCACGGTTCTGGAGATAGGCAAACGGCCGAGACGCTCAAAGTTGTAATTCAAAAACATGAAGTTTATGTCTTGCTGGCGGCTCTCCACGGCCTTACGCGAGACATTCATCGCTTCCATGGCTTCTGCGCGCGTCACAATCCCTTCATACTTCTCGTCGGCCAACACCGCGACAAGAGGCCTGATCGCCGCGATACGTCTGGGGTCTTCAATTCGAAGCAGAATTTTTCCCTTCTTATTGGTCTTGGCCGCTTTCTTTCTGTTTTCATTCAAAATTTTAATGATCTTGGCGTGAGGCGTGCGCATGAAAAGAAGCGTCGAGGAGGCCTTTTTCGGATTCACGCCCAGGCCGCGAGCGATGTCGTCCATGGAGGCCATCCCGGGCAAAATGGAATCTTGGGTTTCTAAAATTCCGATGATCTTCCGATAACGCGCCACTTGAGCGCTTGTGTTCAGAAGAATGGGCGTGAGTATTTTGTGTTCCGCGTCCGAATTACCCCTAAGAAGATAAAGCTGAGCTTCCGCTTTTGGAATTCCCAGCTCTTTCTCAATCTCGTCGAGAGAACTCAAGCCGTCCCGGTCATTTAAAAATTCCCAAAGACGCTTTTTATGCCCCGCGTCATAGAAGATCAGGGGGTCGGAAGGATGCTCCTGTGTAATCGTTCTCGCAATAGATTTGACTTCGTCGATGGATCCCTCAAACTCTCGGAAGCTATCCAAAGGCAACTGCTCGACGAGCTCCGCGGCGGTTGGCAGGGCAGGCCTGCGTTCCGGGTGCTCGGCTCTGACGGCCTGAATGGCCGCATCATAACTTTCGTAAAAATCGGAGCGGTCAAGTATGGTGCCGCCGATCCGATATGTTTTGGGCGTATCAACCGTAGCCAGACGCGCGCCCAAAAGCTCCGTAGATTCGAGCTTTTGTCTGATGGTGTCGACTTTCTCCTTCACCACTCTGTCCGCCTCGCCTTTTCCGTTCGGCTCGAACAGAAGATGATTGAAGGTCTCCTGAGTCATGACCCAACCGATCAGATCCAGTATGTCGCGAGCGATGGCCGGAGCCGCCGTCACGCGAACCGTCATCTCTTCTCCTTGAACGGCATTGAGCATCAAAAGGCCCCACACAGAACCCATATCCGAGGATCTGTCGTGTTCTTGAAGAGTCACGGAAATTTCAGGAGATACTTTCTTTTTAAGGTAGCCGTCGATGCCGCTAAGAGTCGTGGCGGGACGCACATGAAATCCTCTGGCCCATATGACGGGAAACGAACCTTCAACCGTCGTCCAGCGCTTATCGGCGTCCGGAAATATTTCGGTCACTCTCAGTGAAGGTCCGGCGATAAATTCCTGCGACACCCTGTCCGATGCCTCTAAATCAGTTTTTCTGAATCGCAGGTCGCCCCCTGCCAGCGATTTCACACTCCCTTGCATTTTTTGGACAAAATAGACGCCTGGCACGACATCCCACAAAAGACTGTTCTTTTTCTGGATATAAATGCTGGGAAAGCGCGCGATTTGTACGGCCGCGGCGGATAAAAACAAGGATGAGGATCCTTTGGTTTTCTGCACGCGGAACCCCTGAAGATTCAAACGCGTCAGCGTTTCATCGGATAACTGCGAATGCACAAAAACACTCGACGTATGCGGCGTAACGGGCCCCGCAACGGGAACGCCGTTCATCCGCATGCCCGCCTCCAAGTCCGACGCTTCAAAAAGCAAACCGGCTTTGTCTTCCGGACTTAAGTTCAGCTTCGGCGCATAAAAAAATGATGCCACCGGCCGGGACTCTTCGGAGTCGGGGTCATCATAGAGAACTGCCAGGGCGATGCCATATTCCTTTCCTCCTGCTATAAAATCCCGGGTACCGTCAATGGGGTCGATGACAACGCGGAATCGGGCATCCCGATTATTTGCGTTCCAAGATTTGAGCGCATCGTCCTCCTCTTCGGCGATCACGCGGTATCGCATCTCGGCAGGTAACTTTAAGCGAAGCTGTTCCAGGATGAATGATTGGAT
>CAYUTV010000159.1:0-2685 GCA_964447745.1 uncultured Planctomycetia bacterium | reverse complement strand
TACCGTTGACCGTCAGAAGAAGGATTTCCCCTATCCTTTTTTCCTTCTCTGAGGAAAGTTGGGGCTTCGCTTTGGTCTCATTTAAAAAGCGTAACTGCAAATAGTTCAGCGGATCCACATAAGGGTTTCGAAGCCGAATGGAGTCTTTTAGCACACGATTATAATCCAGTAACCCCTTCTGCTGACTCAACTTAAGAACATACTTCTCAGCCCGCTCATACTCTTCTTTGATGCGACCATGCATGACCTTGCTAAGGGCTTCATTGGAAACAAGATTGGCGTATTGCTCTGCCGTATACAAATCGGTTTTGGCCAAAGAAATCTGTGCGTTGTTAATTAAGGAATGAAAAAAGGCCCACTCCTCATACATTTCTTGTAGTTCGGCAACGCCGTCGGGGCGTTCCTCCATGTACCGTTCAAGCGCGTAACCGATGCCGTACCAAGCAGATATAATGTAGCGGGACTGTATCCAGCTGAATACCCAAGGAATCGCCCGCAGCTCCTCAAAACCTTTTTTCTGACTGCGCATTGCGGGTCGTGAACCGATATTCGTCATTTGGAGAACGCGAATCGGCGTGGCCTCATGATAGAATTCTAAAAACCCCTCTGTCTCATAAATTAGATTTCTATAAAAACCATAAGAGTAATCGGATAAAGCGGCCAGCCGCGCCTCCCAGATAGGAATCTTGGGGTTATTCTCAACTTCCTTTTTGCTGACGAGGTTCGTCCACACCACCGCCGTGATGAGCTGCTCGATGTTACGCATGGCAATGACAGAGTTGGCGTATTTTTGACGCACCACCTCGCCTTGCTCGGTGATTTTAATTCGCCCCTCCATCGCCGCATACGGTTGAGCTAAAATGGCTTTATGCGATTCCCCGCCGCCGCGATCGATGGTACCGCCTTTACCATGAAACAACCGCAGGTGAATACCAAATTCAGACGCGATCTGCGAGAGACGCTTTTGGGCCATATAGAGCTTCCAATTGGCCGATATGTAGCCGCCGTCTTTACTGCTATCCGAATATCCCAACATAACTTCTTGAATGTCGCCCCGAGCGCTCAAATAGGAGCGGTAAATCGGATTAGCGAATAAGCGGCGCATCACATCATGGGCGGTATCCAACGAGTGAATGGTTTCAAATAGCGGGACGATACTGATTCTCGCCTCCGATACCCTCTTTTTGGTGCCACGGATAAGGCCGCTTAATTTCGCCAAATAAAAAAGTGCCAGCACGTCGTTGGAGCTCTCGGTCATGCTGATGATGTAATTTTGAACAATTTTCATTCCGTACTTATCCTGAAGAAACTTAATCGTCTTCAGCTGCTCTAGGATGTCCTTGGATTCCGGGGACAGGCGATCTTTGGGAATACGCGCGGCCGGCCTTAGAATTTTGCCGACGAGGTACTCCTCGGTCCACATGAATTCACTGTCCAGTTCTTCGATGAGTTTTCGAATCTTTCTCGAATGATCCCGGAAATCCAGTTCGGCCAGATGAAAACCGAAACAACGTACCTGATCCAACAAACGCTCCAGATCCCCGGCCGAGGCAAGATATCCCTTTTCTGCCTGCAGACTCTCCTTGACGAGTGTCAGATCCGTGATGAATTCTTCGTCGGACAGATAACCGTTTTTCTTCTTGTTGAAGACATATTCAAGTTTTTGGTGAATAAAGGAGAATTTTTTTCTGTAAAACTCGTTGGCCTCATATCGCTCCAATTCCTTGGCCAACTCAGGAAAACGCCGTTGGTCTTCTTCAAGGGAGGCCTTCAGTTTTTTGTTCACGTCGGCCACTTCATGCGCCTGGCTAAATTTGCGAATGAGATCCTCAATGGCCTCGAGATACATTCGCATGGCTACGCGCTGCTGCCAGGCGACTGTCTGTTTGGTCACCTCGCAGGTGACATGCGGGTTTCCGTCGCGATCGGCGCCGACCCAGGAACCAAAACGCACAAAAGGACGGATTTCTTTGTTCTTGGCCTCGTAAAAACGCTCAAATTCTCTGCGCACTTTGGATTGTAGATCAGGCAAAAGCTCGAGAATAGTTCTCCGGAAATAAAAAAGGGTTTGATCCACCTCGTCCATGACGGCAACTTTACGCTGGCGCACTTCCGAGGTCTGCCAGAGGATCTCAACGGTTTCTTTGATCGCATGAACGGAGGTTTCCTTTTCATAATAGGTAAGGTCCTCGCGGTCCAGCTGAATTAGATGCGATGAGATTCTTAACAGGTGATCTAGGACGGTTCTTCTTTTGGCCTCGGTGGGATGCGCTGTTAGAACGAGCTCAATGTCCATGCGCGAAAGAAAATCCTGCACTTCCTTCGCGGAGATATTTTCCTTTTTGAGATCATCGAAGAGCTTCGCCATGGACATGTCCTGGCGGGCATGGGCGTCCTTTTCGTAATTGCGGATGCGGCGGATTCGCTCCATTTCTTCGGCGATATTCACCAGCTGAAAGTAAATTGTGAAGGCGCGTCCGATTTTATAGGCGTCGTCCAAATCCAGAGAACGGATGAGCTTTTTTTGCTCTTCGATCAAAGCGGGTTTGGGTTCCTGACGGATACTCTTGGCGAGGTTGCGAATCTCTTCGATCTTCGCGAAGAGCTTCTCCCCTTCCTGCTCGCGGATCACGTCGCCTAAGAGCGTCGTCAAAAAACGCACGTCTTTTCTCAGGTCATTCGCGG
>CAYUTV010000158.1:0-2692 GCA_964447745.1 uncultured Planctomycetia bacterium | reverse complement strand
ATAAGAAGGTGTTGGATTTGTTCGGCGGTACCGGTGCCCTCGGAATCGAGGCATTGTCTCAGGGCGCCAAGCAGGCGACGTTTGTCGAGATGGACCGCTTGCGCGCGCTGAAAATCGAAGAAAATTTAAAGCGCCTGGGACTTCAATCGCGTAGCCGGGTGATCACGGAAGATGTACTGAAGGCAGTCCGTCACATGGACAACGAAGTCTTTGACCTGATTTTTCTGGATCCGCCATATGAGCGTGATCTGAGCCGGCTGACACTGGAAGCGCTGGATCGATCGGCGCTGATAGGCCCCGGCTCCATCGTTATCGCCGAAAGCCACCGAAAGGAAAAACTCCCCGTAAAATTAACACATCTGGAAAACGTGAAATCCAAGTGTTACGGAGACACGCAAATATTATTCTATAAATTCATTGATTAGCATTTACCGGCGATTTATGATGAATAAACGCCAAGTGATACGCCCAAAAAGGAGAACCGGTGACCTTATCTCAGATCGTTCTATTGATCGTCGCGGGAGTCTCCATTATATTTGTCAGTTTTTTTGGAATACGCGAAATGAATGACCCCGCTTCTCTGTACGGGGATCAACAACAGGTAGAGTCCGACGGAAAAGCATTGGCGGAGGTTCGCGATAAGATGGGTGGCGTCATCGACTCAATGATGGATGTCTTCGCTTCCTTCCAGCCAAAAAATTTTGGTGACGAGGCGATGAAGCTGGATCAAAACATGCGTTTCCAGCAGGTGATGGGCCTTGTGTTGAAGATTTTGGGAATACTGGTGATCACGGTATTTATCTATATTTTGATAGAAACGCAGAAGAAATTTTAACCCACAACCAAAGGAGATGGTGCACGATGAATACTCGCAATGCGGCATTGGTGGTTTTAATGATTTCGACTGTGTTGTTTGCCGTGGAGGCCCGCGCGGGACGGCCTATCACCAAAGAAGCGGACGGATTCGTGAAAGAAGTGAATATCAGCGACAAGGGTTTCGTTCTGATAAAAACGGGAGACGCGGAGTATAAAATTCCCGGCGACAAAACATTGACCATCAAGAAATCCGGTAAAGTGATCATGGCGAGTGAAGTGAAGGTGGGCAGCAAAGTGCATATGAATCAAATGAAGCAGGACGGCCAAATCGTCTATACACTGCTGGATATAAACAGCTAGGGGACTCATGCCGGACTCGAAGAATCTAGTCCATATCGTGAAACTTCTGGACGACGAATCCGAGGTCGTTCAGCAAGCCGTACGGCGCGAGCTGGCCGCTTTCGGGCCCGACCTGAAGCAGGAGATCGCGCGTCTCGGTATTCCGATCAATCCGACGCAAAGAAGAATCCTTTCCTCAATCCTCGAGGATTACTACCGCCAGTGGCTGCGCGAACAGTGGCCGACCTGGCAGAAGCTGCGAACGGACACCGAGAAATTAGAATGTGCTCTGTCCTTGCTGGCGGACTTCCAGTACTCGCGGTCGTATCCGGTGAAACTCTCAGCATTGCTGGACGAACTGGCCGAAGAGTATGGATTGCATTACCGGGAGCGCAACGCCCAGCGCCTGGCCGCGTTTCTCTTTCAGACAAAAGGCCTTAAGGGTACGCAGAGTGAGTATTACCATCCCCGCAACAGCAACCTGATACACGCCATTGAGGAGAAGGAAGGTCTTCCCATCAGCTTGGCGTGTGTTTACATCTTGGTGGGGCACCGCCTTGGATTGCGTATCGAGGGTTGTAATGTCCCCGGGCACTTCATGGCCAAAATACGCCTGGCCGACCAGATTGTGCTCGTGGATTGTTTTAACGGCGGCCGGTTTATCGACGAGAAAACATTTCTCGTGCAGCAGCCCTATTCGAATCACGCCCTGTTAAATGTGTATCTGCCGGCTGAAAGCATCGTCGGCCGCGTGCTATATAATCTGATCAATGCCTATCAGCATGTAAAGCATATGGATAATGCCCGCCTCATGATCGAGCTTCTGAACGATCTTAAGCATAAACTCGTTTGACTCCCTTTTTCTTATAAGTTATTATGATTGAATCATTTTGAGCAATGCCGTATGTCGGCAATGCCAACCATCGAGGGTGCATGGATTTAGCAGGTTTTAGTCGTACTTCTATCGGTAAAAAGATGGTCATGGCCATCACGGGCGTGATTTTGCTCGCTTTCGTGATCGCGCATATGCTGGGAAACCTGCAGATTTTTCTCGGTCAAAAAGCGCTTAATGACTACGCCCAACACCTCAAAGAACTCCCGTTTTTGCTATGGCCTGCGAGATTTGTCCTCTTAGGCGCGCTCCTCATGCATCTGTGGCTCGCGTTTCAGCTGACTCTGGAAAACCGGCGGGCGAAAGCGCGGGGCTACGCGGTTCATAGAAATGTCAGTGCGACCTTTGCGTCCAAAACCATGATGCTGACGGGCCTGGTGATCCTTGCATTTATCATTTATCATTTGATGCACTTCACATTCGGTCAAACAAATCCGGATTTATTCCATCAGGTGGACTCTCTGGGGCGCCATGATGTGTATTCCATGGTCGTTCGAAGCTACCAGAACATTTATATTTCCTCCGCGTATCTCGTCGCGATGTTTATTTTATGTGTTCACCTGAGCCACGGAATCGTGAGTTTTCCGCAGTCGCTGGGCTTGGACACGCGTAAGTGCCAGCCCGGACTGAAAATTACCGCGCGCG
>CAYUTV010000157.1:0-2711 GCA_964447745.1 uncultured Planctomycetia bacterium | reverse complement strand
CAGTTGCAGCAGCCGCATGTTATTCGTCTGGAAACACGCCCTCCCAACATGGAAGGCCGGGGCATTATCACCCAGCAAGACCTTGTCCGAAACTCCCTGCGTATGAGACCCGACCGCATTATCATCGGTGAGGTGCGCGGCATTGAGGCACTGGATATGTTGCAGGCAATGAACACGGGTCACGACGGATCTATCGCGACCGTGCACGCCAATTCTCCGCGCGACGCCCTGACACGTATTGAAACCATGGTATTGATGGGCAGCGCCAACATGATGCCTGCTGTTATCAGCCGCCAGATCGCCAGCGCCATTCACGTGGTAGTTCACCTGAGACGCTTTACGGACGGCGTGCGCCGCGTGGAATCCGTTTCCGAAGTCATCGGTATGGAAGGCAGTATCATCACCATGCAGGAAATTGGGTGCTTCGTTCAGAAAGGAATTTCACCTGAAGGCAAATGTTTGGGTGCATTTGAGTTGAGACCTGTTAAACCGAAGTTCTTGGAGCGGGCGGCGACCCTGGGCGTTGCCATCCCTCCGAATATCGCCGGCCTGGCCGGTTTTGCACACTGAGGCGCTTATGTTAATCAATGATGCTTTCATAGCCGCGATTCTCATCAGTATCTCCGTGGCAGGTATGTTTGCCATTGCTCTGCGGGGATCGGCTTTGTCGGGTTCGGCTAATATCAAAGAACGACTGACCCCGTTAAGCGTTTTTGACGGCGCGGGACATCCGAGTCTCCGCAAAAAAACCAACATTAGCGATGTCCGCGTTTTTAAACTGTTGCTGCAAAAAATGGTTTTTATCAAAAAGGTTTCTCACATGTTGGAAACGGTGAGCTGGCCCATTTCTGTGTCGGTATTCCTGATGGGCAGCACCCTGTTGGGATTTGGGGGTTACTTCTTCTTGAAGACAAGCCAGCAAATGTCAGGCGGCATGGAATATATAGGTGCCGCGGTTATTGGCCTGATCCCTACCCTTATATTACGGTTGGCTTATAAACGCTATCTGGCAAAGTTTGAAATGTTTCTACCGGAATCCCTGGCCATTATGTCTAATTCCGTTAAAGTGGGCCATGGCATGGAAACCTGCATGGATCTGGTGGCCAAGACAGCCCCCTATCCCGTGAATCGCGAATTTACCACCGTGAAGGCCGAGATTCAATTAGGGATGACGCTCCAGCAGGCGCTGGGCAATCTTTATGAGCGTTTGCGCCAGCCGGAACTCAAAATCCTTACCACCGGTATCCGAATCCATGCCGATCTTGGCGGCAATCTAAGCGAAATTTTGGATAATCTTCAGAAAACGATTCGCGAGCGTTTTACGCTTAAACGCGAAATCAAAACTTTGAGCGCGCAGGGCATCATTTCCGCTACCGTGCTCTTTCTAATGCCTTTTCTGTTCACGTTCATGTGGATCGCGTCGGACAAGCAAATGTTCATGGACTATCTTGCGACTGACTCCGGTCAACGCGGCCTCAAAATTTGTTTATTCTTGGAAGTAGTGGCATTTTTCTGGATCAAAAAAGTCATTAACATAAAGGACTAATATGGAACTTCTCGTCGCTTCTCTCATCGGTGCATCGATCGCCATCGGGGCCTATATCATCGTCAATAGCAACATGCAAAAAAGGGTCGTGGCCGATCGCGTCGGAAATGTTTCGGGCATGACTTTCCCCTACCCGGTGCCGGCCTCCGCTAACCGCAAGGGCGAAGTGACCGTTGATCTCAAGTTTTCCAAATTTGAAAAAGAGATGTTCCTGGCCGGACTTCGCAACAAAAAACACATGCGTCTTTTCTTCATCCTGAGACAGGCGAGTCTCGCGGTACCTCTGGCGGTCGGACTCATCAGCATGATGATGAACAACCTGACCACCACAGTTGTCATGAGAGCAGCCGTCGCAGGTATTTTTCTGTATTTCCTGTCCGTGGGAAGCGTCATCGTTATCAAGCAAAAACGTCAGGCTCAAATTCTGCGCGCCCTGCCCCAATTTTTAGATCTCCTGGTCATCAGCGTGGAAGCCGGTATGGCATTCACGGCAGCCCTTGAACGCGTGATCAAAGAAGTGGACGCGAAAGAGCCGTTGACGCGTGAATTCAGCCAAATGTATCACGAATTTCTCGGCGGATTGTCGCTCGCGGAAGCGGCCGAGCGCATGAATAAACGTTGCAATGTTTCGGACCTCGCGGTGATGCTCGCCGGCATCGTTCAGTCGGATCAAATGGGTGCGAGTCTGGGTCATACACTTCGTGTTCAGGCGGCGGATTTGCGTGATAAATACCGCCAACGTCTCCGCACCCGTGCGCACAAGATTCCTGTAAAAATTATTTTCCCGATGCTTCTCAGCTTCGGCATGATTTTCTTTTTAACCCTCGGACCCGCGTTCTATCAATTGGAGTATTTGCTGTCACGTGAATCGAAATCAAGCGCCAGCTCGTTAAAGAAGGTGGCGCCGGTTCAAAACAACAACGCGTCTCAACCAAAGGTAATGCGTAGTGGTTAAAAACCTAGCGACCAACGATGTTCTCGCGACGCAAGTTAGGCCGTGCACCAGTTTCTGGTCACGGCTTAAAGGGCTTTTAGGAACTTCGTCGCTTGGAACGGGTGAGGCATGCTGGATTTCGCCCTGCAACAGCATCCATACGATTGGAATGGCATATTCCATTGACGCTTATTTTTTGAATAAATCGCAGGAAGTCGTCGCGATCCAAAA
>CAYUTV010000156.1:0-2739 GCA_964447745.1 uncultured Planctomycetia bacterium | reverse complement strand
TATTCCGCAAACTCACGGTCGAAGAGAACATTATGGCCATTCTTGAGATGCTCGACTTGCCGCGCAACGAAAGGGAAAAACGCCTCGAAGAGCTGCTGCGTGAACTGAGTATTTCGCACCTGCGCAAGTCGCGGGCCCTGACTCTTTCCGGCGGAGAGCGCCGCCGCCTGGAAATCACACGCGCCTTGGTAACACACCCTTTATGTATACTGCTGGACGAGCCGTTTTCGGGAATAGACCCCATCGCGGTCACCGATTGCCAAAACCTGATTCAGGAGCTTCGCAAGAAGGGTCTGGCGATCCTTTTGACCGACCACAACGTCCGCGAAACCCTGGCGATTACGGACCGGGCATACATCATGTCCGAGGGAAAGATCCTTATTTCCGGCACCAAGGAGGAATTGCTCAATAATAAGCAAGCCCGGAAAATCTATCTGGGCGAAAACTTTACGATGTGATAGAATCTTACGTTTCCAAAGGAATTGAAGGGAGAATTTATGGAAGTAGATATCAGCGGCCGCCACTTTCAAGTTACGGACGGACTCAAAGAGCATATCCTGGGCAAGATCCAGAAAATCGATAAATATTCGCTTAAAATCGAATCGGCCCACGTCATTCTTGAAATTCAGAAATTCACGCATATCGCCGAGATCGTTCTGGCCGGCAAGAAACTCCGCTTAAAAGCCAAGCAAAAGAGCTTGGACATGTATGCTGCATTCGACAAAAGTTTCCATAATATTGAGCTGCAATTAAGACGCATGCACGACAAAGTTCGGGATCACAAACCCAAAAAGAAAGGCAAGGTATCCGGTGTCAAAGATTAAAGAAGCATCACCCAAAGTCACACAGGTCAAATCGAGTCTTAAGAAACTCGAAGGCGACCGAGTTAAGCTCACTATTGAAGTGAAGCCGGAACTCATCGAGACCTATTTCGAGCAGGTGTTGCAGGCCTTCCAGAAAAAGGTGCGCATGCCCGGATTTCGCGAAGGCAAAGCTCCGGTGGATATGGTCGCCAAACAATATGCGCGCGAGGTTGAGGAAGAGGTGCTGAAGGCCCTTGTTCCCGACACGTATTATCAGGCCGTTCAGATTCAGAAGGTCTCGCCCGTGTCTTTGCCCGCGATCCGCGACGTCAAGCTCGAACGCGGCAAATCACTGACATTTACCGCCGAATTCGACAACACACCCGAATTTTCCGTAAAAAATTATAAAGGTCTTAAGATCAAGAAGATCGGCATCGACGTAAAGCCCGAGGAAGTCGAAAAGGGCCTGCAAACCCTTTTGGAATCCAAAGGGGAATTAACACCCGTCTCACCGGCCCGTCCGGTGCGCCAGGGGGATCATATTTCGGCGGATATCGAACTTTGGCAGAACGGCCAGTACATTCCGGGCCGTCAGGGAGTCGCCTTACAGATCGAGCCCAACGACACCGATGATTTCTTTGAAAAGATCGTCGGCGCGCAAATCGACGACACCCGCGAGATCTCGGTTGATCCGAGCGACGAGGAAAAGCAATCCGGTCTTGTCGGCCGCAAGCCCATGTATAAGGTAACAGTACGTGATATTCAGGAAAAAAAGCTGCCCGAGCTCAACGAAGCGTTTGCCAAATTATTCGGTAAATCCAACGTGGACGAGTTGCGCGAAGCCATCCGCAAGGACATGGCGCGTTATCGCCAGTCCGAGTCTTACGAAGCCATGAAGCATGAGTTGTTTGAGAAACTGCTCGCGCTGGTGACGTTTGAACCGCCCAAGAGTCTCATCGACAAACAGGCCGAACGCCTGATCGGTCAAATGAAGCGCCGCTATCAGAGTATGGGCGCTCCCGAAGAGCAGTTTGAGAAGGATTTGGCGGAGATCGAAAAGGAAACCGCTGTCCGCGCGAAGGAACAGGTAAAACTTTATTTTATTCTTCAGAAGATCGCCGATGCCGAGAAGATAGACGTCGACGAAATGGAGCTTGAGCGTCGTTTACAGGGATTGGCGCAGGAATCCGGCCGGCCCGTGGACGAAGCGCGGCAGGTATTTGAAGAAGATTTGAGAGAGAGTATGCGTGAAGCCAAGACCGTGGAATTTTTGCTCGCGCACGCCAAGATGGAAGAAACCAAAGACTAACGGAAGAGGAAATCGCCATGAGCATACTGATCCCGATGGTAATTGAGCAGACCGGCCGTTCGGAACGCGCGTACGACATCTATTCGCGTTTGCTAAAGGACCGTGTTCTTTTTATCGGAACGCCGATCGATGACAACGTGGCCAATCTGGTCGTGGCCCAGCTTTTGTTTCTCCAGATGGAAGAACCGGATAAAGACATCAATCTGTACATCAATTCGCCCGGAGGATCCATCACCAGCGGATTGGCGATTTATGACACGATGCAGTTTTTGAAATGCGACGTAGCCACTTATTGTATCGGCCAGGCGGCCAGCATGGGCGCGGTTCTTCTCGCAGCCGGCGCAAAGGGGAAGCGTTATGTATTGCCCAACTCCCGCGTGATGATTCACCAGCCGTGGGGCGGCGTGCAGGGCGTGGCGACGGATATCAGCATTCAGGCAAAAGAGATCCTGGGTATGAAGGCCAAACTGAATGAAATCTTGGCAAAGCATACCGGTCAGACGGTGGAAAAAATCGAAAAAGACACGGACCGCGATTATTTCATGTCCGCGGTTGAGTCTAAAAATTACGGAATTGTGGATGAAGTCGTTACCAACGTGCGCACCCTCAAAAAATAACAAGGAACTT
>CAYUTV010000155.1:0-2745 GCA_964447745.1 uncultured Planctomycetia bacterium | reverse complement strand
CATAAAAACCCCGAAGATCATGATGGACGGCAGTTCGAGAAGCGGGTACTTGCTTCACGGCAAGACGATCAATCATTTTCTAAGGGCGATCTTCGGTGCCGAGCGCACCGGCCATGTGGTTCCGGAAGACGCAAAGCATTTCATCAGCCATTTTGGAAACCGGATTATAAAAAAAATCGAAATTGTTAAAGGCGATAATGGGGGTCATTTAACCATCATTGATTCCAACCGGTCCGGCGGCGAGTTGACGCTGAGCTTCCAAAGGGAGGCGATGGAGGCGTTTTATAAGTCCGAGCATCCGGGTCTTGGTGAGCTGCTTTTTGCGATCGCGTTCCGTCATTTTGTGATGGGAAAGGTGGCGAATCGCGAGGATAACGAAGAACGGCGTCTCCAAAATCGCGAGCTTGCCGAGAGAATACTCAGCGCGATGGATTATGGGAAAAACCGAGAAGCCACGCGTGAGTTCATGCAGATACTTCATGAGGTTAATCGATCGTTCCGAAGAAATTTTCTCCATGATTTGTATGATCACTTAAAAGGTATCATTGACGGAGACCCTTCGTTCAATGAACTTAATCTGCCTTATTCTGAAGCGCTTGAAGACTCTTTCACGAGCGAGATTTCGCGGGCGCATCAGAGCTTGGATCCCGATCGTATTGAAATCGGCAGGCAATTCGGTCCTCCTATCGGCGACGGTTCCTACCGCCCGCGTTTTGAAATTATCAACTCAAAGCCGTTAGGTCAGGGAGCGTCTGGAACCGTTTACAAGGCCTGGGACCATGCGCTGGAGCAGGTGGTCGCCGTCAAAGTGATTCGCAAGGAAAGTTTATCCAAGAGAACCAAACGCCTCATTGAATGGTACGTGATGCGCGAGGTTGCGTCCCCGTATGCGCCCGTCATGTACTACAAATGGGGTCTCACCGATGAAGAACCCGGCGGTTACATCGTCATGTCATTCTCCAAAGGTGTCAACCTATCCAAAGCCATGAAGGATAGCCGCATCACTCCACAAATCAAGATTCAGATCGCGCAAAAAATTGCGGAAGGATTGCGGGATTTGGCAAGGGCGGGAATCATCCACCGTGACATTAAACCCAGCAACATCATGGTGGAGATTGACTGGGTCACGGGGCATGTTTATGGACTGAAAATTTTGGATTTCGGTTTGGCCAAGCTGATGAAGAATCCCGATACGTTCCAAATGCAGGACGAAGACATCGAAAAGCTGGCCAGACCGGTGCCCGAGAGCAGAACCTCAACGGGCAGTATTTTTGGGACATTTTCCTATATTCCTCCGGAGCGAGGACCTATTCAGCATGAGGTGCAGGACGGGCTTCATCCGACGGTCGATGTATTTGCGCTCGGCGTTATTTTATATGCCATGTTCAGTCGCGGTAAATTACCCGGGGCCGCCGGTTTTCAGGGCAACTTCGACCCTCGTCAGACCATCGAAACGCAGACGCTTATGGATTACGCGTCCCCCAGGGAATTGAATCCGGAAGTGGATACTGAATTGAATCACCTCATCATGAAATTGTTGTCACCGGCATTTCATGGGATGAGTGTGCCTTATTTCAGAGCATTGCTTGAGAAAGGCACTAAGTTTAAAAAATTAGATCTTCAAACCGGTGAGCTTGTGCCGGCGGACCTCGCGCATTTAAAGGGTGCGACGGATCAGGCGCTGGCGTCCTTTATTACCATGGCGACGGATGAGCAAGTGCTGATGAGGCCGGGCAACCATTCGGCAAAGCCCGATGAAGTGGTCAATTTGATTCATAAATACGCCCATACCCATGCCGGCGCGCGCTTAATGGGACGGATAACGATTCCTTCGCTCACTTCGTTCATTCCGTCGAGACTCAGAGTGTTTTTACCCGCGAACTGGAAGGCGGCAGCTCTTCGGAATCATTATCAATATGCCGTATCAAACGGCGTTGACGAAGACATAGCCCAAAACGTCATTGATCAGATCTCGCACCGCACAGGATTCTTCGACTACGTGCCGTTTAATGGGAAACGTTTGATACGTCTGTGGGAGGCGGCGTGGGGCGATGCCATAGGACGACTGAGCGTTGTGGAGCCGGACAATGTGATTGATATTGCCCGCATGTATTACGTCAAGAATAATTATCTTTTATCAGACGCGGACTATGAGAAGAATTATTCCGATATTATGCGCCGAGGACGCGAAGCGCGTTTTAGCAAGAAGCGTGTGGCCATTTCCCACGATCCCGATATCCGGGAAATTAACGATAAGGGTTTGACGGGGATCTGTATGATCCCCAACGGTCACCCCGCGGGAACAAAAAACCCGGCGATTATTCTGATACACGGCCTGAGTCACACGGAAGACCACCCGTATCTTGATTATGCCGCAGAGATGGCATTGGAGAAGGGGATGGCGGTATTTCGTTTCGCTTTGCCTCATCACGGCAACAACAAAGGATCACTCCAAAGCCCCGGGGATCTGGACAGGTTCTCGCGGGAGGTCATTGATTTTGTAAAACAGTACCCGTCCGTGGATGCTGACAGGATTGGTATCTTTGGATTCAGTTTTGGCGGCTATGCGGCACTCAGAGCGCTCATGAACGACGAGAAAGGGGAGTTGAAAGCGGTTTCCGTGTTTAATCCGGCCATGAACAGCTCATTCAAATCTCTCGTAAATCTCCTTTTCATGTACCCGTATTTGAAAAAAGTATTTGAGTCGAGCAATCCCTTTAAATTGGCCCGAATCATCCGTTCGTT
>CAYUTV010000154.1:1271-2751 GCA_964447745.1 uncultured Planctomycetia bacterium | reverse complement strand
GCAAACGGATACGGGATAAGAATCGCCGGGATATTCTTGGCGGTGATCTCGGCGAGAAATGTCGCACCGGCGCGGCCTATGGCATAATCCGCGGCACCATACGCCAGATCCATACGGTCAAAAAAAGAAAAAACCTGGGCGGAAATTCCGTAGTCCTTGTACATCGCGCGAGCACTTTCCAAAGGCATCTTGCCGCAGAGATGCAAAACCTGAATCTCTTTTCTCGTCGCGGGCGGCATGAGCTTGATCGCCGCCATAAAGAAGGTGTTGATGGATTCCGAACCCTGACTGCCGCCCAGAACGAGCAGTGTTTTCTTATCGGATGAGAACCCAAAAAAAGCCAACGCTTCGAGGCGCGTGTCTTTTTCAATTGAGGAACGAATCGGATTGCCTGTCACGCGCATTTCAGAATTGGCTTTGAGGTACTGGCGGGTTTCCGCGTAGCTGAGGGCGACCTGATCCACCCATTTGGCGAGATATTTGTTGGCAGTGCCGGGCATTACGTTTTGTTCGTGTATCATGGTTCGAATCCCCAGACATTTTGCCGCCAGTATTACCGGAAATGAAAAATAACCGCCAAAACCGACAACCACCTGCGGTCTTTCCTTCCTCAAAAAATCCAGGGACTTCATGAAGCCCGATGTCAATTTTATCAAAAAACGGGGCTGTATTAAAGACCTTGCTCCGCGAAAAGGAGCGCTTTCCACCGAGATCACCTTTTCATTCTTGACAATACGGAAAATCTCGTCTTCGATGTCTTTTTCGCCGCAGACGTACACAATTTGCACGCCGGGATGCTTGGTTCGGATCTCTTCGGCGACGGAAAAAGCCGGAAAGATATGCCCGCCCGTTCCGCCACAGGCCAGTAGCACCTTCATGAAGCCGGTTTCTCCTCTATCGCCGCCACATTGCATATATTTAAGAGCAATCCCACCGCGGCCATGTTCGCCATCAGAGCCGAGCCGCCGTAACTGATGAACGGCAAAGACAATCCCTTTGTCGGCAATGCCCCGGTGCTCACACCGATGTTGATTGTGGCCTGGAGACCGATCAGCGTGACGAGGCCCAACGCGAGCATCTGTGAAAAGAGCCCGCGCGCGCGAAACACGATGACCATGCCCGCAAAAATAAAAACGACAAATAAGAGAAGCACCGAACTCGTTCCGATAAAACCCAACTCCTCTCCGATGATGGAGAAAATAAAATCCGTATGCTGCTCAGGAAGATAAAAAAGCTTCTGCTGGGACTGACCCAACCCTACCCCGAACACCCCTCCCGAACCCAACGCCAGGAAGGACTGGATGATCTGATACCCCACGCCGCGAGTATCCTCCCAGGGATTGAAAAAAGCCAGCAGTCTTTTGCGGCGGTAAGGCTTTGCCAGCATGGCAAAAAGAAGGGCCGGCAGCGCCGCGGCGATCAGACCGATGAGGTACGAGATTTTAAATCCTGCGGCAAAAAACATCACAAAAAGCACGAA
>CAYUTV010000154.1:0-1171 GCA_964447745.1 uncultured Planctomycetia bacterium | reverse complement strand
CCGACGTGCGGAATGAGAACCAGCACCAGAAGAACGATCGCGATCACGAGGAGCGTTTTGGCGTGTTTTCTCAGGCGCTGGTAATTCACGCGCCTCATAAGAGAGAAAATAACCGCGCCGACGGCTAGATAGGCCAGATGTCTCTTTAGGAAATAGGCGCTGTCGTGCATCTTCTCATGCGCGTATATACCGCTGGCGCTGTAGATCATGACGATTCCGATGCACAGGAGTATCATCGTCGTTCCGTACAACAGAGTCCTGGCGCGCTGCAGGGCTTCCACTAGACAACCCCTTTCAATTCTTCATATATCTTCTTAAAGGCCTCGCCGCGCTGTTCAAACGAAGAGAATTGATCAAAACTGGTGCACATCGGAGACAGCAAAACGGAATCCCCGCGCACCGCGGACTCAAATGCGAGGTGTACGGCATCACCGAATGTCTGGGTTTCAAAAACATGGGAATAATTCTTCCAGGAAGTGCGGATTTTCTGCCGGGCCTCCCCGTACAAGACGACCTTCTTAACCCTGTCGTGCAGCAATTTCTCTATCTCCGAATAATCCACGCCTTTATCACGGCCGCCCGCGATGAGGATCACGGGAGAGTCCATCGACAGAATGGCGGCCGATGTGCTTTTTACCGTCGTGGATTTGGAATCATTAAAAAAACGGATGCCGCGTACCTGTCCGAGCGGTTCGATGCGGTGCTCCAACGTACGGAAACCCGTGATGGCGCGCTCAATCACAGCTCCTGAAACCCCCAACGCCACCGCCGCCGCGCAGGCCGCCATCGCGTTCTCCAGGTTATGCTCGCCCTTAAGCGTTAGCTTCGCCGTGTCTACAAGAGTGGTCTCTTTCCCTCTCCTGCGGCTGACGATAAACCGGTCTTTGAGAAATACGCCTTCTTTCAGCGGCTTTTTGCTGAAAAACAGGACTTTGGACTTCGCGCGTCCGGCCATTTTTCTTACGATCGGATCCTCATGATTGAGGACCACGGTATCCGATGTCTTCTGATTGAGGAATATGCGCTGTTTCGCCATAGCGTATTGACGCATGGTCTTGTGTCTATCCAGATGATTGGGGCTCACATTCAACACGAGGGCTATATGCGGCCGGAACCGCGGGCTGTCCTCCAGCTGAAAAGAGCTCAGCTCCAACACGACCACGCTGTTCTT
>CAYUTV010000153.1:0-2777 GCA_964447745.1 uncultured Planctomycetia bacterium | reverse complement strand
AGCGACTTGTCCGCGCATTCCACCACGTAAACCGTCCACATCAGGCGCTTAAAATCTTCGTTATAAAAAACGGATATCCGGCCAGCAAAAGAGCGATCGCCACTACGATAATCACCGCTCCCGATCGAAACATGTCACGCGCCGATATCGCGTTGGTGGAGAATGCCAGCGCGTTCGAAGGGGTGGAGATGGGCAGCACCATGTCAAAAGAGCTGGCTAGAGCCACCATTACGGCCAAAAGCAAAGGGCTTTCCCCGGGAATACTCAATACCAACGGAATCATTAAATTGGCTGTGGCCGTATTGCTGATGAATATCGAAAGAACGACCGTGATGATGCAGATAGCCGCCACCAGAGCAAATCCCTGCTGAGAGAACAGAGGCAACGAAACCACCCACTCTCCCATGCCGCTGGTTTCCACGGCTTTGCCCAGCGCCAAGCCGCCCCACATGAGGATTAAGATGTCCCAATGGATATGGCCTAGATCCTCACGATGCAGAAACCCCAGTGCGGCAAACGCGCCGACGGCGATCAACGAAACAACGGACTCGGGGACATGATGCCATCCGGTGGTCAGCCACATTCCTATCGTAAAGAATGCGATGGCGACCGCGCCTTTGGCTCGGCCGCTAAGTGCAGCCGGTTTTTCTATCGCAATAACCAGTCGTTTGTGTTTGGGCGGAAACATGCGATACAGAACGAGACTGGCCCAGAATAAAAGGATAACCGCTAACGGAACGGCCATGATCATCCAGGACAAGAAATTGACGCTGATCCCGCGCTCCGCCAACAAGCCGACGGCGATCGCGTTGGGCGGCGTACCGACGGGTGTGCCGATGCCGCCGATATTTGCGGCAAAAGGGATGGCCAGAACCAGCGCTTTTTTAAACGGGTCATCGGCATCCAATGCGGCGATCACAGGAAAAGCGATCACCAGCATCAATGCGGTGGAGGCCGTATGGGACATCCAAAGAGAGACAAACGCCGTCACGGCGATGAACCCGCACAAGATCCGGTAAGGTCTATCGCCGAAATAAGGCATGAGCCGGCCCATCAGAATCTTGTCCAACTGGTATTTCTGTACCATTCTCGCCAGAACAAAACCTCCGAGAAACAGCATGATGACGGGATTGGACAAAGGCAGCAAAAATGTTTGAAATCCGCTTCCGCCGGCGGGCTCAGGAAGCAAAATAATGAGAAGCGGGATGATCAAAAGCGACGTGGCAAAAAGCGGAATAACTTCAAAGGCCCAGAAAAATGCCGACAGGACAAATACGGCGGCTGTCCGTCGCGCCGGTTCGGGACAATCGGGGGGAAGCGCCGCGTATGTCAAAATGGCGGCACCTATCGAAATGAACGTCAAACCCTTCTTAGGTTTCTTCATTCGATTTGCGGATAAAACAGAAATCAATGATTACGGGTGTATATAGTGCTTGTATAAATATGGCAGGACAAAAACAATCATGAATAAAACGAAAATAACCCAAATCGTGATTTTCGCCTTAGTGGCTTTTTTCATCGTTGTTTTTTCAGACGGTTAAAAGAGCTGTCCTTGGCCGTTTTTGCGGGCCGGTTTTGAAGTGCTATGATTTGAGCCAAGGCGCGGCAAACGTCCACGGTAGTCACGATCCCGACGAGCTCATCATTTTTCATGACGATCACCGATCCGAAATGCTTCTTGGCCATGACGTCGGCCACATCCCGCAACGCGGTCTCTGGCGTGACCATGTAAGGTTTTTGCGAACACACATCAATTGCCAAAATCTGCTTATGATCAATGGACTCGATGCCAATCGCAAAATTGACTTCTCTCTCGCTTAAAATTCCTATAATGGAGCCCTTTTTCATCACGGGCAAATGACGAATTCCCAATTTGGTCATCACCTGATGCGCCGTCTGCACGTTTTCACCGTGCTCAATGGTATGCGGCTGCAGGGTCATATAATCTTTGACTAGCGGTTCCTTGCTTTCCATGGCTGTCTCCGTAGTGGCTCTTGAATCTCTATTTATTGTACCAAGAGAAGCGTTTTTTGTAATGATTATTGGAGGGGGTATTTTACGCGGTGGCCGATCGACCCATGAACAATAGAATCATCGGACGGATATACTTATAAAAATAGTCGAAGATGTACTCGGCGTTATACGGCAGGCAAAAAACGAGCTTGTTGTCCCCGATCTTTTCCAGAGTGTAAGGCCTTTTTTCTTCCGTGGGAACGATCAACTGAATTTTATGATTTTTAAGGATTTCTCGAATCCATTGTATTTCAGGTTTCATTTCATGGAACATAAGAATCACCAGGTCGCTCTGGTTTAGCGCGAAAGGAATCAAACGCCTCAAGAGCTTCGGTTCATTCATCAGGCGGCGTATAAAAACGGGACGGATACGCATGTCTTCAAGCGCGGCCCGTAGCATCGGAGTTCCTGAATCGTATGTTTTTCCCGGTTTGGCAGGGTCCCCGGGCGAGAGCAGTCCTTGGCTAATCACAATGATGGAAACACGCGGTTTATGGTAAATGGGAATGCGGTCGATTCCCATCGATGCCAAATACCCGATAGTGTGAGGACTGATCAGAGAGCCCTTGGGCAGCACAATCTTGCGATTGGCGGGAGCCGTGATATCGCAGGCGCTGAAATGCCCCAGCGCTTCCAACAGGAAGGCTTCTTTGATGGGTTCGGATTCTTCGAAATTAAAATGATTTGAGTTTAATTTGCCCATGGCATAACCACAAAAACGGCGCCGTAGTCCACTCTACGGCGCCGAGTTGCTGGAACGCCCT
>CAYUTV010000152.1:0-2787 GCA_964447745.1 uncultured Planctomycetia bacterium | reverse complement strand
ATCCGATTCTGAATCTACGTTTGTCCGTATGCAGGTATTTCGTATAGGAGATCAGCGCCAATAGGAAAAATAGCGCGTATAACACATCCTTGCGTTCAGAAATCCACGAAACGGACTCCGCGCGCAGAGGATGGGCCGCGAACAGCGCGGCCGCGATGAGCGCGGGCCAGTATTTGCGGCTTAGCAGAATCAGCCACCAGAAGACCAGGAACGCATTGAGGAGATGCAAGAGGATATTGGTGGTGTGATAAACCTTGGGATTCAGCCCGAAGAAACGGTATTCCACGGCGAACGTGAGAAAAACCAGCGGCTTGTGCAGATCCTCGTGCGATTTAAAGAAAATGTCCCGGATGCCTGCGGGGGACAGATCGGTGACAAGCGGATTGTTCGTCAAATAGACGTCGTCATCCAGATCGACAAAATCAGAGGTAAATGACCGCCAAAATGTTCCCACTGTGAGTATGGTCAGAAACAATAATGCGAATCCCAGAGCTTTGCGTGTCATTGGAGGATCTTTTGAAGGGCTTCGGCGAGAATTTCGGCGGTTAGCGCGTGTCCGGCTTCATTCCAATGCGGATCGTAACGGTAATGAAACGCGGTCCCGCGTTTTCTGAAGGAAAATGAAAATCCTTCATTAAGATCTACGAATTCAACGCCGTTGGCGCTCAAAATCTTTTTTACCGTATTCCGCGGCTCTGCAAAGTTCATCTGTCCGCGAAATTCCGGTACGAGTTTGTAAAGGGCCTCGGCACGCTTCGGGTCATAGCTAAAAGGATTATCTATGAAAACCGTCATGAAACGGATCCCCCGGTCTTCACAAAGACGCTTCATGCGAACGTGATTCATGGCTGTGGCGTTGACGATGTTTTGCCAAGTCTGACGCTGTTCTCGCAACAGTGCGCTGTCCGCTTTTAGAAATACCGCCATGTCGCTTCTGAAACGCTCCGCGTTCTCGGTGTCGGTACGCCGTTGGCGCACAGCCATGACTGCATGAAATGCGGCCCAGCGGTTGAGATAGGAACGGGGGACGACCGAGAGACGTTCATAAAGACGCATTTCATCGAGAATGTCTTGGTTGGGGAGAAGACTGGCGGGTCTGGCCGGTTTCTTCTCGGCCTGTTTCTTCAATAAAAAGAGGTCATCCTTGAAATCATTCTGGTCGGTGAGAAAAGCAATGACGAGGTCGGGAGAATATTGCAGTCCAGGCTCGACCAGCTTTTGCATGGCGTGGAAGGACCCGTGTCCCGAAGCACCCATCGCGATAACCTCGACGCCGAGCTTGGTCTCAAGGCGTTTAAAAAAAGTTTTCTCGAGAGGTACCTGCCAGGCCTCCACAAAGGAATCGCCGAGCGCCAGAATTCTAAAGCGAGTATCCTTCTCGAGTGCGTGCTCCGAATCATTGAGTGCGAGCGAATTGGTGCGGATGGGAGTCTTGAACTCAATGACATTGCCCAGATTGCCGGCCCAAAGACCTTCGGAATTCTTTTGATACAGACGAGAGAGAGTTCGGTAGTAGTCGGGCGTTACAAACTCAGGGGGTGTGAATCCGAACAGACGCAGCCCGCCCTCAAGGACGAGAAGAATAACTGCGAATGATAAAAGACTGACAAGACAGTTTGCGGCGAGACGTCTTATCGAGATAAAATCGTCACCTTTTTCATGACAACGGGAGTCAACGGTTTGTCGCCGGAATCGCGCGGAGTGTTCGCAATTTTTTTAACCACCTCGAGGCCCTTTGTCACGCGGCCGAACACCGAGTGGCGTTTGTCGAGCCAGGGAGTGGCCTTGTCGGTGATGAAAAATTGGCTACCGTTGGTATTGGGTCCGGAATTGGCCATGGACAGAACTCCGGGGGTATCGTGTTTCAATTTTGGGGAGATCTCATCATTAAACTTGTAGCCCGGTCCGCCGGTGCCCGTTCCCGTGGGGTCACCCGTTTGAATCATGAAATCCGGGATGACGCGGTGGAAGATGATGCCGTCGTAAAATCCTTTATCCGCGAGCGTGACAAAATTCTCCACCGTTTTGGGAACTTCGGAGGAATACAGCTCTGCTTCTATTTCTCCCAGGGTTGTTTCAATTTTGACGAGTACATTACCGTTAGACATGGGGGCATCAGCTCCGATCAGCAGGGGAAAGGTTAAAATCAACGCAAGCAGACAAAGTTTTTTCATAATTTTGATTATTCTATCTCAAAGTGTTAGTGTAATAAAGTGAATATTCCGCTGAAGACTCTCCTATTTTTGACCCTGATTCTTATTCCCGGACGCGCGACGGCACTCGAACCCTCTTCATGGGAGGAATTATCGGACAGGGATATCTCCCCGACCGCGAAGCTGGCACTTTCCTTCTCCCAAGAGTGGCAACACGCCGAGTCGAAACATTTCATATATCATTTTAATTCGGAAAAGACGGCTGAAACCATCACGACGTACGCCGAAATTTATTATGCGTGGATCAAGGAGTTCTTCGGTATTCTGCAGGACGAATGGAAGAACAAGGCGCAGATATTTGTTTTTGAAGAAGAGACGTCCTGGAAGGAATTCATCCGTAAATCCAACGCTTCGCTAGAAACGCCCGCCGCTTATACGGACGGCCGTGAGCTATTTATTCACCGCACTCCTTTTTGGTTGTCGCCGCGCCAGACATTGGCGCATGAGATCACTCACATTCTCGCGTATCGCTTTTTAGACGGGCCGATTCCCTTATTTTTGAATGAAGGATTTGCCGAGTACGTCAGTTATAAAACGCTGGCCACACATTTTGGCGGTGATGAGCACCGGTTGA
>CAYUTV010000151.1:0-2854 GCA_964447745.1 uncultured Planctomycetia bacterium | reverse complement strand
AAGTTTCGCCGTCACACCTTCCTGAATGCGGTTTTCTTTTGTCCCGATTTCCAGCGTGCCTTTTACGTTAACGATCAGCGTGACGACGCTAAGAGAAGTATTCTTATCTGTCGCGAATTTAAGGACACCGTCAACGCGCATCCATTCAAATTTATGCGTGCTTTCTTTATCGATGATGAGACTCACATTTTCTTTGATTACAATTTTGGCGCCGTCAACGGCTTTGCCGTCGGCTTCCAGCTGGGACAGCGTCGTGTTCGCGTCAATGATGACCGTCGCATGGTCGTCTTGAGCTAAAAGAAGAAGGGCGTTATGTTCGTCGCGTTTAACGGGGTCGTCTTGGTGAGCGGGAGGGGTAGTCGGAGTTGTCGTGTGATTCGTGTTGTGCCCATTGACCAGGTTCTGGGCGGCCGACTGTGCATTCGTTAGATCTGTGGAAGTCATCCCGGAGGGAGGTGCGACGGTCCCGTGCGTTTGACCATCGTGGGCCATGACCAGACCTGTATCGAAAAGTATAATTTGAGATAGAAACGCGAAAAGCGTCAGCGACGTAACAAATAGAAAGGGCGATTTTCTCATTTGTATCCTCGGATTGATTGTTGTTTTTATAACTTGTTAAATAGCGGCTAAAGCTCAAGCGATAAAAATTTTTGTATCTTGTATAGGGGATACCTCAAATTGATTGGTTAATCAAGGGGTCTATGGGAAAGCGCTTAAAATCGCTTAAATCGAATCTAATTAACTTAAGACGTCGCGGGGCATTTTCGCGCGGAGAAACTTCGCAGCGGGAATGTATTTCTTGAGGGGAACAATAGCGTTTGCATATGTGTTCGTCTGTATGGCTTAATAGGGGTCATGACACAATCCCAAGAGAACGCCATGCGATGCGGCCTGATCCCGGAGGACAACCCGCCGGAGTTTTTTGCCAAGCATTTGAGCGCATATCATTTTCTTAAAAAAAGTACGGCCGATAAAACCGTCTTAGAAGTCGGATTCGGCGACGGTTATGGCATGAGCTACCTGGCCGAAGTTGCCCGCCACGTCTCGGGCGTCGATATCGCCCCCGAAAACATTCCTCTCGCCAAGGCCAAGTATCCCAAAGAGAATTTATCGTTTGTCCATTTTGACGGGTATCACTTCCCGTTTAAGGACAAAAGCTTTGATTTTGTTTGCACGTTCCAGGTTATAGAGCACATTCCTGAGACGCGCCTCGTGGAATGGCTGTCCGAGATCAAGCGCGTGCTCAAAGACGACGGTTCTTTTTATGTGTCGACGCTGAATCTCGAAACCGCCATGAAGCCTGGCTCTGTTTACGAGAAAAATATCGATCACGAGAAGGAATTTAAGGCGCATGAGTTGGATGCCTTGCTAAAGCGTGTGTTTGCGCGGGTTGAGCTGCGCGGCCTGCATTATTCTTTTAAGCACCTCGTTTTTAAACGGCTGAAGAAATGGGGTCTCCTGAAGCTGGGGTTTGTCCGGCGCCATTTCGATTCGGTGAGCGTCGATGACTTTGTCGTGACAAAAAACCGGATCGCTCAGTCCGTGGACCTATTTGCCGTCTGCGGGAAATAGGGCGACGTGACGCCTCCGCGCGACACGATTCTGTATGACGGAATCTGCGGACTGTGCGGGGGGCTCATGCGGTTTGTCTCCCGACGGGACAAGCGCCATTTGTTTGAATGGGTTCCTCTGCAAAGCGAGAGCGCGTGCGCGATTCTCAGGCCGCACGGAAAAGATCCCAAGGCGCTGAATACCTTATATGTCGTTGTCCGTGACTCGAGCGGGGAGTATCTACTCTCCAAAGGACGAGCGGTGATTTATATTTTGAGGCGTTTGGGAGGCATCTGGAGCGCGGCGACGCTGTTAAGCATTTTCCCGGAACGTTGGTTGGAGCGGGGATATGATTGGGTGGCGGCTCGCCGGTAACAAGCGTCATCTGGCAAGGATCGGCATTTTTTGCTAAAGTGTTAGCCATTCAATTTGGACGGGACCACGAAACATTTTGAGGAGGGCGTATGGACGCTTCACAGCCGGTTCAAGTTGTGCAGACTCAATTGGAGACATTCCGTAAAATGTACGAAACCATCGCAGAATATTTGATCAAAAACGGTCTCGAGGCCTTATACGGCCTTCTTATTTTCTTTATCGGTTACAAGGTCGCCGGCTGGGTCGGGCGCATGATCGAGGATTTTCTTAAAAAACGCCATCTCGATTTAGCGTTGTCAAAACTGTTGGCCGCGATTGTCAGGATCATCATCATCGTTTTTGCGGCGATGATCATGCTGGAAAAATTTGGAATTACGATTTCGCCCATCATTGCGGCGGTCAGCGCGGCCGTTTTCGGCGCGAGCTTCGCGATTCAGGCACCCCTCGCCAATTATGCCGCCGGCATGTCCATCATTCTGTCGCATCCCTTTAAAATCGGCGACACCGTGACTATCAAGGATTATTCGGGAGTGGTAGAGGATATCCGCCTGCCGTTTACGGTTCTGGCCACGGCAACGGGCGAGAAGGTGACCATTCCCAATAAGCAAATCGTGGGAGAGGTTCTGATTAACTCCTACGAAAATAAAATGGCCGATGTGTGCGTGGGAATCAGCTATCAGAGTGATCCGGAGCTGGCTATTCGGGTGATCAAAGATGCGCTCAAAACATTTCCAGGGATTGTCGCCAACCCCGAACCGGTCATAGGCATTGATTCCTTCGGAGACTCTTCTATCAATATTACGGTGAAGTATTGGACAGCGACCAAGTCCCTTGGGTCTAAGCGCGGCGACGTGAATTTGGCCATTTATCGCGCCCTGCAGAAGGCAAAGATCGTCATTCCGTATCCTCAGCGCGAAATTCGGATGCT
>CAYUTV010000150.1:1747-2909 GCA_964447745.1 uncultured Planctomycetia bacterium | reverse complement strand
AAGAATGGGCCAAGGACGGCGTCCTGTTAGTGGGTGATTCTGCGCACACCTGCTCCCCGGCGGGAGCGATCGGCGTGTCGGTCGCCGTGGCCTCTGCGATCGTAGCCGCGGATGTAATTACGGATGCGATTGAGGCGAAGGACTATTCTGCGCGGTGCCTCGGCCGCGTGCAGGAACTGCGCGAAGAGGAGGTTCGGGAAATTCAGAGGATTCAGAACGGCGCGGCAGACCTCATTAGCGCGAACAATGCTTTGACCAAGATAATCGCGGCATTGATTCTGGTGCTATTGGCCAAGACCAAGTTATTTGTCAAAGTACAGCGCCGACTAATGGTTGCCAGACGCCCTCTGCCTGTGACACGCTGGGCTTCATGAATCTATTCGCCAAAATCGTAGGATATCTCTCCGTTGCGTTGGGAATTCTGTGGGTGTTAAAACCAGAGTTCCTCAGGGGCTGGTTTACGCGCAAGGCCAATTGGCAGCTTTTTTGGCTGGCGTTCGGCATTCTGTTTTATCCGCTGGCTCACTACGGCAAACGCTGGGGGCTTCTCGGTGTGGTCGCGTTGTTTATTGCCTTTTGGATGGTAATGAAGATGGCACGCGCCTCTGTGAAAGAACTTTTCCTTAAAATCCCACTCATTGCTTTCCAGGGAGTTGGAGTTCTTAATATTCTCTTCGGATGTTTACTGATTTATAAAAATTAGCGCAATCTGCGCGAGATGATTTTGTAGAGAACGGCCAGGAAGAAAACGGCAAACGCGACGACGAGCATGCCCGCGACCGCCTCCCATATCAGCCGCCTCCCAATCACGGGCGCTCTGTCCAGTGTGTCGCGCAGAGTGTGGCTCGTGGCGATCAGTTCCTTGGTTTCGGGGAACGACACCAGTTCGTAAAAGAGCATTTGGGTTTGCCAGCGCAGAAGCGTGGGCATTCTCTCCGCCAAAAAAATGCCCTTTTCGGCCGTGGTGCGGACTTGGTCCATGGAGCGGCTGGCCTCATCGATGTTCACGAGCTGAAAAACGGACAACAGCGTCCCGATGGAGAGAGAGGGCCCGCCGCCTTTGCCGGGCAGTTTTTGCGCGGACATCAAATCTTCGAAGTTCTCCAGCCGTATGTAGGAAACGTAGCGCTGGTCCGGATGCTGTTTGCGCCATTCGTCGATG
>CAYUTV010000150.1:0-1737 GCA_964447745.1 uncultured Planctomycetia bacterium | reverse complement strand
CGTCATCACCTTGAGGGCGATCTCATCGATGTCGTCTTCCAGAGTTCTTTGTATCGCCATGAATGCGGGCGCGTTCTCACCAAACCTCTGGGGGATGGACGTTCTCCATACCCTGCCCTGAAGATGCACCATGACCACCATGTCGAGCAAGGTCCTCTGCGGATTGGAATCCATCGCGATGGAAAAGGCCGCCGAACAGGGGAACAGCTTGAGCGCGAGAATGCCCGACCTTGCTTCGGGATCGTTATGCTTTTTTTGCAGTGTGTCCGCGGCCTGGCCGATCATCTGCATGTACTTGTCGGAAAAATTGGTGATGAGATTACGCAGCTGAACGTACGTAATGGGGGAGCTGTCCGCGGCCAATGCCTCGGGGGCACAGAGACACCCGGCTAGAAGCACGACGATCGCGGTTCGTTTGAGCACTTTTAAATTCATGCCGCTATTTTACCATAAGCGGCATTCTTCAAAATAGGAGAATGGCAAAAATATGGCGGTTTTGATGTTTTTGTGGCTTAATGAGTTCAGCGGGAGGCACTCTCATGCTACAGAAAATCGTCCGGTTTGTGATTTATGCGTCGAGCGTTCTGATATCTGCCAAATACGCGGCCGGGTATTGGGTGGTGGGGCCGGTGTTTGGATTGGCGGTGGTGGCCTACCGTTCCCAGGACTTAAAAAAGCTCTTCAAGCCGAAAGACATCTCATTTCTCATCGCATCCACCCTGATCTACGCGTTTGTGTACCATATTTCTTCGCAAAATTGGAACTACGGCTCCGACCTGGCGGATTCTTTGTACGGGTCATTTCCGATCGCCGTGATAACGGGGAGTGTCCTCCTGCCATTGGCGCACCAAATGATTTTTGGCGCCAACGCGAAAACTTTTAAGAAAGCTGTGGTCGCCCTGATCGCCTCGTATTATCTCGTGACGCTGGTCTCAATGCTGCGGGACGTGCTGACACCCGGCCTGTCTTTGAACCTCATGCTTCTGCTCGTCGGCGCCTGGCAGGGGACGTATCTTTGCATATTTTTTTCGCCGAAGGGGGAGCGATGACCAAAACCAGAACGCGCCCAATTTTCTTCAAGCTGCTGATTGCCGCGGCGGTGGTTTATGTGATCGGCACATCGGTGTTGATTACGGACCTTTACTGCAAATTGGGAAAAATGCAGCACGTTTTGTCGCATAAACATTCGGAGCATTAAGCATGGTGCCCGCGCTGAGAGAATATGCGGTTCTCTTCATTGGCAGCTGGACGTCGGGGATCAGCCTATACCTGACGATCGTGATCCTGGGCATTTCGGACCGAGCGGGATGGGTGGACCTCCCGGGTTCCATGGAAATGCTTTCGAACCCGCTGATCATTGGGCTGGCCGGTATTTTGTTTGCGATAGAATTCATCGCGGACAAGATCCCTTATGTGGATTCCCTGTGGGACTCGTTCCACACGCTGATCCGTCCAGGAGGTGCCGCGACATTGGGGTTCATGGCCGGCGTGGACCAAGGCCCGGTACTTCAAACGGCCCTGGCGCTCATGGCCGGAACATTCGCCCTGGACGCGCACGCGCTCAAGTCCTCCACGCGGCTCGCGATCAATACTTCGCCCGAGCCATTTTCCAATATTACCGCCAGTGTCGCCGAAAATTCTTTTGTTATTTTTATCTTCTGGTTTTTTATGAAGCATCCGATCCTGGCCATCCTGATCATTATCGGAATCATTGTTCTTTCGTTTTTTATCATCCGT
>CAYUTV010000149.1:0-2928 GCA_964447745.1 uncultured Planctomycetia bacterium | reverse complement strand
CAAGTTCAGCCGGGCCTCGAAAAAGCCTTCTATTACGCCAGCGTATATAACTACGAAAAAGCCATTCCTGAGTACACGTATGCGATCGCGATGCATCCCTACGACCCTGAGCTCTATGTGTTTCGCGGTTTCGCATTTAAAGAGCAGGGGCATTGGAAGCCGGCTGCCGCAGACTTTACGCGTGCAATTCGTCTGAACCCCGAGCACGCGCGCGCCTATGGATTGAGAGGGAGTGTACGACAGGCACAGGGTTTTAGGGCGGGCGCGATTCAGGATTATTTACGCGCTTACCGGGTGGAGCCGAACTCCGACTATATTCATCTGCAGTTGGCATTCGCCCGCCACGAATCAAACCGGCTCTCGGATGCCGTGAAGCACTACAGCCGCGCGATTGAGATTAATCCTGAGTTACGAAACGCCTATTACAACCGCGCGATCGCCTACCAGGAGTTGGGTGAGCATGAGCTGGCGTTGGACGACTACTTAGCGCTTGAACGCCTGGGATTCGGCGGTTCTCAGATGCTGTACGGCAAGGGATTGGCAAAAAAAAATTTGGGCTATTTAGACGAAGCCATCATGGATTATAGCCGCGCGCTGGAAGTGGAAAAGGATAACCCTTCGCTGTATCTGGCACGCGCCATCGTTTCCGAACAACAGGGTGACCTGGATGCCGCCTACGTCGATCTTAAGCAGGCGCTTCGGTTGAACCCGCGGCTCTCAGAGGCCTATGTTCATCAAGCAAGCGTGTATCAATACGGAGCGCATCTAGACGCCGCTTTGGAGAGTTACAATAAGGCGATCGAATTAGACGCGACCAACGCGGAAGCTTATGCCGGCAGGGCGCTGATTTATTATGTGTACGGACGCTTTGACGAGAGTCGTCGTAGTGCCGCCAAGGCGCGCGATCTGAATCAGCATTTGGATTTGGCGTTTCTCCAGCGATTGGAGCGGGGAAATTGACGAGGTTTGCTCTAACGCTGATACTTTTTTTGGGATTAATTCCTTTGGCTTCGGCGGCCGAAACAAGCACGGAACAAAAACCGCCGGACAACTCGGCTCGCGCGACCGAAGGCCGGCCTTACGATTTAAGTGCGTATCCTTCCGCAGACCTGCCTGAATCTACTTCCATCAAACCCTACACCTTGACGCAGCACCGCTACACCCAGGAAGGGTCTCTTTATCACCCGGCGCCGCCAAAGACAGAAGAGACGGTGCAGGTGGATGAGCAGGGAAAGGTGGTGAAGGTGGTGGGGAAACACGAGCTCAGTGTTTTTAAGAATTGGGCGGAAGAGAAATATTTTGACGCCAAATTCGAAGGTTTGGATAAGCGTTTTGACGCCATAGAAAAGCGTCAGACGGATCTCGACCGGCGCCTCGCCAAGCTCGAAAAGAAGTAAAGCTCTTCAGATTACCCGTTTCGCCTTTTGATTATTTCTGGTTCCGATAAGCACCGATACGTGCCGCCCCCTAGCCGAAGTTGCGACCACATTGGTCACATTGATTTTTGCGGAGGCAAGCTTCTTGGCTACTCGCGCGAGCTCTCCTGTTCTATTGGGTAAATTGACCGAAACAACTTCACGCTCCGTGGCCTTGATGCCGAGCAATTTTAACGCTTTTTTGGCTTTTTCATTGTTGTTGGTCACGATGCCAAAAAAGCCGTTCGGACCGTCGCCGCACGCCCAGGCGTGCAAGAGATTGACGTGCGCTGATTTTAAAGCCTGTGTGACCTCACTGAGGACGCCGACGTCGTTTTGAGTTTTGAACTGCAGTTCCTTGAGCAGAGTTGCCATGAGAAAGCCCTCCGGTGGGTGATAACTGCATTTTAGTCCAGCGTCACATGAAAAAGCCAGTTTTTTTAAAAAATAGGCGTTTTCCCTCTCAAAAGGACTTCTTAAGCCGCTGGAAGAAGTCTTGAAAACCCCCTGTAACCGGGCATACTTAGAGTAGGAATAAGTGGATCCTTCACAAAGTTGAATGACAAAGGCAAACCGTCCGAGAGGGCGGGGCGCAAAGCTCCAGATCCTAACTGGATAAACAGAAGGATGGCTGAGTTACCATGAGACTGCTACTGACGATTGTCCTGGGTGTTCTCCTACTCACGTTCGCGTGGGGATGGATCATGGACGTGCATTACGGCTATATGAGCACCGACAAATACATTCATTCCTACCTTCTGAATATTCAAGGATTCTTTGAAGTGGTGATCAACAAAGCCCACAAAAACATCGATTTCTTTTTTAACCCTAACCAGCCCCTCATCCGCAGGGAATTTGCCCTTCCCACCGTTTGATGTTCGTCCTATAATAATAGCTTGTTAAAAAGTACTTAATATTAATGGGTCGATTCGCGTGAGAATTTGGAGTGTTCACCCTCAATACCTTGATGTGCGCGGGCTGACCGCGCTGTGGCGAGAAACGCTTCTAGCCAAAAAAGTACTTCAGGGGAAAACACGCGGCTATAGAAATCATCCTCAGTTGGAGCGGTTTAAGAGTCACCCGCGTCCGTTAAAGGCGGTGGAAACTTACCTCGCCGAGGTGTGGGCCGAGGCCGACCGCCGGGGTTATCACTTTAACGCGGCGAAGGTGGGAGAGGCGGGAGAAAAACAAAAAATTCCCGTTACTCGCGGACAGCTTCGTTACGAATTCGGTTGGCTGAGTTGCAAGCTCAAGAAAAGAGATCAGGCATGTTATCGGTCGATTCAGAAAGTAAAAAGGATAAAACAGCACCCACTATTCCGGGTCATATCGGGGAAAGTCCAGTCATGGGAGAAAATCGTGTGACGCATGCCGGTATATGGAAAAGACGGGTCGGTATAGGGATTATTTTGGCAGCCTTTTTTGGCATGGGTTTTCTGCTTTTAAGGGAGAATGAAGGGCGCACGGCGGCTGAGGAAAAGCTGCGTTTGGTGCAGCAGAGCATTGATTCCGC
>CAYUTV010000148.1:0-2933 GCA_964447745.1 uncultured Planctomycetia bacterium | reverse complement strand
TTCGTTTCCCACACAGTTTGAGCAGATGAGTTCTGAACGATCATTGGTGTCCTTTTCTTAAGCGCGCTGGTTGATCCATTGGTCTAAAAAATCTTTGAGATCTGTTTTGCCGCCGGCTGCCTTCAGGAGACGATCCTGAATCGCCAGTCCCAACCCGTGCGGAGGCACCGGTTCGGCGACAATTAAATCCAAATGCATTTTATCAAGTTTTCGCATCGCTTGAAAGAGCCGCGCGGCTGCCTGCCGGATGTCATTTTTGGGGCTCAAGATTTCCACGGGATCTTTGTCCGCGAAATCTTTGTTTCCATAACACAACCAGCCAACCGCCGGCAGACGTTTATTTTTTTTCTGGCACAGAGGTTTCGCGCTGTCCAATGCCTCGCGGGCGGCTTCCACGCCGTCTTTCATCAAAATAAACGGCGTCCTCGGAGCATAGTGTGTCTCAAGAAGTCCCGGCGATTCATGTCCGTGCGTCTTGTCCGTCGATACTTTCACAATTGTGGACAAATTTTCCAGAGGAACGCCGCCCGGCCGCAGAAGACGAACACCGTCTTTCTCAATTTTCACAACCGTGGACTCCACGCCAATCAGTGTCGATCCGCCGTCGAGGATTAAATCCGGCTCTCCGCCCAAATCCTCGTCTACGGCCACGGCTGTCGTGGGACTCGTGCGCCCAAACAAATTAGCGCTGGGTGCGGCTATCGGATGCCCGCTAAATTCAATCAGCTTCAGCGCGATACTATCTCCGGGCATGCGCACCGCGACAGTCGACAAGTCCGCCGTAACAATACCCGGCACATTTTCTTTTTTGTTATACACAATGGTGAGAGGCCCCGGCCAGAAAGCGTCCATGAGCTTCACGGCAGTCGAAGGGATCTCCGGCCATAACAGACGGACCTGATCTCTCGAGTACACGTGAACGATTAGCGGATCAAAATACGGGCGTTTTTTGATCTCAAAAATCCTGGCAACCGCCTCGGCGTTGAAGGCATCGGCTCCCAGGCCGTAAACGGTTTCCGTGGGGAAAGCTACAACGCCGCCTTTTTTCAACAGCTCGCCCGCTTTCTTGATATTTTCAAGAAACGCCGCGCTAACTATCGGACTGTGTTTCATTCTTAGCTCTCGAGACGGGCGACTAAACGAGAAAACGGAAAATGTTTGCCGGGGCATTCTGTGGCCTTGCCTTTGACATCATTGTGTCCCCTCACATGTGACGAGGGAATTCGGTATTCTTCCTGCAGAACTTTGATGAGATTGACAAGCGTGTTCATCTGCGCCTCTGAAACATAGGATTTACTAAAATCACCTACGAGACAAATCTGAATGTCATTCGGGCGATTGGCCTTCACCTGACGCTTCCAGCGGAAACCGACTTCCAGCGCCCCGTCCGGCGTATTACTTCCGTTGCCGATCACAAAATGATAAAAGAGACCGCCCATATGCCGGCGCTTATGGTCGCGGTCAAAAGCCTTGGCGCTGCCTTTCTTGGTGCCGCTGTGATGCACCGTGATGGTCTTCCAGGAATAGGCATAACTCTTGGGTCCCACAATTTGGCGCGCTTTTTCCAACGACACGGGCTCCTTCCCTGTCGCGGGCGCGACAGAGGGAACATAGCGCGGCGCGGCGGATGGAATGAGCAGCCGCTTCCCCGTTTCCAACTGACTCGGATTATAGATGTGATTCACCCGCATCAGATCCGAGACTTCCACGTTGTAGGTCTTGGCGATTCTGTAAAGTGTTTGGCCGCGTTCGACGGTGTGGTACACGCCGGGACCCGAAGGGTAAGCAGTCAGCGGTAGCGTCTGCTTGGGCACGCGGGCACAGCCGCCCATCAAGAGAAGCAGAAGAAAAACGACGAGAAATTCTTTACGTACGGTTGAAATCATCTTGTAAGCGGACGATGTCGTCCTCACCCAAATAGTGGCCGAACTGGACTTCGATGATGACCAAGGACTCGGTGCCGGTGTTTTTCATGCGATGAACCTCGCCGCACGGGATTTCCAGGAAATCTCCGGGCGAAACTTTGTGCTGTGCGCTGCCCACTGTCGCGAGGCCCTGGCCTGAGACAACGATCCACTTTTCGGATCGCTTCAGATGCTTTTGAAGACTAAATTGCAAACCGGGTTTGATTTCGATGCGTTTGACCTGAAAACCGGGGTTTTTGAGCAGTACTTGATAATTACCCCACGGCCTTTCTTCGAAGGAAAGGCCCGTCATCGTTTGGCGGCCGCAAGCTCTTCGGCCATTTCACGTATTCCCTGTTCCAGAGAGATGGCGGGCACATAACCGGTGTATTTCCGCAAAAGTGTGGTGTCGGCACCCCGCTTGGCATATCCGTCGGGCTTGGAGGTATCGAGCTTAATGTCGGGATTTTTTCCCAAAACCTTGCAAATCAATTGAAATAATTCCTTCATCGTCACCTGGTGATCGTGACCGATGTTGATCGGTTGGCCGGCCGGCGCTTTTTCGGCGACGAGCATCATGCCGCGGGCCGCATCTTTGGCGTGGACAAACGCACGCGACTGATTGCCGGAACCCCACACCACCACGGGATTATCGCCGTCCAAAACTCTCTTCATGATCGCCGGGATCACGTGCGACGTTGCTTCATCGTAATGATCACGGGGGCCGTACGCGTTAAAGGGTCTGCCGATCACGACTTCCATTCCCTTTTCATGCGTATAATATTTGGCGAGCTTCTCCCCCATCAGCTTGGCAAAACCATAACCTTCATTGGTCGGTTCGGGAACCGCGCGGTCTCCTTCGGATTCCGGGGTCGGCACGAGTGCGTCATGCGGGTAAATGCACGCCGTGCTCACCTGCAGAAAACGCTTGATCTTTTGTTCGTGCGCGGCCTTCAGTACATTCATCTGCAAAAGCAAATTACTTTCGAACATGTCGGCCATGTTGAAGCGATTATATTCGATGCCCGT
>CAYUTV010000147.1:0-2969 GCA_964447745.1 uncultured Planctomycetia bacterium | reverse complement strand
GACCCGAAAACAAACGAGGCGATATCAGAGACTTTGGTCACGCAAAGAAGGTAGATGATCCAGAGTGTCCCGCCTTGAAAAAAACGCAAAGGAATCAAAAAACTCAGAAACCAGCTGATGTAAACAACGCCAAAAATCGTAGAAGAAACGGCGTCAAGCGCACGTGACTGGTTCCGTCTAAGAAACTGCAGAGGAAAGATAAGAAGGCATCCGAGCACCAGAACAAACACATCCGTTCCCTGCGGGATGCCCGCATCCGCGTACACGGCAAACGGGACCAGCACTCCCAGAACAACTCCGAATCGACCGTGCGCGGGCACACCCGCTCTTTGAATAAGAATAAAGAATTCAAGAAGCGCCGCGGCCGCAAAAAAAGAAACACCTACCGTAAACCAGAATGCGGAGAGGTTAAAGAGACCTAGCGCGAGAAAACTGATCAGAACCGCGCTCGTCATGACGCGCTTGCCGAATCTCATCGTCAGGCGTTTAATCGTCATGCTTTTTAGAGCAAAACCTTCAGGTAGAAATAAAATAACGGTGCGGTAAATAAAACACTGTCCACGGCATCCAGCACACCACCCATGCCGGGCAAAAGTCCGCCTGAATCCTTGGCCCCTGCGAAGCGTTTCATCAACGACTCAGATAAATCACCTATTTGACCCACCACACCCATGAGAAGCCCTGCCACTAGAAGATGCTCGGCCGAAATCGGAACCGGCAATACGGGCCTAAATGCCAGCGAGACGGCGACACTCGCCAGACACCCGGCGGTGGTTCCTTCAATGGTTTTCTTGGGACTAATATGCGGTATGAGGGAGTGGCGCCCAACCAAGGAGCCCACGAGGTACGCTCCGATATCCGCGGACTTGGTCACCGCCAACAGGTAGGCGATCCAAATCACACCGTCATGCATGAAACGAATTTTTATGAGAAAACTCAGAAACCAACTGACGTACAAAATGCTGAACAGCGTCAGAGCAATCCCGATCAACGCAAATGAATGATCTTTTCTGAAAAACTGAAGCAGGAAGAGAAATAGGCACCCGAGCACCAGAAAAAGAATTTCGCCCGACTGGGTATGCCCGAGCTCCATGTAAACGATGGCAGGAATTACAAGCCCCATGGATACGCCAAAAAGACGGTAAACAGGCACGTCCGCCTTTCGAAACATGGTCAGCAGTTCATACATCGCGAGCCCTATGAAGCCCGTCACCATGATGGCGAACGCCGTTTCCAAACAGAAGAACAACACATAGCTGATGAGCGTTATGAGCGCTGTGCTCGTCAATACCCGGCTAAAAAATTTCATCGTTGAACGTCTCCAAATCGCCGGTCACGCCGCGCGTATTCCTGCAGTGCTTTGAGAAAATCTGCTTTTTTAAAATCCGGCCAATATTTTTTGGTGATATAAATCTCGGAATAGGACAACTGCCATAACAGAAAATTCGATAAACGCATCTCTCCGCTCGTGCGTATCAAGAGATCGGGATCCGGAATACCCGCCGTGTATAGGTAATGAGAAAAGCTCTCCTCGTTCAAATTGCCCGCGCCGTTCGTTCCGGTTTTCGCGTCTTCGACTATTTTCCGAACCGCATCGAGAATCTCCGTTCTCGAGCCGTAGTTTAACGCAATATTGAGCACGAGCCGTGAGTTCCCCTCGGTTTTTTTGATCGCGTCGTTCAGCTTCATGAGCGTATGCGGAGGCAACGCGTCGATGCGTCCGATGGTTCGCAAGCGAATCCCCTCTTTGACGAACGCGTTGATTTCCTTATCGATAAAGAAATCCAGAAGCTCCATCAGCACATCGATCTCTTCTTTGGGCCGCTTCCAATTCTCCTGGCTGAACGCATAAAGCGTGAGATACCGAACACCCTCTTCGGCGGCGGCCTTCACAATTTCCCGGACGGTCTGTACGCCGGCACGGTGTCCGGCCACACGGGGTAATCCGCGCTCCTGGGCCCAGCGTCCGTTGCCGTCCATGATAATCGCCACGTGCTGTGGAATGTTTTTATCGTTCTTCATCGCTTACTAGTTTTTGCTTTTCGGTGGATTTAGGCAAGAGAATAATTTCAACCCGGCGGTTCTTACGGCGTCCTTCCTCCGTTTGGTTGGTTCCGGCAGGGTGATGCTCTCCGTAGCCCGTAGCCCAGAGGCGATTCGCGGGCAAACCCTGCTTCTCCAGGTAATGCAGAACCGTCACGGCGCGGGCCGCGGATAGTTCCCAATTGGATTTCCATTTCGACAGCTTGATCGGGACGTTGTCCGTATGCCCCTCGATACCCACCGAACAATCCGGCGCCTTCTGGCGGATAATGCGGGCAACGGTAGAGAGCGGCGCCTTGGAGGCGGACTTGAGCTCCGCCTTTCCGGAGTCAAACAACACCTCGGAAATGAACGTCACGGTGAGCCCCTTCTTGCCGGCGGCAACGGTCACACCCTTTTCTCCTTTAAGTGCCTCGGTCAGGGCCTTGCCTGCGCGGTCGAGCTGAGAATCGGTTTCGGCTGAGAAAACGGGACGGGTAAACGGGCAGGCAAATAATACCAGGCAAAAAATAACAATAAATCGCCGGAACATCGGAAGCTCCTGTTTAGGAACGATGAGCGATTCTTAGCGTTTGGTTCTCATGAGAACCCACGGACAAAATGGATATCGGCACATTCAGTAAAGACGACAGGCGTTTTAAATACTTTTTGGCATTCGCCGGGAGCTTATCCCATTTCTTCACCTGGGTCGTATCGCTCATCCAGCCTACATGCTTCTCATAAACGGGCACGCCGTGCATCTGCACGTCGAGCGAGGCCGGGAAAGACTTGTACAGCTTACCCTTGTGACGGTAACCTACGCATACCTGAATCTCTTCGAGTTCATCGAGCACGTCGAGCTTGGTGACCGCGATCTCATCTATGCCGTTGATCATGCAGGAATATTTCACCAAAATCGAATCAAACCAACCGCAGCGCCGAGGACG
>CAYUTV010000146.1:2168-2977 GCA_964447745.1 uncultured Planctomycetia bacterium | reverse complement strand
ATAAGTTATTGCGTAAAGTGAGGTTAGCGTTATTCGAATGGCTGCTAAAACTGCTCCTTACATCAGTTTTGTCGTTGTCGCTCGAAATGACGACTATGCCGGGCAAAATATTCGCCGTCTGCAGGCATCTTTAGATTGCCTGATCGCTCAACTGAACAAATATTCGCTTGAATCGGAGGTCGTTCTGGTGGAGTGGAACCAGGACCTCAAAAGCCCGCCGTTAAGCGAATCCATTCAATGGCCAAAGGACAGCGACTATTGTTCCGTGAGGATCATCACAGTTCCCCATAAATACCACAAACGGTTCCGGGGCCATGAGAAAAAGCCCTTTTGCGCGACCGGTTCGGCCAACGCAGGGATACGGCGAGCGGCGGGGGAGTTTGTAGTCGCGAAAGTAAGCGACAGTTTTTATTCGAACGAGCTCGTTGCCAGGATCGCTCAAAAAAATCTTAGGACCGACGAGATGTACAGGGTCATCCGGCATGACGTCGACAGTTCTTTATTAAATAAAAGTTTTGATCGCCCCGACGACTGCCTGGAATTTTGCAAGGATCACGTGGTCTGCGTCAACGATAAGGTCCCTCAGGGCATGGGCGAGCTTCCGACATTGCATACCGATGCATGCGGAGACTTCCAATTGATGCACAGAAGTCTTTGGGAGCGTTTAAGGGGATTTTGGGAACGTGACATTATGGCGACGTTTTCCGATTCTTTGCTCTCTTATTGCTTATTAGCTGCGGGTATTCGTGAAGTTCTTTGGCCGCCGCCCGCAGCGGTGTATAAGATCACTCATAACAATATGTTTGCTA
>CAYUTV010000146.1:0-2158 GCA_964447745.1 uncultured Planctomycetia bacterium | reverse complement strand
GGCCGCCATGAAATCCGAAATGATCCGTCAATATAACGACAAGCACTATCCGCCCTGCCACATCAGCGGCGTTAGCGTCGTGTCTTACAAAGAATTCATTGACCTGTGCCGGGAGATACTGGCCGGACAAAGACCATACTATTTTAATGACATTCATTGGGGTCTGGGAGATGCGGGTCTCAGGGAAGTGAGTGTAGTGCATTCAAAAGTAATGCAGTGTATATGAAAAAAAGCGATACGCCCTATCTCAGTTTTGTCGTAACCGCCAGAAATGATAATCACGGCGGTGATTTTTTGAAGCGTATGCAGATTTTTGTCCATGGACTTTTGGAACAGGCCAGGCGTCATCGCGTTCATTGTGAGCTCATCATCGTCGAATGGAATCCTCCCGCTGGAAAACCTTTGCTGGCCGAAGCACTGTCCTGGTCGCCGTTAAGTCCCTACTGCTCGGTCAGAATCATTGAAGTGCCGCCGCACATTCATAACGAATTCGATTTTTCGGAGGGATTGGCCTTATATCAAATGATTGCCAAGAATGTGGGAATACGTCGTGCGAAGGGGGAGTTTGTCCTGGCCACGAACATAGACCTTCTTTACTCGGACCGGCTGTTTCAGGCATTCGCGTCGAGATCCCTCAGAAAAGGAATGATGTACCGAATCGATCGTCTGGACGCTCCGGCGAACATACCGGTTTCGCGGTCACTGGATGAACAGCTGAGCTTCTGCAAGAAAAACGTGATTCGCGTCAACGCGCGGACAGGAACTTTCAATGTGATCCGCGCATCCCTTGAGCTGCATATAAAACTAGCCATATCAAAGGTTATCGGACGAACCGTCCAATCGATCAAATGGGTATTTGAGTATTTTGTTTCATGGCTGCCGGAAAAAAGAACGGCGAAGGATTTCTTCTCCATCAGGAATGTCTCAAGCTTCACGTGCAACCGCTTGAATCGACTGGGGAGAATATCGACCAAGATTTCAAAAAAAATCCGTTCAATTAAATTAGCCGGAAAAGAAGCAGCCCTGAAATCCAGGTTACATACCAACGGGTGCGGTGACTTTACACTTTTGGCGAGGTCCGATTGGGCGAAAACACAGGCGTATCCGGAGCTTGAAATGTTTTCTATCCACATAGACAGTCTGTTCTGCAATTTGGCCGACATGAACGGAATCAAAGAAATGGTATTCAAAGAAAGAGGCATGCATCTTTTCCATATCGAACATGCCTCCGGATGGAGCCCCGAGCACATAGAGTCCACGCTCAATCGAATGCGAAATCTGGGTGTACCCGTTATAGATAACGAATATTACGATTCACTGATAGCGCGTCTTCGCTCGGAAGGGGGCAAGAATTTTTTTAATACGGAGGATTGGGGTCTTGCGAATGAGTCATTAAAAGAAACGGTGATCGGTTTTGAGGCCGCGCCTTCCGGAGTTCCCAGCTTAAGATGAGCAAAAAATCAAAACCTAAGATAAACAAAGAAATCATATTTAACCTGATAGCACTTTCTTTTTCGCTGGTTTTGATGCTGGCGCTTCTCGAGGGCTTCTTCACGTTTTATTATTTTAAAAAAGACGGCCGCCTTATACCCGTTGCCGATAAAATAAAAAGTGAGACCAACTCCTATACGGATGAGTTTGTGGCGCGTCACGTCAATTACGGGGACAGCATGTTCCCGCATCCCTACCTGTCGTTTGTGCATAATCCCACGTACTCGACCAAGTCTCAACCGATCAACAATGTCGGCCTTTTGGGCCAGGATTTCCCTTGGGAAAAGGAAAAAGGAACATTCTATCTTTTATTTACCGGCGGGTCCGTGGCCTCACAGATGGCGGGATTCAACCAGGATTTAAATATCCTGGAAAAGGAGCTGAATAAAAATTTTACCAACGAAAAAATAAAAAAATTCGTTGTCTTGAACGGCGGCGTCGGCGCATGGCATCAGCCGCAATCATTGATATTGTTTCAGATGGTCGCTCAGTCCGTTGACGGCGTCATTGTCCTGGACGGTTTTAATGAGCATTACCTGATCGACTCCTCTTATTCGTTCGAATTTCCGGCCGACAATTATTACTTGGCCACGGCCAATCAATTCGGAAGCAAATGGCAGTTATGGCCGCTATGGCTGGACGGAAAATTAAAAGCGCTGCAGCGGAA
>CAYUTV010000145.1:0-3123 GCA_964447745.1 uncultured Planctomycetia bacterium | reverse complement strand
CCGTCGGTGGAACTGACGAGAATCGGCTTTTTGTATCTGGACGGGATGCGGCACAGCGCTCCGAATCCGCCGATACCGCCCATCACTTCAGGCCGCGAGGTCGACTTGGCCAAAGGCTTGATGTACTCCACCAGGGAATTGGCCTTGTCGATATTTACGCCGCTGTCTTTATAAGTAAGACTTTTTTTCTTCATGATTAACTTCCGCATTTCTCCGCGTGGTATTTGTCCATGCCGCTGAACGGGACCGGATACTCGCCCGACCAGCAGGCCGTGCAATAATTTTCTTTGGGAAAGCTAACGCACTTCAGCATGCCTTCAAGCGAAAGATACCCGATGGAGTCACACTCAAAATATTTACGGAGTTCTTCGCTGTTATATTTGTTCGCGACGAGCTCTTCGCGCGTCGGGAAATCGATGCCATAGGCGCAGGGGTTCTTATGCGGAGGACAGCTGATACGCAGATGTACTTCCTTGGCGCCCGCCTGCCGCAGGTTCCGCACGCGAATTTTTGAAGTCGTGCCGCGCACGATCGAATCGTCCACCACAATGATGCGTTTTCCCTTAAGAACTTCTTTAACAAAATTGAACTTTACGCGCACCTTGAAATCGCGGATGCCCTGGTTGGGCTGGATAAACGTTCGGCCGACATAGTGATTGCGGATAATGCCGTGTTCCAGCGGAATGCCCGATTGTAACGAATAACCGAGCGCCGACGAACTACCGGAATCGGGCACCGGCACCACAATATCCGCATCCACCGGGTGCTCTAAGGCCAGTTGCCTTCCGAGGTTCTTACGCACGAGATGGACGCTGTCTCCGAAGATTTTTGAATCCGGCCGGGAAAAATACACGTGCTCAAATATGCAGTGAGCGTGTTTGGGATTATCCGAAGCGATACGCGTCGATTTGATTCCCTTCTCCGTTATGAAAACAATCTCGCCGGATTCAATCTCACGGATGGGCTGCGCATCCATCATATCGAACGCGCACGTCTCGGAGGCGACCACATAAGCGTCGTCTTTCTTGCCTAACCATAGCGGACGAAATCCTTGGGGATCGCGGGCGGCGATCAACATGCTGTTCGTCAGCAACACGAGCGAGTACGCTCCCTGAACGCGGCCCAGGGCCTCGACCACTCCTTCCTCGACATTGCGGTACGACGGCTTGGCCATCAAATGGATGATAATTTCGCTGTCCGTGGTGGTTTGAAAAATGGAGCCATACGCTTCGAGTTCGGAACGCAGGATATCCGCATTCACTAGGTTGCCGTTGTGGCCGATGGCCACCTCTCCGCGGGAGTAATCCACGAGAATCGGCTGGGCATTCTTGATATTGCTCGAACCGGTTGTGGAATAACGGACATGGCCGATGGCCCTGTTGCCCACGAGGCGTTCAAGTGTGGCGCCGTCAAACACGTCCTGCACGTGGCCCATTCCGCGGTGTGAATTCATTTTGGATCCGTTTGAAACGACAATACCTGAGGATTCTTCGCCGCGATGCTGCAACGCGTAAAGGCCCAAGTACGTCAAATAAGCCGCATCTTTATGGCCAAAGATGCCGAACACGCCGCATTTATCTTTAAGTTCTGACATGATGAGTTCTCCGGAAAAATTTATGAATCAAGATTCATGCGCCTGTCGATCGATTTGCGCCATGTGTGCTTCAGCACCTGTACCGGAATACTGACGAGTCCGTTGATCTTCACGGCCGTCCCTCCGACTTTTCCTGCGACCTCATAAGGATATGAAAACGACTTAATCATATCTTCCACTGCTTTTAAATTTTTAGGATCCACGGAAATCACCACGCACGACTGGGTTTCACCGAAGAGCAATCCCTCTTTGGAGAGCGTGCCCTGAGTGACCTTGATATCGGCTCCGATTTCCTTCCCTTCCCGGATAATGGAGGATTCGGCGACGGCCACCGCGAGACCGCCTTCAGCGCAGTCATGGGCGGACTTCAGAAATTCCTTGCCGGCAAGCGCCAGGACGAGATCCTGCAGTTTTTTCTCGCGATCAAGATCCAGAACCGGAGGACGGCCCGCCTTCACGTTAAAAATAGTTTTTAAGAATTCAGAGCCGCCGAGCTCTTCCTTCGTTTCGCCCAGTACAATCACGATATCGCCCGCGTCCTTGAAATAAGAGGTGACGGGTTCCCGGCCTTCTATCAAACCTACCATCGCGATCGTGGGCGTCGGATCGATGGCTCCCTTGGGATTCTCGTTATACAAAGAGACGTTCCCGCCCGAGACCGGAGTACCGAACTTTAAACAGGCGTCGCGCATGCCTTCGATGCATTTCTTGAGCTGCCAGAATATTTCGGGCTTCATCGGATTGCCAAAATTCAGGCAATTCGTGATGGACAAAGGCACCGCGCCGGAGCAAACCACGTTGCGGGCGGACTCTGCCACGGCGATTTTGCCGCCCTCATAAGGATCGAGATAACAGTAGGTGGAATTGCAGTCCGTGGAAATCGCGATCGATTTATTGGTGTTCTTGATGCGGACCACGGAGGCATCCGAACCCGGCAAAACCACCGTGTTTGTGCGCACCATGTGATCGTACTGCTGGTACACCCACTCTTTGCTCGCGATCGTCGGTGAATCCATGAGCTTCAAAAATACGGCGTTCAAATCTCCCGCGCTTCCCAGTGTCTTGATATCAAACGCGCGCGTTTTCTTTAAATAGTCCGGCTCTTTTTCTTCCCGTAAATAGACCGGGGCTTCGTCGGCCAGGGCCCTGGCCGGGATCTCGGCAACGGTGACACCGTTTTCTTTGACGCGCATCATCTTATCGTCCGTCACAAAACCGATCTCGACGGCATGCAGATCCCATTTCTCAAAAATTTTAACCGCTTCGGATTCGCGGCCTTTCTTGATGATCACTAGCATGCGTTCCTGAGATTCGGAGAGCATGATCTCATAAGGAATCATCCCTGTTTCGCGCTGGGGCACTTTGGCGACGTCTATTTCAATGCCGGTGTCCCCGCGGGAAGCGGTTTCGCAGGTAGAGCACGTCAATCCAGCCGCGCCCATGTCCTGAATCCCGACAACACAGCCGCTTTTCAAAAGTTCAAGCACCGCTTCAAGAAGCAATTTCTCCATGAAGGGATCTCCCACCTG
>CAYUTV010000144.1:2479-3136 GCA_964447745.1 uncultured Planctomycetia bacterium | reverse complement strand
GCATTCTCAACCATTCATTGGTTCCGCTGAGGTTGGCCACGTTTACGGGCTTTATCGTGGCGATAGTGTTGAGTCTGTACCTGGGATCTTTGTTGGTCATCAAGTATGTTTTCCATCAGGACTGGCCGGCCGGTTTCGTCACGGTGTACGTGCTTATTCAGATCTCCATTTGCCTGAACGCCTTGTTTCTGGGGATCATCGGCGAATATCTCGGGCGCATTTACCGCCAGGTTAAAGCCCAGCCGCTCGTTGTGATCGACCAGACGTTAAATTTTTAATGAAAGCCGCTTTTTTTCACAACCTGCCTTCCGGGGGAGCGTTACGCGCTCTTTACGACAAAATCGCAGCGCTTGAAGCCGCGGGTGTTCAGGTTTCGCTCTACTCTCTGGGCTTCGCGGAATCGGATTTTCTGCCTTCGCCTAAAATTTCGGGTGAATTCCACGCAGAGTCCTTCGCGCACGCGGAGTCTTTCAATCTGAAGGTCTATATCGAGGCCTCTCAGCGTCTCGCCGAGCGCATCAATTCAAGAGCGTACGACGTGATTTACGTCGATAAATGCCGTTATGTCGGATCACCTTCAATTTTGCGTTTTTTGAAGGGGGTGGCGGTATTTTATTGCCACGAACCTTTGGGACTCGCCGAATACAGCGCGCGCTG
>CAYUTV010000144.1:0-2469 GCA_964447745.1 uncultured Planctomycetia bacterium | reverse complement strand
CGAATGCGAAGCGTTTATCTTTGGGAAAGCTCCTGGCAAAGCTCAGAGGTCTTAAAAAACGCGATGAGATAAAAAATGAAGACAGAAGAAATCTTGCGGCTGCTCCTCATCTTTGGACGTGCTCGGAGTTTGCCGGTGATTGGATTAACCGCATTTATAACCGCAGAGCGGCGGTTGTTTATCAGGGCGTGAATTCTCAATTTTTTTGTCCTGACCCCGGGGTTTCCAAAGAAAAATTTGTCTTGTCCGTGGGACGCATCGAGCCGCGCAAAGGTTTTTATTTCCTTGCGGAAGTACTCGCGCAAATCCCGCAACCCCAAAGGCCTTTGCTAAAAATCGTTTATGACGCCGCCGAAGCGGCTGAGAAACAAAGGATCACGAGATTTGCCGAAGAACGTAATTTGCGGATTGAATGGATTTACCGGCCGGAGCAAACGGAATTGAGAAGCCTCTACAGGAGAGCGGCTGTTCTTTGGTGCGGCGGATACGAAGAGCCCTTTGGTTTGACGGTGCTTGAGGCCATGGCCTGCGGAACTGCCGCGATGGCCGTGGATGAGGGGGGTTACCGTGAAAGCGTGCTTAAAGGCAAAACAGGGCTGCTTCTTAAACGTGACGCCGGTCTCTGGGCCCAAGAATGGCAGGGTTTGCAGAAAAATCTCGCCCATATACGCGGCTGGGAGGCCGCGGCGATTCAGAGTGCGCAGGCGCGGTGGACATGGCAACCTTTTGTTGATAAATTAAAGCGGCTTGCTCCTTTAACCGAAATTGCCCAGCGTTCATGACAGATACCCTGCTTAGCATCATTATCGTTAACTTCGAAACGCCGAAGCACACGCTATCGTGCATCGATTCGATTTACGCGTATCCGCCCAATTGCCGCTTTGAAATCATTCTCATCGATAACGGATCCCAAGACGGCAGTCTCGAGGAAATTCGCGCGGCTCGTCCCGAGATCGTTTGTATTGAAACGGGGGAGAACCTGGGTTTCGCGCGTGCCAACAACCTTGGCATCAATAACGCGCGCGGCCAATACATATTGCTCTTGAACAGTGACACCAAGATTCTCGATAACTGTCTGGATAAAATGCTGGAATGCCTGATGGCCAATCCTGAGCTCGGCGCCGTGGGTCCCAAACAGTTGGACGGGCAGGGCAAACTGCAGTTGTCGTGGGGGAGCTTTCCGACGCTGGCCAGCGAAGTCTTTAGGAAGTTGTTTCATTATCGTTTATCGATGAACGATCTCATGATCCGCGGGTATCTCGAGGAGAAATACGCAGGCATCGCCGAGGTGGATTGGATCTCGGGTTCGTGCCTGATGGCGAGGAAAGAAACGCTGTATCAAGCGGGCTTGCTGGACCCGCATTTCTTTATGTATTTTGAAGACATTGACCTGTGCCGCCGCATCCAACACGCGGGTTGGAAAATACATTTTCAGTCCAATCTCACGATCATTCACTATGGAGGCGTTTCCGCGAAGAAGAATATCCTGCGCGTGCTCGTGGAATACCGCCGCAGTCAGCTCTACTTTACCCGCAAATATTACGGACTCGGCGGAGTGCTGGCGCTGAAATGCCTTTTATTCACGAAGTACGTTCTCTATCTTGTGAGCGACGGCTCCGCGTTTATAATCCGCAAATCCATGGGCCGCAACGTCAAAGACGTATTTGCCCGTCTCTTATTATCCAAGAAAAGTCTCGAGCTTATCTGCGGGATGCAGCCCGAAAGCGCTTCTAAGGGGTAGAGCGCTTAACTCTTTCTTCGCAATACCGCGTAGTTACCGAATTCCGCTGCCAGCAGGTAGTTTGTCTGAATTTCTTCGGCTATTCCCAAGTATCCGAGAAGATTGGTGATATATGCGACTCGGGCCTTGTGCGTGACAATCCAAAGAGGTTTCGTGGCGATAAAATTTGTTCGGAACGCCCCCAGCTGTTTTCCGGGTGCGGGCGATTGATCGATCGTGAATATCCAGGGGATGCCACGGTAACTCTCGCGCCCCGTCAAAGGATATAGAATCTGGAGATCCGTCAGTACGATCAGCGAATCGGTTTTGGGGATCTGCGCGTTGATGAACGTGACCAGCCCATCCACGGCTTCACCCTGCGCCTTTTTTGTTTTCCAACCCCTGAGCCCGTCTGATCGCAGCTCATAATCTCCGCGCGGATCTATCGTTTGATTGTTGAGCACCATGATCTCGGCCACAGACCATTGCTTGAGCTCCACCGCGTAAAGGACGTACACGCAAGTGAGCATGGCGGCGAGTGTCGACAGCGCCGCCGCCGAAAGGCGTATCAAGCGGTCTCTCTCAAAAGCCGCTTCGAATAAAATGAGAAAGCTCAGAGCGAAATAAAAACCCATGACAGGCACGTCCGATTCCGAGACGGCGCCGCTTGAAAAGGTGCTGACAATGCCTATGAACCACAATCCCAAAAAAAGAATTATTTTTCGAGTGAATATCTTTTTACGCAGACC
>CAYUTV010000143.1:0-3142 GCA_964447745.1 uncultured Planctomycetia bacterium | reverse complement strand
CATAAGTGAGCGTGTGATTCGAATCGTAACGGGCCGCGGCCAAATCCTGGGAACTGTACGCGAATTCTTTTCTTAGGTTGGAGAACTGCGCTTCCTGACGCAGATAAAACGGCGTGTCCATGAACTGCCGGTTATGAGTGTCAAAACGGACTTCCGGACTGCGCTCCACCACGGTGAAGAAATCATCCAAGCGTTCGCGGTCGAGAATGCTCAGTGTATAGTTGGGCTTCGCTGTGATGATGGAAACGTAATTGTCCGGCAAAACGTCTTGTTCATACTCTTCACGGAAGAAATAATCTTTGATGATGGTTTCGTCGCTCAGCTTGTTGAGCTCGGCCGTGAGCGTGGTATCCTCGGTCAAAGGCATCTGATGCCTCCACTGAACACGGTAGCGCTCTTCATCGGCCGTCTCGGGTGGCTTCTGATCATCGGCGTAGTACACGCGCGCTGCACCGCTGCCCACCTTATCGCCCGTGTAGAATGTCTCCGCGCCCCCGCCAAAACCCCGCTTGGAACGGTAATCCGCCAGGATATTCCCGCGCACATGGAGATCTTCTTTATCGATTAAGCGGTAGCGCCATTTTGTCAGAAGGAAACCGCCCCACTCCGAAGAGTGGCCCGGCAACAATTCCACGGGCGCGCGATCCTTATCGATGAGATGCTGTTCCCAAAAAGGAAGGAAAAACACCGGCACCCCTTTGATTAAAAGGAGCGCATTGCGTGCCACGACTTTTTTTCCGGGATAAATATCGACTTGTTGGGCCTTGATTTGATAAAAGGGGCTGTCGCCGCAACACGTCGTGATTGAAGAATTGACGGCCTTGTAATGATCGGGTGCCACGCGCTCAATGCGCTGGGCGCTGCCATAATAAAAAGGTTCGATCGTGGCCTTCATCTGAGAAACATTGCCGATTTTGGTGCCGAAGTTGTATTCACCCCGCTCACCGGTAAACTCCGAGCCCTTTTGGGTGAGTTTTACGTTGCCTTCGGCGATCGCGTTCTTCGACTCCATGTAAACCGTGATCTTGTCGGCCTTAAGGGTCGTGTCTTCGTATTCAATCGAAACATTTCCGGTTCCCACGGCCTTTTGTTCCTCATGAAAATATTCCACGGAGTCGCCGTGAATTTGAACGGGAACGGAGGTTTCTGCGGGAGTCGATTTCGCGTCGGCCGGATCCTGGGAGAAGGCCGGCGAAGTGGAGAGAAATAAAGCTAAAACGGTTAGGAAAAGAAGCTGACGCATGACCCTTATTCGTTTACGAACACCAAGCATGCCGCCCCAATAAGTCCGGCATCCACGCCTAAAATAGCCGGCATTACTTTAACAGAACGGGCTGCTATCGGAAAGGTTTTTCTGTTCAGGGATCGGACCAAAGGACGAAACAAAATGGCGCCGTTTTGAGCGATGCCGCCTCCCACGATGATGCGTTCGGGATTCAGCGTGTTGACGAGTCCGGCGAGGGCCGTGGCGAGGTGTCCGGCCGTTTCTTCCCACATTTTTTTGGCAAAAGGGTCGCCTTGTTTGGCGGCCTTGGCGACCAGGAGCGGCGAAAGCGTTTCCCCTTTCCGGATCCACGTCTTAAGAACGCTCTTTTCTCCGCGCTTCAAGCGCTGCCGGAAGGCGCGAATGAAATGCTGACTGCCCACATAGGTTTCAATGCAGCCCTGGTTTCCGCAGCCGCAACGCGGACCGTCTTCGTTGATTATAATGTGCCCCAGCTCCGCGGCTGAAAAAGCCGCCCCATGAAAAAGCCGGCCGTCCAGGATCAGGCCGCCCCCCACACCCGTTCCCAGTGTCAACGCGATCGCCGAACGTACGCCGCGACCCGCGCCGAAAACGGATTCTCCGAGCGCCATTACATTCGCATCGTTGTCCACGAAAACGGGCATTTTTAAGCGGCGTTCCAAAATTTTCTTCAGCGGGGTGTTTTTCCATCCCGGGATATTCGGGAAAAAATATACGAGTCCGCGCTCGACGTCGATGGGACCCGGCGCGCCAATACCCACTCCTTGAATCTTCACCCCACGCCCATGCGCCGCCAGACGTTTGACGCTTGCTTCCAACAGAGACAAAAGTCCGGCACGCCCGAGGTGTGCCGATGTCTTAAATGAGTCTCTGGCAAGAATCTTGCCCTTTGCGGAAACGAGACCCAGCTTGACGCTACCGCCTCCAATATCCACCCCAATCGCCGCTTTCATTGATGATCTCCGTGTGGCCGCCATTATAGCAAAACTCACCCCTTCTTGTTACCCCGAGGGTGCTCGGGACTCCCCGCCACACAAACACGGTTTCGCCCCTCATGTTTGGCCCTGTAAAGCGCCGTGTCCGCCAGCTCGATCAAGGAAGCCACGTCCTTCGTCTTGTCAGAGAGCGTGGCGCATCCGATACTGAGAGTGACATTCAAATTCTCGTCATAGGCCTTAAAACTTTTCTCGGCCACCGCGGCACGGATACGTTCGGCCACATAGATGGCGCCCGAGTCATCAGTCTCGATCAAGAGCACGCTGAACTCTTCGCCGCCGTAGCGGCCCACGAGATCCAATTCGCGGACGTTTTTTTTGATGATCTGCGCCACTTGCCTCAAAACGACGTCCCCCACCAAATGGCCGAATTGATCGTTGATGGACTTGAAATGGTCGATATCGATCATGAGGTATGAAAGTTTAAATCCGAATCGCTTGGAACGTTCGAGCTCCCCTTCGAAACGCTCCATCAAGTGCCGGCGCACATACACGCCTGTGAGTCCGTCTGTTATCGCGAGCATCTGAACTTTTTGATACAGTTTGAGGCGCTGCATTTCTGCGTTAAAACGCTCGAAAAGGATCGATAAGAGACTTGTATCCTGAACTTCTATGCCCAGCACGATCGCGACGGCGAATATCTTTTTTTCAATGAACACGGGGTATGCAAAAAACGTCCTGAAATCCGGCCATAGCTTCAGATTTTGCGCGATCGTATCCACCTGAGGGTCTGTGATGGACAGACCTCGCTGATACAAAAACACCTCTTCAAGAATCTTCTTTTCAAATTCAAGGAAAGACGACTTGCGGGAACGCACGCGTTTAAGCGCGGCCTCACGGTCGGGCTCTCGCATCACCGAATCATACACAATCTCATAGGTATCGTCCGGTAAAGCGCCGT
>CAYUTV010000142.1:0-3150 GCA_964447745.1 uncultured Planctomycetia bacterium | reverse complement strand
GAAATAATCGTCTACGGCCTTGCGGCATTCTTCTTTGTTCTTGTAATCATCAATAATCAGATTGCCGCCGCGCACGAGCCGCGGCGTCAAAGCTTCAAGCAACACGCGCATCGGGTCATATTTACCGCAGTCCACATGTGCCAGCGCTAACGCACCTTTTGATTCTACCGTTTTTTCGTAAGGCCCGGGAAAAAGTTTTACACTAAGACGTTCATCCGCGCTATGTGCCGCAAGCTCACGACGCGCCTGAGACTCAGCCTCCGGCCCGGCGGCAAACGGATCATGCACTGTCAAAGGTCTGTTGCGGCGTTTAGCGTGAGCAATCACAATCGCGGCACCCCCCAACCCGCAACCCGCTTGAAGAAAATCGCCTTCCAGGCCGTCAAATTCAATATCCATCGCAGTTTGCGCGAGTTCACAAAGTGCTGCTTTATCGATAGGGGTGAGTTTTCGCGCGGTAACCATTTCAACGACACGGAACATTTCGGGTTGTCTTACGGAGAACCGGCGGACCAGGAGGTCTCCGGAGACTTTGGAGAGACGGTCAGCGGTCATGGGAGCCGGATAACTTTACTTGTTGCTGTCTCGATTGATTTCACGGATAAACTTGTTTTTGTAACATCCATGGGAAACTTAAACTGATAATTATAAATGTTAGGATCCCGATTGTTATCAGTTTGCGTAGCATCGGCTGCGGATTGGCGCTGGAACCCCATGCGGTGGCCAGAATCCATTTCCTATGCAAAATTAGATGAACGCCAAGCACAAGAATCAAACCAAGCGAGATATAAAAGTGAATGTCTCCCCAGTCGTGGCGATCGAGACTCATGAGTGTGTAAACCACCTTCCCGTGTCTGCCGCTACCTATCATCTCCGTTCGGCCGCTCCCCGCCGGGAGAACCCATTTCAAGAGAAAGCCCGTTGAAATCATAAGTATAAAAAAAATAAGGCTCAGTGCGTTAACAAATCGATTCCAAAAAGCGTTCATTTCACGTCCTCCGTACGCATCCAATCAACCATTCCGCCTTTAAGATTCGCCACGTCGCCAAAACCATTCTTTTTTAAAATAACTGTGGCCTGCGCGGACCTTTTCCCGGAGCGGCATACAGCCACAATCGGCTTTGATTTTGGGATATCATTGATCCGTAAAACTAGATCACCCAAGGGGATGGCAATGGCGTCTTCTATACTTCTAGGATCCACCTCCCTCTCAGCTGCGTCCCGAACATCCAAGATCGTTACCCGGTCTCTATGGCTCTCCACCCAATCAGCGGAGATCTGAAGAATGCCGTCGTAGGTCTCTTCGACGGGTCCCCAGGTTGCGGTGTGCGGGTAAATACCATTCTCGGGCATCCCAGAGCGCATATTTGCGGGTAGAGCGATGGCAATTTTTTTGGGATGCGGAAGTCCTAAATTCCTCATGTAACCGACGAAATCCTTTTCGCTGGCGTTGCCACCAATGCGCGTATTGAATTTTTTTTCTTCTCCGATCGTACTGGCACATCGCCCGTCATAATCGTGTGCGGGATAAACCATACAATCATCGGGCAATGCAAACAGTTTCTCATGGATGGAACGATACATTTTATGTGCATCGCCCTGCTGGAAATCTGTCCTTCCTGCTGCGCGAATCATTAGGCAGTCTCCGGTAAAGGCCATCTGCCTGTCCTGTGTTACATAGCTTAGGCACCCATCCGTATGCCCGGGCGTCTCCATCACTATCAACCGGCCTCCTCCGAATCCGATAACATCATTCTCACCCACAGGAATATCCACGCCTGAGGCGTTGTATTTTTTTGAAAGCACTATCTGACAACCCGTTGCTTTCTTCATAAGCCATGAACCTGTAACATGATCCGCGTGGCAATGCGTATCCAAAGTGTATGCGAGTTTAAGATCCAATTCTTTGATAAGCGCCAAGTCGCGCTTGTGTAATTCGAAGACAGGATCGATAATCACGGCGTCACGTGAATCCGCGTCAGCTAGAAGATAGGTGTAAGTGGATGAAATATTATCATAAAGCTGTCTGAATATTAATTTCATATTGCCTCCCACTCAATAAAAAGATTGAGCCACCACAAGCACACCTACTAAAAAAATGATCATCGCAAAAGTTTTCTGAATAAATGAAACGCTTAACCTATCCGATACTCTGGTTCCAATCAGTACGCCAACCATCGTCGCAATAAGAAAAGTAATGTTTAAAAGAAAATCAGGAGAAAAATCCGGCAAGTGTCCCAAAAATCCGGCCGATGAATTGATCGTGATAATCGCCAAAGACGTGCCTATAGCCGTATGAAGCGAGCATCTCATGAGAAGTGCAATCGCTGGAACTATCAAAAAACCACCGCCCACACCCAAGAAACCGGTTAAAAAACCCACAACACTGCCAACAAAGATAGAAAGCAAGAAACTAGGCCGGCAAATAACGGGCCCATCGGGAATTGATTCACCACCGGATTTCCGGTAAAGAATAATCGAAATAAATAGCATTGCCAACCCAAACAGAAGCATCATATGCTCTGAGGAGAAATTTTGAGCCGATCTTGCTCCGATAAATGAAGTAAAAATACCGGGAAGAATAAACAAAACCACCAGACGTCTGTTTAAGAATCCCTGTTTCGAATATTTCACGACACCAACGGCACTAGAGAGACCTGCGATCAAAAGAGACAATGCGATGGCTTCGTTAACGGGTATTCGGGCAATATATACAAATACGGGAATCATCAACACCGATCCACCGGCACCCAATAGGCCCATAGAGAGTCCGATTAGAACACATAACGTTGTGGCAAAAATTACAATCGGTTCCATGGCATCCGCGCAAGCATCATTCCCATTCCACAGGTATCCGTCACAGCTGAAAAGACAAGTCCAGCTCCGACAAAGAGCGCTAGAAATATTCCTGCCGGATGAACCGCCCAAGCCAGCACAATACCCGCAAGAACGAGCGCGCCCGCTGTAAACCGAACCTGTCTCTCAAGACTCCAAACCTTGGACGCGCCTTTGATGAGGGCTTTACCCGCTGATTCGAACGCACCCAACCCTCCTTCAATCACACGTACATCGGTAAAGCCAATTTTTTCAAGCCGCTCCGCCGCCTGACACGCGCGGTTACCGCTACGGCAAAGGAGGTAGGTTGTCTTG
>CAYUTV010000141.1:0-3216 GCA_964447745.1 uncultured Planctomycetia bacterium | reverse complement strand
GACGATTTTATCCCGATAAGACGACTCGCAGTAAACTGTCTTGTCAGTCTCTTTTCTTTCGCGGTCATCCTTCTTATGCTGGAAGGTGGACTGCGGGTTTTTGGTTTAACGCCTCCCGAATTCGTCACTCCCGATTACTACCGCACACTGTCACGACTGTATCAAAAAAATTCCGACGGTCTATGGGCGGGTAACCTCGGAAACGTCATTGAATTCAAGACTCCCATTCGCACGAATTCGCTGGCTTTAAATGATACGGAGCACGCTCTTGAAAAGGACAATCGCTTTCGCATCCTGGCCATCGGCGATTCTTTCGTGGAAGCCTGGCAGGTGCCTTTGGAAAAAACATTCTTTAAACGTCTTGAGGCTAAACTCGACGTAGAAGTCATCGCCATGGGCGCCTCGGGACACGGGTCATTCCATGCGTTGCAAAAGTTAACCGACGTGGGACTGAGCTATTCTCCCGACATGGTGATCGCTTTTCTCACGGATCAGAATGATTTCAAGGACGACCTCTTTTTGTTAAAGAAACAGGCCGAAAAACAACCCGTAAAACCCGCAAGTCTTTTGCCGGATGCGGCGATTCTCGAGGAAATGCGTCTTTTTGACCGTCTGAGCGTATTGCCAGGTTCTTATCTCAACCGCTGGATGGCCTTTTACGCGGTGATGGCGATTCGTCAACGGCGCACTGAAACACAGAATGCTGAGCGCTTCAGAATGGACATGGCCGTGTTCCTTAAACCGGACAGCACGCTTTTCCCTGAGCAACGCCAAACCTGGAAGAACATAGTCAATACCACCGCCATGAATCACGTCCGTATGAAACGCCTTTGCGAAGCCCGTGGAATCCGTTTTATGACGGTCTTCATCGACAATCCCTTCGATTATGACCCTCGCCGGCGCGACGTTTTATACAAACTTGTTCCGGAGTATCGCGGACAGCTGAATTTTTCAGAACCGCGCAATATCATCAAAACGATTCTTAGCGCGAATGATGTCCAATACCTAGACCTTAACGAAGGGTTTTCATCTCATTTCAGGAAGCATGAAACCGCGTTTCATTACCGTTTTGACCCCCACTGGAATGACAAAGGCCACGCGTTGACAGCGGAAATCCTCGCTGAAACCCTGCAAAAAAACTCGCAATGACCCGGAAATCCCTGGCGTTTGCTCTTCTTTTCCTGAGCATCCTCACAGTGGGGGCATTTTGGCCTTCATTTACGTCCGATTTCGTCGATCTTGATGACAATGTCTATCTGACCGAGAACCCGCTGGCACAGAACCTGTCCCCCGCGGGAATCAGAGATATCTTTTTTAAATCCCATGAGGATCTACACAAACCACTGGTATTCCTGACATTTGCCATTGAGCACCACTTCTTCGGCCTAAACCCTCATGTCTACCATACGACCAATATTTTATTGCACCTTCTCAATGCCTGGCTGGTATTCGCGTGGTTGATGCTTTTAAGCCGCAAATACTGGGCTTCTCTCGTCTCCGCCGCTCTCTTTGCGGCCCATCCCCTGCGCGTGGAATCCGTTTCTTGGATTTCGGAGAGGAAAGACGTTTTGTACGCATTGTTCTTTCTTTTGGCGCTCATTGCCTACACCCAATACGTACGTACAAGCAAAAAAGGATTTAGGATCGGTTCTCTTGTGGCATTCGTGCTGTCTATGCTGGCCAAACCCATGGCCGTCACACTGCCGCTAATCCTCCCTCTCATCGATTTTTATCATGGACGCAGACTGACGAAGAAAAATCTGTTGGAAAAAACACCTTTTTTCCTTATTTCATTGGGTTGGTCCGTGCTTAGTATCCTGGCCGTGGGCTGGGGTAGAGAGAAAAATCCTATTACGCTCGAAAATTTTTTTTACAGTCCGTTCAACGCCTCATATGGGTTGGTATTTTATTTATACAAGTTGCTCGTACCGACGGATTTGTTTATTGCCTACACCCATCCTCTGGAAGATACGCTTCTGCATCGATGTTTATATTTTGCATCGCCCTTGCTGGTTGCCGGCATCGGAGTATGGCTGTGGAAGAACCGCTTTTCGCTAAAAACATTGGCATTTGCATCCGGTTATTATTTTCTGGTTCTCCTTCCGGTGCTCCAAGTTCTTCCCACGAAACCCACCTCGATCGTCAACGATCACTACACGTATGTCGCGTTCATCCTTCTGATCTTGGTCATCGCGGATTGGACATTAAAGAACCGGGTTCTCCTGGGAATGTGGTTTGTATTGATCGTCGTTAGCGCGGGCCTGACTTATAAGCAAACTAAATTGTGGGCAGACAGTAATTCTCTCTGGACCGGCATGATTCACAACTTTCCAAAAAACGCTTTGGCGTACAATCACCGTGGAAATATCTACATCAAGCAAGGTAAATACGAAAAAGCGCTGGAAGATTTCAACAGCGCGATCGCGGTCAAACCGCATCTACCCGAGGGCTACAACAACAGAGGCATTGCTTATTCCATCTTAAACCGCATCGATAACGCGCTAAGTGATTTTGATACCGCGCAGCGCTTGGAAGCGGACTTCGCTCCCACGTACATCAATCGCGGGAACACCTACGCACAGATCAACCAGCATGAGAAGGCTATCCGGGAGTATAAGAAGGCGGTCAAATTCAAGCCGAGCGCCGAGGCCTATAATAATCTCGCCAATGAATACATTCTGCTAAAAGACTACCCACAGGCGGAAAAACATTATTCCAAGGCGTTGCAATGGAATCCAAAATACGTGAACGGCTATATCCACCGGGGGAAACTCCGGGCACAGGCGGGGCGTTTCGAGGAGGCGGTGGCTGATTTTTCATCCGCTCTCAAATATGAACCCAATTCCATCCAGGCGCTATACCACAGAGGCAATGCCCTGAGTTACCTGAGACGGCACAAAGAAGCTCTTGGTGATTTCACCAAGGCCCTCGCCCTTGATCCTCGGAACCCGGATATCCTGTCATCGCGCGGGACGGAATACGTTTTCCTGGGCCAAATGGATTCGGCGATAGCAGATTTTGACCGCGCAATCGTGCTAGAACCCCGGCATTCCGACGCGCACAATAACCGCGGTTGTTATTTTATTCACCAGCAGGACATCGACAGAGCGTTGAAAGATTTTGACCGGGCCATCAAGCTAAACCCAAAAAACGTGCTCGCTTACAATAACCGCGGGAACCTCTACATCCTGCTCAAACAGGATCAAAAAGCGCTGG
>CAYUTV010000140.1:0-3226 GCA_964447745.1 uncultured Planctomycetia bacterium | reverse complement strand
GCGGCATTCCTGCTGACTTGTTTTTCAGCGATGCGGCACGCTACTCCCGCCTACGATGAAGGCCCGCATTTAAAGTACGGCCTCCGCATCCTCGAAGGTAACTCGGACCGGTTTGACGACAGCAAGATGCCGGTGACGGCTTTGAACGCGCTGTTTTTTAAAAAAACCAAAAGCCTTTTTGCCGCGCACGTGCCTACCGTTATTTTTTCTCTGATAGGGGCATTTGTAGTATTTCTGTGGAGCCGAGAGCTTTATGGATTCGGGGCGGGACTGTTCTCGATGGCCCTGTATGTTTTTGAGCCGAATATCCTCGCGCACTCCCAATTTGTGGGGACGGATGCGTATTGCTGGGTGGCCGCGATCACGGCGACTTATCTTTTCTGGCGTTTTCTTAAATACGGCGGCGTGGGCAGGGGAGTTTTGGCGGCTCTTGCGCTCGCTCTGGCGCAACTCACAAAATACACGTGTATTTACCTTTTTCCTATTTTTCTGTTTCTCGCGTTGGGCAAAGCCATCGCGCAGCGCCGCATCCGCAGTCATGCGGCCGCGCCCTTCGCCGCCTGGTCGGCGATGTTCCTGCTGACGAGTGTGCTCGTGATAAACGCAGGATTCTTTTTCAACGGGACCATGACACCTCTCAAGGACTATGCTTTTAAAAGCACAGCGATGAAGGACGTGCGGGATAAATTGTCCTTCGCCGCGGCGTGGCCGGTGCCTTTGCCTTATCCCTATGTGCAGGGTATTGATCTCGTAAGGGAAGTTGAGGAAACGGGCGGCGGCAACGGGAACAATTATCTAATGGGGAAGTTCAAAGAAAAAGGACAGGGCTTCGCCGGATATTACTTCATGGCTTTTTTATTCAAGGTACCGCTGGCTCTTCAGGCGCTTTTTGTATGGAGTCTGCTGCTGCTTCTGAAACGCCGGGATAAACAATTCTGGGAGAACGAGTTCTTTGTCGTGACACCGATCGTTTTCTTCGCGGTTTATTTCAATTTTTTTGTGATTACACAGATAGGTCTGCGCTATTCCATGGTCGGTTTTCCGTTTCTATTTGTCTTATGCGGTTTTTTGTGGAACGAGATGCGTTCGGGTGTTAAAAAGAAAGTGATTGTTGTTGCTCTGGTGGCTTACCAAGCGGCATCGGCTTATTCGTATTATCCCCATTTTCTGTCCTATTTTAACGAACTGGTTGCCGACAGAAAAACGGCCTATAAAGTATTGGCGGACTCAAATATTGATTGGGGGCACAACCTTCATTATTTGAAGGAATACGTCGCGAGGCACCCCGAGTCCCGTTTGGCCGGACCGGAACCCCGGCCGGGGCACCTGATCGTCACCGCCAATCAGCTAATAGGGATCAAAAACCCCGAACGTTTCCGGTGGTTGAGGGAGAATTTCGAGCCCACGGGGCACGTGGCCTATTCCTACCTGGTGTATGATATTCCCGTCGAGGATGCGCGCCGGCTGCTTCAACAGTCTTGATTTTGGGGTCCGGCTGTTGTATAATCTCTGCATTAGGTCATATATAAATGTTAAACCTTAATCTCAAACGCAACGCAGTATCTCGTAACTACACGGCTAAGGCCGCGTGGCTGGGCTATTTCATGCCTTGTCATCGTATTACGGGGTATGGGTTGAAGGGAGATTTAAGGTAAGAGTTTAGCAGTAAAACGAAAGCTTCCAAAACCCATTACTCCACCGAGTAATGGGTTTTTTGCTTTTACAACGCCCCTTAGGGGCAGAAAGAGGACGACATGATCCGTGTCATGGAAAATACAACATCAAAAAGAAGGAGTGAAGTTATGAAGCATCCTGTAAAGCTGACGGCTTTGCTTTATCTGAGAGAGGCCCTTTTGGGCCAGCGGTACGAAGAGTGCCCCGCAATCATCAAAATCGCCAAGGAGTATGGCGCGGTTGATTTCGAGATCCAGGACCTCTTGGAGGATCAAAGACGTGTGCCCGGGTGACGCTGAATGCCGTAGCGGCCAGAAATTACGCGTTATCCTGCTGCTCGCGTTATTGCTCTTGCGAGATGCCAAGCAAGTCGTGGGACCCACCGCCTCTAGCTATTTAGAGGCGGTGCGTACCAACGCACCCCAGAATATCCAGAACAGTATTGCCGGTTGGAGAGAATAGAAATTCGTATCCACGAAGCTGTGTGCAAGGTAGGCGACTACGCCGATCCATAGGGCCTGCGCTTCCGGAGAGGCGGGGAGCTTTTTCACGAAAAGGTACCATACGAACGGAACGAGAAACGCGACGAGTGAGATGAAACCGGTTTCCACGGCCATCTGGAGGTAGCAGTTGTGCGCGTATCCCAATTGTGCATCGCTTCCGGTTGCCTTAACTATCTCTGACAACCTCCAATAGAAGGTATTTATGCCGTTTCCCAGCCAAGGGTGTTCGAGAGCCATTTGCCAACCGATTTTCCAGACCTCAAACCTTGTATGGATGGTGATATCGTTCGCATTGAGACTCAGGAGGAAGTTATTTCTTAGTGGGGCCACCGTGATTAAAGCCAAACCGATGATGAGAGAGAGTGGTATGAGCCAGCGAATGTTTCGTGAGTACAGTAAATAGAGAATGACCGTCGCGACAATGGCTAGCAAGGGGCCTCGCGAAAAAGTCATGCATAACGCCAATGTAAAGGCAGCGAGTAGCAGGGCATAGGCGACGGCTTTAGCGGTCCAGCGCTTCTCGGCCAACCATGATTGCGCCGACAAGGGGATCGCAAATAGATAAAAGGCGGCCAAAAGGTTCGGAGAGCCAAAAGGTCCCGAGATTCGGGGACCTCGGCCGGGAATGTCAACGGATATTTTTTTAAAAAGATCTACACCGTGTGCCGCTTGATAGAAAGCGTCCACCGTAACTAAAGTCATACTTACAAAAAAACAGTGAATAAGCCGCCGAAGACGCTTGGGATCCGCGGAGAGGTCGTAGCTCATGAAAAACAGACCGATAAACTTTACCCATTTTAAAACGCCGCGTAGGCCAAGAGTGGCGGCGGTGGACGGTATCTGCGTAAGAGAAAGAATAGCCAATCCCAAAAAAAAGGCATAAATGGCTCCACAAAGATACAAGCGCGGCCATGGCTCATTCCAAGGAAATTTCCGAAGCAACCAGAGTCCCATAGCCACTAAAACGCCGGTTTCAGCTACGCTTTTTGAGAAGGGAAGAAAAAACAAGGCCGCCAGCAGGAAAAACTCAATAACCGTCCACGAGAAGC
>CAYUTV010000139.1:0-3235 GCA_964447745.1 uncultured Planctomycetia bacterium | reverse complement strand
GCATTAAAAGCGACATACTCTATCTCCAATTCCTTAGACTTCAGGCGTTTCCGCAGGAGCCTCTGTTGCGTCTTTTTCCGAACCGGGCACTGTGGCGCCGACTTCTTCGGGTCTTTCCAATTTAACTGAATTCTTTTTGATGATGTCCCCTTTATAAACGAGGACTTTCACGCCGATCTTTCCGTATGTCGTCATCGATTCGGCGAAACCGAAATCAATGTCGGCGCGTAGCGTATGCAGAGGAACCGTTCCCTCGAGATACCCTTCGGCGCGCGCGATTTCAGCGCCGGCGAGACGGCCCTTGGTTTGAATCTTGATTCCCTTCGCGCCAGCGTCCATGCATTGCTGAATGGCCTTTTTCATCGCGCGGCGAAAAGCGATTCTCTTTTCCAACTGCAGAGCGATATTCTCAGAGATCAGCTGAGCGTCGATGGACGGGTTCTTGATCTCGCGGATATTGATATGCACTTCCTTGTTTCCTGTGATCCCCTGCAAATCTTCTCTCAAGCGATCAATGTCCGCGCCCTTGCGGCCGATGATCACGCCGGGACGAGCGGTATAAATGTTCACGCGGATCTTGTCGCTGGCGCGCTCAATCTCGACCTTGGCGATGGCGGCCTGTGCATAAGCGGTCATCACATGCTTACGAATCTTCATATCCTCGTGCAGGAACTTCGCGAAATCCTTGTTTCCCGCATACCAGAGCGAAGTCCATGTTTTCGTGTAGCCGATTCTGAATCCGACCGGATGTACTTTCTGACCCATTATTTAGCTCCTACAAGTTTCTTGAGGCCTGATTTAGAAGAGGCCTTCATGGCGCCCTTATCTGTCGGCTCCGACTTCGTCTTGGCGGCTTTTGCCGATCCTTTAACCGCGGGAGGAAGCGTCTTCCCCTTCGCGAGGTCTAACTCCAAATAAATATGGCTTGTTCTTTTACGAATGACACCTGCGCGGCCCATACTCATCGCGCGAAAGCGCTTCATCGTAGATCCGCCGTCGGCATAGATCTTGGAAACTACGAGCATATCCGCTTCCACCTGTGAATTCTTGACCGCAGCATCCACGGCGGAATTCAGCAGTTTATGAACGATCTCACCGGCACGTCTGGGTGTAATGCTCAGGATCGCGCGCGCCTGAGGAACGCTCTTGGTACGGATCAAATCGATCACGTAGCGCACTTTGCGCGGCGAAATTCGGATAAAGCTTGCCTTGGCCTTGGATATCATTATGTTAACTCCGCGGACTGCTTGGTCATCGCGCCATGTTTCCTAAACGTTCTCGTGAGCGCGAACTCACCCAATTTGTGTCCGACCATGTTTTCTGTGATGAACGCCGGAATAAAAGATTTGCCATTATGGATCATCATGGTCAAACCCACGAATTCGGGCGTTACCGTGGAACGGCGCGACCATGTCTTGATCGGCTTTCTATCACGGCTCTTTTGCATCAGCTGCACTTTTTTGAGGAGCTTCTCATCAATGAAGGCTCCTTTACGCGTAGATCTACTCATAAACTCTCTTTCTCCTTATCTCGGTCTCGGCGTCACAATGTACTGTGTGCTTGGTTTCTTTTTTCTCCGAGTCTTCAGTCCCTTGGCCAACTGACCGTTACGGGAGGTCGGGTGACGACCGCCTGAGGAGCGGCCTTCGCCGCCACCCATCGGATGATCCACCGGGTTCTTAGCGACTGCGCGCGACGCGGGGCGACGCCCGAGCCAACGATTTCTGCCGGCTTTTCCTTTTGAAATATTTTCATGCTCAATATTGCCGATCTGGCCGATCGTGACGAAACAGCCGGAGCGAATCAATCGAACTTCGCCTGAAGGAAGCTTCACGTGACAAAACTCGCCTTCCTTGGCCATCAGAGTCGCGTAACCACCGGCCGTGCGGACAATCTGACCGCCTTTTCCGGGTGCGAGCTCAATGTTGTGAATCTGTGTACCGAGCGGAACATCTTTAATCGGCATCGCATTGCCAGTCTGGATCTCCGAACCGCTGCCGTTAGCCACAGTCATGCCCACAAGCAGGCCGGCCGGCGCGATAATGTATCTTTTTTCTTTATCCGCGTACTCGATCAACGCGATGTTCGCGCTGCGGTTGGGATCGTATTCAATGGAAATAACTTTGCCTTCCACGCCGAACTTATCCCGCTTAAAGTCGATGATCCTGTAATTCTTCTTATGCCCGCCCCCGCGACGGCGAGAAGTCATGCGGCCGTGGGAATTGCGTCCGCCATTGCCGCGGATCGGCTCCATCAGGGACTTTTCCGGCTTTTTATGCTTCGGATTGATCTCTGCAAAATCGGATATCGCTGTCCAGCGGAGCGACGGTGAAAACGGTCTAAATGTCTTGATGCCCATGTTGTGTCTAGTCCTTTTAAGTCAGATCTATTTTATGGCCTTGCTTCAGCGTTACCACGGCCTTCTTCCAATCAGGCGTCATTCCCTGCTGGTAGCGCACTCTCTTGGCTTTACCAGGCATCACCTGCGTATTCACGGCTTCCACCTTCACCTTATAAATCTCTTCCACGGCCTTCTTGATCTCGATCTTGTTGGCGTTTTTCTTCACGGAAAAGAAATACTTGTTCTGCGCCTGCTGAATGCTGCCTTTTTCGGTGCGCAGTAACGTATTCAATAAATAATGACTGGATCTCATGACTTTAACCTTTTCAATAAACTGGTATAAGCGCCTTTTGTCATCACACATTCTTTATGACTCACGACGTCATAGGCATTCACTTCCTGCGCCGTCTTAACCGCAACGTGCTGGATGTTGCGAGAGGCCAAAAGCAGCTTGTCCGTCTTTTCTTCCACAAGAAACAGCGGCTTCTCAAGTTTAAACGTGTCCATGATGCCGACCACGATGCGTGTTTTGGGCGCTTCGAGTTCAAGCTGGTTGACCATGGTGAGCTTCCCGTTATGAACCTTGTCCTTCATCACCTCAACGACCGCTCTGCGCTTCAGCTGGTCGGGGATGGAATAAGAATAATCACGCGGATGAGGGCCGAACGTTACACCGCCGCCTCTCCAGATCGGAGAACGACGGGAACCATGGCGCGCTTGACCGGTTCCCTTTTGCTTCCAAGGCTTCTTACCGCCGCCGCTGACTTCTCCGCGGGTTTTGGTCGCTGCCGTACCCTCTCTCATGCCTGCCTGATACATCAGAACGGCCTGATAAACCACATTCTTGTTCACATCGCCGTCGACGAACAACGCATCAAGCGTGATCTTATCGAT
>CAYUTV010000138.1:2027-3295 GCA_964447745.1 uncultured Planctomycetia bacterium | reverse complement strand
TGCCTCATCGCGGCAAAATAATAGAGATCGCTGTCTTGATCGTGGACGACAATGCCGATATTGCGTTTATCACGCCCGCGACCTTCACGAATCACGGCCACCGCTATTCTTCTTTTCGATTCTTCGGCTCTAAAAAGGATGCTGTTATAGAAAACATGTCGGCCATGGAAATCGGGGTAAACTTCAAAAAATCTGGTCCGCAATTTACTCTGGTACGGCTCTTCCCATTGAAAGGGCTGAACGGGCGTGAACACGCCCAGATCATCCAGCAGGAACGAACCCACCCAGTCGTCCTTTTCATCGGCTTGCCCGATCAACCAATGCTCCGCCACCGCCTGCTTGGCGTCATAGGTGAGAATGTGAATATTGCCGTTGTCGTCCTGGCGAACGTCAAAATTCTTGATTAGCTTTCTTTGAAACTGAAACGCGTGAACAAAATCCTCGGAATCTTTGGCCACCGCCACGCCGCGAAGCTTGCGATCGACAATAAGCTCATATCCGCGCAGATTATCGAAGTAAAAAACATCGTCCGGACCCAGCTCGTCAACTTTTAGCGAGTGGCGCAGCATCATAAGGAGTTGGTCTTGCCGCGATAACCGCGCACCTTCCTGGGCAGCTTCGGTCGTATGTGCCGAAGAAATCAGAATCTGCGGACCGGCACGTTTCATCTTCCAGCTTTGCCCGTTCGAGCTCCCGCCGCCTTGAGGCAGAGGATTTTCGGATAATTTATCCAGAATACGGGCTATATCGCGCACCACCTCATCACGCCATAACGGCGCACTCCGATACCGGTGCGCCCACTGAGCGGTCAACGCGGGAGAAACCGCAATGTGCTCTATCCCTCTTTTACTCAGCGATGCGGCGAACTGGGCACTCCCCGTCACCCGGTAGGGCGTACTGCCATTCTGGATGAAGAGATCTTCACGCACGTCGACTTGTGCCGCGCGGTGGGACACAACATGCGTCAGAATAAACCGGGATAAGATCTCCGAGGTTGTCGGTGCCAGATCATAACGGAAGCGTTCAGTAAATCGCTCGAGAAGCCACAGGGCGTGATGCGCTTCACCGAAGTGTTCCGGATTGTCTCCGGCAAGCGGATAATAATCCTCCATCATGCGGTAGATATTGCCCGCCACCGACGCGTCCTCGGTAGACAGAGCCAAAAGATCCATAAGAATCTCGCGGCGGAGTGTCCAAAAACGATTCACGAGGTCAGCGCGAGTTTCGTCGGACGGAGTTATGTCTATGATCTCACGGATTTGCGCCTT
>CAYUTV010000138.1:0-1927 GCA_964447745.1 uncultured Planctomycetia bacterium | reverse complement strand
CTAGAGGGATGACAAAAAGTTCGCGCCGTCGGCTAAAATCCTTGTCGGTCACCGAGGGAGTTAGAAAATCCTGCCACGCCGTTCTGATTTTCTCTCTTGAAGGTGTTCCTGTCAGACGCGCACCCTCTGTCGTGCGAGAAGACAAGATATCCTGAACTACGTCTACACTTTTAAGAATGAGCTCTTTCAATTCAGGTCCGGCCTCGCCCACAAATCTCGGCCTGTCCAAAGACAGGCGCATGAGATCGGCCAATCGCTCACGGTAATCGATAATCCGCTGTCGGAGCACCAGATCGTCATCTTTGTCCGCGGACACGCGGATTCTATCTGCCATCCGCGATAATACGACCATTTCAGCGCCTAAATCCAATTTAGAGCGAACATCCCGCAGTCGCTTGGCTTCCCGCTCGCCGGCCATAAATTTCAAATACGTGATTGTCGCCTGATCCAACGGCCCCACATAAATCGCCTCATTCGCCCGTGCGATCAGTGCCTGGAGTTTTTTCGTCTCCCATGACAACGCAAAACGCGCGCCGGAATCTTTTCTCCTCTGCTCGCGCAGATTATCCGTATGCATGTCGCCTTTTCCGAGGCCCAATTTGTCTTTAACATCGCGTCCCATGCGTCGCGTTTTTGCCTCCTGCCCGGCGTTGGATTGGAGCGAGGAGCGGCTATCCAAGAGCATCTTCAGGATAACGACGACACCCATCACCGCCATCAAACCGAAAATCACATAAGGAGCGAATCGCAGATAACGGAAGAAGTTTTCTTGCTCGGCTCCCTCGGTACCCACAATAGCAATACGGAGACGCAAAAGGTCGGCTTGAATGAAGTCACTGTCAAATCGAACTCGTAGCTTTTGATTTTTGACTGCGGAACTGCCCGCGCGCGCCTTGATTTCCACAGCAGAAGAGTCGAAGTCCTCGCCTTCTTCCCTCTTGGCCGGTTCCGCATGAATGGATTCGATCTCTTGAAAGCGGAATCGGTTTTCCATCTTCGCTGAGGCGTAGAGATCGCTTAGTTCTTCCATCAATTCCTGATGATTGGTCACAGGCAACGCGGGAACAGACGGAGCGCTCACGTATCTCAGCGCATAATACATACCTCCCGTCAACGCTAGTGCAATGAAGGCAAGTGTAAAAAAGATTTTCCGTACGCCGAATCGAGCGCCGGCGATGCCGCTTAGCGGCATAGACCATAGCGCATCCGATTGGATGTCACGGGGATTCAGAAAACCGTTTTCATTGGCGGGCCTGAGTCCCAAGTCGGCAAACCATTTCGCAGAACGCCGGCGGTCTCCGTCGCTGCCCTCGTAGATTCTGGCTCGCAATTCCGCGTAGCCCGTGGAATGCAGCCAGGGCAAAACGGTCGTCTGCATCCATTCGAGGATCAGCGGCCGCACCTGCCCCAAAAACGCATTACGGTCATCGGGATTATTTGCGGCGGAAGTCGGTCCTCCCGGCCTTAAGATCACGGCACCCGGAACATCTTCTTCGATCACTAACTTAAAATAGTTACCCTGATCGTCTTCAAACCAAATATTGAGCATCGTATCGCTGTTTTCCAATTGTGCGTCATACTCATACGGCCAAGGCAGGGCGCGCAGCATTCGGATGATATTCTCCTGCGTCATCAAGAGGGATGGAGATTCGGATCTTGGAGCTTTCGGACCCCGAACAAAACGCACGGATTTGAGATTCTCCTGAATAAGCGGATTCGTCCACTCAACGGTGTCAGCCAACGATGCGGCCAAACGCGCCCCGGCTTTATGCCGAACGCCGGATGACTCTTCACTCTCGGTATTAGCTCGCTGCGTACGACGGAAAGCGAGGCTGTCTTTACTGACCTTGAGCGGGTAATCAGAAATGACTAGTGGGTATTCGTCGGATAAAACACGGTCCAGATTTTTTTTGAACTTGTTTAAATC
>CAYUTV010000137.1:0-3326 GCA_964447745.1 uncultured Planctomycetia bacterium | reverse complement strand
ACAGCAGCCTCTACGGATGCCAACACGCTGTTCGGGCGTTTGGGATCACCGACGAATACCTCTCAGGTGAGCTCGGTGTTCGGAAAGATCGCAAATGTGAAAACATTCGCCTTGAATGCCTATGACGAAATTCAAAAACTTCGCAAGGAAGTCGACTTCAAGGACAAGAATTTGACTGCCAAGGACAAAGAGACTGTTTATTCGACGATACAAAAATTATCCGAGAATATGGAGAAAATGACCGAGACTGTCACTGAAATCAAGAACAACAAGCTGGATGCCGGCGAACTCACTCGCAATGTTGTCAACGGCGTTGTGGAAGCTCTTAATCAGCGCTCCAGAGATCTTGAGGCCGGTATCGAAGTGGACGGCGCTACCAGCGAGCAGGCCAAGGATATGGGTAAGATGAAGGAGAAGATCGGCGAAATCGAGAAAATGGTCAAAATACTCGTCGAAATCGGCCAGAAGAAGGGCGAAGTATCGGTCGAGTCCTATTTCGAGGCCGCTGAGCAGTAATCGGAAATGTACGTTCGGGGAATTGAATGAAAAAAACCACGCTTTTTATGTTTTCCATTCTTTGGGCTCTAGGCAGCACGGCCGCCTGGGCTGATACCGCTTCTATGAGAATCGTTTTTGAAAATCCCTCGGAGATCGAGGACAAGAACGGAACTGTGAAGGCATTTTTACCGCCGGAGCTGAGCAAAGAAGACATTCATGATACAGGGGAGCTGCAGTTGGATTATGATCCAAGCTCATCCAGATTTTATGTTCACGCTGACCTGCTTCTCAAGCCCGGCGAATCCAAAACGTACAAGATTGTCGTCGAGGACGTCTGGCGCATTCCGGTAGAAGAACTGAATTTTATCAACTCCCAGGCGGACGACCGGTTGCTGCAGCTTGAAGGCGGGCCGGATTATGAGAATGCCAAATTTTTACGCGATAAAATCGTGAACGGCATCAACGAAATAAAGTCGACTCAGGAAGCGCAGTCCGGAGACATTCAGAGCCGCATGGAAACTTATCGCGTCAATAAGGAGCGGTTGAGATCGATTCGAACAAACGTCATTCTTATGAAAGATTTTAAGCAGGAAGCGGAGATCGAATCCGACGCTATTAAATTTCCAAAAGAAATACGTTTTATTGTGAATATAAAGAATCCTTCCGAGACTGATGAAAAGAAAGAGGAGATTGTGCGCTATCTGCCGGAAGGAATTACACCGGACAATATTCTCGATATCCAGGGTTTTCAGATAAAGTTCGACCCGGAAAAGAAAGCCTACTATCTGACCCAAACCGTACAACTAAAGCCGGGAGAGGCCAAAAAGTTTGTCGTGCGTATCAATGACCGCTGGAACGTTCCCGATCCCAAGCTCGCCGACTATGCGGATCAGGCAAAAGATCTGAACTCTTATCTGGAAAGCACAGAATTCAAAATCACGGCAGAGTATCTCTATAAGGAAATCATGAGATTCATCGCGGAGATCAAAGAATCACAGGCCAAGGTCGTGACCGTCAAAGACCGTATCGCCACCTATTTGGAAAATGTCAAAAAAGTAGAGGCGATCCGCCAGGATATTTTGGAGCTTGAGCGTTTGACTCAGATCGTGAAAGACAGAGAAAAGCAAAACAACATCGAAGAACTTATCAAAAAACTGGCGCCGAACGAAAAAACCATCTGGCGCATCATTTATGGAACTATCGTCTTCTTGGCGATAATCGGTTTGGCCACCTACATTCTATGGTGGGGACAGACGAAACAGAAGCAGGTCCGTAAATTTGAGGACATATCGCAGGGTAAGAAGTGATAAAGGTTGCAACTTTATCAATTTTAATGTAAATTTATACTATGTTAAGCTATTTTAACTAAAATATCATTCGATTAACTCTATAAAACATGACAGCACTTAAATACAAAGAATTCGGCTCAGTAATCTCTAAAAAACAATGCGTCTGCGTTGTGGACGGGCTCGACAATTGCATTTTCGGGCAAATTGTTGACTTCGCGTTGGGATCCAAGGGTTTCGTCGTGGGTTATAACGAACAGGTCGCCCAGGTGCTCCTATTAAAGGAAAGGGGGCGTATCAAAACGGGTGAAGTTGTATCTACGACCCTTCAGCAATTCTGCGTCCCGGTGGGAAAAAAATTTGTGGGCCGGATTGTAACTCCGTTAGGAGACCCTAGAGATGGCCTAGGTCCCATTCAACCGGATGCCTTTTTACCCGTTTTTAGAGATGCGCCGGGTGTTATGGACAGACGTCCTTTGGACACCGCGATGGAAACCGGAATTAAAATTCTGGATTCCATGATCCCTATAGGTCGCGGTCAAAGAGAATTGATCACAGGCGACCGCATGAGCGGGAAGACCACTTTGGGAACCGATTCGATCATCAACCAGAAAGGCAAAGACGTCATTTGTATTTATGTGGATATCGGGAAGTCCGAAGCCGCCCTTAAAAAAATTTCCGATCTTTTCCAGCGTCACGGCGCATTTGAATTCACGATCATCATTTCAGCCGGAGCATCGGCGACTCAAGGAGAGCAGTACTTGGCCCCATACGTCGCCTGTGCGATGGGAGAGTACTTTATGTACAACGGTGGAAACGTGCTCGTTGTATTCGATGATTTCTCCAAGCACGCCTGGTCTTACCGCGAGATCTCGCTGTTGCTCAACCGCCCTCCCGGCAGAAACGCTTATCCGGGTGATATCTTTTACCTGCATTCCAAGATGATTGAACGCGCGGCCGCTCTGAATGAAAAACTTGGGAACGGTTCGATGACATTCCTGCCATTTGTGGAAACTCTCGAAAACGATATCACCAGCTATGTCTGCTCTAACCTTGTTTCCATGACTGACGGTCAGATCGCTCTCAACACAGATTTATTTTCGCAGGGCTTCAAACCCGCCGTTGATCTGGGTTTGTCCGTGTCGCGCGTCGGAACCAAAGTGCAATGGACCATCATGAAGAAGTTGACCGCCAGTTATCGCCTCGATATTTTGCAGTACAAGGAGCTGGTCATGCTCACGAAACTGAACAAGAGCGACCTCTCAAAGGAAATCGAACTCAAACTAAAAAAGGGAGAGATATTCACGGAACTGATTACCCAAATTCAGGATGAGCCCGTGCCGTTTGAGGAGCAAGTGTTGCTTTATTTCCCCTTCAATGAAGGTATGCTGCTGGACCTCACGCTCGAACAGGTATCAGAATTCAAACGGGATATCGCTAAATTTGCGCGCAAGGAAAACAACGCCGTGCTCCAGGCGATCCGAAAGGAGCAGAAAATGACGGATGAAATCAAGGCGGGCCTGATCAAGCTCATCAAAGACT
>CAYUTV010000136.1:0-3332 GCA_964447745.1 uncultured Planctomycetia bacterium | reverse complement strand
ATCATGCTCATCGGCAATCTCGAACCGCTGAATATCGGACCCGTTTTTCAATGGAACACCGTGTGGAAACCGTTATTTTTTTGCGTAGAGGGCCTTAAGTTTTGTCTTCTGCTCTTCGGTAACCGTCGTCTTCAGTTTGGCGTACGCCCGAACAGTGTTTTTGGTGTACTGCGCCATGGAGGCAGATAGTTGATCCACCAGCGCTTCTACAGCCGCAGCGTCAAAAGGATCCTCGGAAAGGCGGCTCTTGATGTCGAGCATAAAGATCTGCATGTCGGCCTGTTGGCGGATTTGATCTTTTTTGACCTGGGACTCAAGCGTTTCGATGATTTTGATTTGATCGGGGGTCAATCCCACTTCGGCCTTATTTTCTAAAATAAAGCAGGCCTTTTTGCAAAACTTGGCCGCAATCGGGCATCCCGGCTCCGATTGTCCGCATTGGCCGGAAGAGGCGCCGCATCCTTTGCCGGAAACAGAACACTGATGGCCTTTAGAATCCGCCATCGCGACCGAAGAGACGCCAAGCGCCACGAGAAGTACGATAAATATCTTTGCTAACCCTGTTTTCATGAGAGCTCCTTTTTCTTTATTGCGGTTGTTTGTTAATTTTAAATAGAGCGTAATTGCTCCTGCTTTTTTGACGGCCAACGGAACGAATGGACCAGGCGTACGTCTGCCCGTCTTCAAACAAACTCGCTTTCAATTTTACCGAGTGCTTTCCGGTGGAAACCTTCTCGGCGTGAATCAGCCCGGATTCAATCGTCTGAGTCCCCTTGTATACGCGGAAATCAAAAAAATCGATCATGCTCCGGTCTCCTTCCGAAGACCAGCGAAATTCAAGCTCTTCCTTCCCCGCGAGGTTGGTGTCATCCCCCGGTTCGAGAATGCGCGGTGCGGGGGGCTGGCCGCGGCGCCCGCCCGCTTCGCAAGGCACAGCGCACATGGTTAAAATGGCAATAATTATGAGTAAGTAAAATTTTTTCATCGGCTACGCCTTTGCCTCCAGGATTCGCTCGCATCGTTTGAACAAAAAATCCTCGTCCACAAATTCGAGCAGATTGTTTTTTCCGACAAAACTGATGATTTCCTTCTCCACATCCACACTGAGTTTATTCATGTCCTTCGTATAAACGACGCAACTCACCCCACGGGCGGCAGGGATCCCTCGCAAATGGTATGAAAGAGTGAACTCAGGGTATCCCGGCAAACCCTGGCGGATCAAGATAAGGTTCGGCATATCCGGATCGATAATCCGCTCGATGGCTTCGCGGACATTCTTGACCGTCGTGACCGTGTAGCCGTGCTCCAAAAAAGGCATCGCGATTCTCTTGGCTGTGTCAAAGTCGTCTTCAATGATTAAGACATGCTTAAACACCTTCATATCCGCGCCGGCTTTCTTGAGTTCCTTTTTGCGACGCGCAAAAACTTCGCGAATCTTCTGGAGAAGCGCGGGATAATCCACCGGTTTTAGGATAAATCCTTCGATGGGCAGATTGTCGAACAACTCTTTAAGATTGGCGCGAACCGTTATCACAATAATGGGATAAAGGGGTTCCGAATGTGCGGGTGTGACACGGTCGTAGAATCCCAATCCGGTGAGCTTGGGCATCATAATATCGAGCAGAATGAGGTCGGGCTGATCGAGCTTAATCTTTTCCAGAGCTTCTTCGCCGTCGTACGCGATCGTGACAAAGAAATCTTGGGCCTCAAGAAATGTTTTTGTGCGCTGGACGTATTCTTTGTCGTCGTCAACGATCAATATGTTCTTCTGCTCGTTCAAAAAAATCCTCGCTCAATCAGAACAACAGTTTCGCTTCTCCTGCCGCGGCGGACAGAGCGTGTTGCTGTATAGACAATACACGCAACACTCTTCTTTTTTTGCGGTCAAGACCGAGCGGCAGCCGGTGCATTGGTATCTCGTTTCGGCACCCAGGCGCGGCATCACCTCTTCTTTTTCGTGGCCGCACCGCGGGCAACGCATTATGCAGGTTTCGATACAAACTCCTTACGAATCACCGGTCAACGGACTTAGATATTTTATAACGCGTGCTTAAAAAAAGGGAGAAATTTTAGCTCTTTTGCTTAATCTTATACTGTTCCAAGGCGGCCCTAACCTCTCCATCCTTTTCGGAGGCTGCAGCAGCGAGAACCTGCGTGAGATCCATGGAGTAATACGCCGGATTCGCGCGTATCGCTTGAGATACGGCGTTGTAGTAGGCGTTGGCACTATCTTTCAAAAAAACCTTGTGATAACCCAGCACGGCCATGGACATGCGTATGCGCTCCATTTTTTGACCGGCGGACAACTCCATCCATTCAAGTCCCGTAATATCTTCGGCGGCGCGAGCGGATGAAATGCTTAGAAGGAAAAAGATAGCCATGAAATAAACTTTTATTTTCATGGCGTTATTATAACATAGGTACGCGAAAGCGTCGGGCTACGTAAGGACGTTGCCGATGTCCGGCTTTTTCTCCCGGGGAGGGTTTAAAACGCGGCGGCACTGGGTAAGCAAGCCGTCAAGGTTCCCAATCTCAGCCAAGTTCTTTTTTCCTACGTAACTCATCAATTCGCTTTCTTCGAGCGGATTGAGATTTCGGGCGTCCTCGACATAAACAATCAGCGTCACATGCCTGCCTTTGGGGATCGAGCGAAGATACGAGGCTACCGGAATCATGGGATTTCCCGGAAGGCCGTGTCTCATAAGTATCAGTTCCGGTAAAGGCCCCGTAGTTAGCTTGGAAATTGCGTCGGCCGAGCGGGACACGCTGACGAGGTAACCTTCGTTGAGAAACAGGCATGAGATTTTTGAAACGGTATCCGGATTGTCATCCACGACCATTACTTTCTTCTGGGCCGTCTCCAACAGCGCTTCGTTTCTCTGTATCTGCTTTTCCTGATCGGCAAAAATTCGATTCACCTTTACAAGAAGCTCTTCAATCTTCACAGGTTTTGTCATAAAACCGGCGACAGCCAAATCTTTGAATACGTCTTCCATTAGCTCGTGCGCCGTCATCACAATCACAGGGCATAGCGGCAAGGAGGTGCTGGGAAGGCAGATTGCGTTATAGAACGCGAGCCCGCTCATTTTGGGCATGCGCACATCCAGAAGGATAAGATCGGGAACGCTCTTATTTACCTGCTGCATGGCCTGCTCACCGTCGTAGGCCGCCAACACGCGGTACCCATTCTGCGTCAAAGCGGATTCGATAAGAGAGACAAACCCTTTCTCATCGTCCACCACCAATATAGTCTTAGCCATATCCTCCGCACATTCTCAGGCCAAAAAAAATCCCCCGGGTTTCGGGGGAAAAAACAGCCTATCGGTTATTTA
>CAYUTV010000135.1:0-3355 GCA_964447745.1 uncultured Planctomycetia bacterium | reverse complement strand
GTGTGGAAAACGATTTATTAAAGGACCGCTTTAAAAAATTCCAAAATCTACAGGCCTTGGGCGTGGACCCGTTTGGGGGCAAATTCCTTAAGCAGGCCCTGATCGCCGATATCGTTCATGCGTTTGAAGAGAAAAAGCATGTTTCTATTGCGGGCCGGCTCACCGCCATGCGCGTGATGGGCAAGACCACGTTCTGCGATCTGCGCGACGAGAGCGGACGCATTCAGCTTTTTGTGAAGCAGGAAGCGTTGGGCGAAGAGGGGTTCAAGGTGTTCGAGAACCTCGATTTGGGCGACATCATCGGTGTGGAAGGGGAGCTTTTTAAAACCAAAACAGGCGAGATCTCCGTTCGCCTTGAGAAACTGCGCGTGCTCGCCAAGAGTCTGCGCCCCATGCCCGAGAAATGGCACGGGCTGAAGGACGTCGAAGTGCGTTACCGCCAGCGTTATCTCGATCTCATGTCGAGCGAAGAAGCCAAGGATATTTTCCGCAAGCGCTCACTCGTGATCCGCTCCATACGCAACATCCTCGACGACAAGGGCTACCTGGAAGTGGAAACGCCCATGATGCATCCGATCCCCGGCGGTGCGGCGGGCAAACCTTTTAAAACGCATCACCAAGCACTCAACATGCCGCTGTATCTTCGCGTGGCTCCCGAGCTCTATCTCAAAAAACTTTTGGTCGGCGGGTTCGACAAAGTATACGAAGTGAACAAGAGTTTCCGCAATGAAGGTATTTCGACGCGCCACAATCCCGAGTTTACGATGCTCGAGGTCTATACGGCTTATTCGGATGTGAACGACGTGATGAACCTGACCGAAGAAATCGTGCGCAATGCCGCGCAAACCGTGTTTGGCAAAATGACGTTTGAGTACGCGGGCAAGGTTGTCGACGTCTCCAAATTCGAGCGCGTGTCCTTCGCGAAGCTCATGAAGGACGGATTCGGCATCACGCCGGAAGACGAGACCGCCGATTGGATCAAAAAACTCAAGGCCAAGGACGTGAAAATTGAAGGCAAGGACTTGTCGCGCACGCAACTCATCAACATTGTCGCGGAGCTCCTGGAACCCGGCAAAGACGTGAAGGGCGACACGATTCATCCCGTGTTTGTGACGGATTATTTTACCGAGCTGTGCCCTCTGGCCAAGAAGAGCAAGGAAAACCCCGGAATCAGCGAGCGCTTTGAGTTGTATGTCGCCGGCATGGAAGTGGCCAACGGTTACTCCGAGTTGAACGATCCCATCGATCAGCGCGCGCGTCTTCTCGAAGAACTTAAAGAGAAGGGCAAAGAGAGCACGTACGAAACGCTCGACGAAGATTTTATCACCGCACTCGAACACGGCATGCCTCCCGCCGGCGGTTTGGGTATCGGCGTGGATCGCCTCGTCATGGTTTTAACGGGACAATCCTCCATCCGGGAAGTGATTCTGTTCCCGCAAATGCGGGCAGAGAAATAGCGCCCGCACAATGAACTTCGAATTATTCATCGCCAAGCGATACCTCTGGTCGCGCCGCCGTCATCCGTTTGTCGGCGTCATCGGATTTATTTCCATCTTGGGCATCTGCGTCGGCGTCGCCGCGCTCATCACGGTTTTAGCCGTGATGAACGGGTTTGACGCCGATTTAAAAAACCGCATCATAGGCATGCGCGCGCATGTCGTCATCGAAAAAGAAGGTCCCTTCCTGGAGTCCACGGCGCTTCTCTCGCAGCTGGATAACGTCGGCACGATCCGCGGCTCGGCACCCTATATTGAAGGCCAGGCCCTGATACAGAACGGGGAGTGGGCGAGTGGAGTTCTCGTGCGCGGAGTGGACCCGGCCCAGGAAAAAGATCTCTCCAAGTTCGAGGAATATCTCACGGAAGGGCATTTGACGCAGCGGCCTGACGGCGTGGTCGTCGGTTCGGAACTTGCGCGCCGTTTGGGTCTCAAAATGGGAAGCAAATTTTTTATCATCTCGCCCAGCACGGAAAAGCCAGTGTCCTACGAAGTGGAGGGCATTTTCACGTCAGGGATGTTTGATTATGACGCGAATCTGATTTTTCTCAGTTTAAAAAATGCGCAAACTCTTTTTGACATGAAGAGCGCAGTCACCGGGATATCCATTTATTTAAAAAACGCGGAAGAAGCGGCGGCCGTGAAACACTCTCTTCAAAAGAAACTGAAGTTTCCGTTTTATGTGCGCACGTGGATGGATATGAACAAAACTCTTTTTGGCGCGTTGAAGCTGGAGAAGGTTGTGATGTTTTTGATTTTGGCGCTCATCATCCTGGTGGCTTGTTTGAATATCGCGGGCAGTCTCACGATGATGGTGATGGATAAAACCAAAGACATCGGGGTTCTCAAGTCTCTGGGCGCCTCTCCGCAGTCGCTCATGAAGATCTTCGCCTATGACGGCCTCATGATCGGGACGGCCGGCGCGGGTGCGGGCCTCTTGATCGGGCTCATACTCTGCTGGGTGCTCAAGAGTTATTCGTTCATTGATCTTCCGAAGGAGATTTATTACATCGATCGCCTGCCGGTGCACCTGGAGTTCTGGGACACGGCCCGCGTGGTGTTGGTGGCTGTGTTTTTAAGCTTGGCTTCTGCGTTGTATCCGGCGGTGGTGGCCGGCCGGCTCAATCCCGTGAAGGCGTTACGCTATGAATGACGAACTAATGATTGAAGCCAGCGGTATCAGCAAGGTATACTGGGATGGAACGCGCCCCCTGGAAATTTTGAAGAAAATTTCTCTGTCTGTAAAGCGTGGTGAAGGGGTAGCTATATTGGGACCGTCGGGTTCAGGCAAAACGACGTTACTCAATATGCTGTCAGGTCTTGACACGCCCAACGAGGGAGAGGTTCGGCTCGGCGGAACCGTGATGAATAAGCTGAGTGAAGGCGACAGAGCCGCCTTTAGGAACCAAAATATTGGGTTTATTTTTCAGTTTTACCATTTGTTGTCAGAATTCACGGCGTTGGAGAATATTCTGCTGCCGTCGCTCATGAGGCGCGGGGGATTCGGCGCGGAAGCGCGGGGCAGGGCGATGGAATTGTTGGACCGCGTGGGGCTCAAGGATCGCGCGACGCATTTTCCTTCGGAGTTATCCGGCGGAGAACAGCAGCGCATCGCGATCGCGCGGGCACTCATGAACGAGCCCAAGATTTTGTTCTGCGATGAACCGACGGGCAACTTGGACAGAAAGATGGCTCGGGAAATCGCGGATTTATTGAGAAGTCTTTTTAAGCAGGAAAACCGCACGGTGGTTATCGTCACGCACGACGAACAGATCGCGTCGATGGCGGATCGCGTGATGCGGTTAGGCGAAGGAAATTGGGAAAGGAAGGATGGCAATGTCTCTTAAGATTTATCTCGA
>CAYUTV010000134.1:0-3358 GCA_964447745.1 uncultured Planctomycetia bacterium | reverse complement strand
ATAACCTTATGGCCTTTGAGTTTCCTCCCCCCTTTCTTCGGCGTAATCTAGGTTATGCTATGGTTGTAAGTGGATACAACGGGAGCATCATATCAAATGGGCATCATTAATGTCAATTAATATTTACTTAATCTTAACATCCGACAAAATTTAGTTAATCGATTGAATTTTTAGATAGTAAGGCACTAATTACCAACTGTTACCATCCCTTATCTCTAATTATTATGTTTTATACTTCCTTATACTTAATACACTTGAATTAGCGATAACCATTGTGTATAATTTGTAATGAAAGCCAATTAATAAAACCTTTAACAAAATAAGGAGCAGCAATGTTAAAACTAATGCGGAATGCAAAGGGTCAGGGATTCATCGAGTACGCACTCGTGCTAGCGCTGATTGTCGGCGTGGTTATTTTCGTCGGTAATAATTTAATGAAAGATAGAACCAAGACCGTGTACGACGAAACCACAACCGCCGCTGTCGATGCCGTTGGGGCGTTAACTGGCTGAGAAGCCGCATTTCAACAAAGTGGTTCTGTTCCAAATGAATGGCTCGCTTATTCGCTAAAGTGCTATTAACGGAGCGTTGAACCGGAGAATGGAATGTCCCAAAAAGATAGGCTTTTAAAAATGAAATCATTTCTCAACAAGAAGGGCCAGGGATTTATAGAGTATGCTCTAATCCTTGCCCTTGTTGTTGGGATTGTGATATTCGTTGGCAACACAACTCTCAAAACGGGTGTGAATAGCGTCGTAAAAACCGCGATGAATACGGCTATAAATAGCGCAAATGGGTTGGGTAGCTCTGGATCTAGCCGTTAATACTGTAGCATGCGCTAGTTTAGATAAAGCAGAGGGCACTATGTCAACAAAATATGTTTTCTTGAAGCATAATGCGATAAAGAATCAGCGCGGTCAGGGGTTCATTGAATACGCCTTGATCTTAGCGTTAGTTGTCGGAATTGTTGTTTTCGTTGGCAACTCCACCCTAAAAACAGGTGTGAATAGCGTTACGAGAACAGCCATGAATTCCGCCATAAGCCAGGCCGGTTCGTTAGGTGGCGGTAGCTGAGAATACCTGTCAGGCGGTATTAAAACCGGTGACAGGGACTCAGCTATTTTTTTGTACTATTAATTAATTAATTTTATCCATTCCTTATAATACATTACTAATCCTACCTAAAAATATCTAAATATTGCTCAAAAAAGCTTGATTTTCTTGGTTTATCTATGTATACTATATTTGTGATAAACATTAAAAAAAGATTTATGAAAGAATTTATGAAATCAAATCCACAAGTAGCCGTTATAGGGAAACTCAAGAAAAACCAATGATGCACCTACTCTTAATCTCAGATCAGGATACATTTCTTAAAGAGGCGGCGGCGCATATTAAGCCGATGCTACCCGCTCACTGCGCAATCAAGAATAGCCGCTGGTCGGACGTGCGTCCTTCCGACTCGGGAACGCCTCTCCTTGTTCTGGCGGATCTTCGAGAAATGAATGTTCCTACGATGAGCGTGAAAAATGTCGCTGAGCATTTTATTAATACCAAGATTGTCGGCGTGGGTCACCCCACTGACGTCGCGGGATTACTGGAATATTTGAAAATCGGCATCAAAGATTTCTTGGCCTTTCCGGTGCCCGACGGTGAGCTGCAAAATTTTATTCAGAAGTCTCTCGCCGATGCCTCCAGTCACGGTGTCGGGAAACGCAATGGACGCGTCATTGCTTTTTATGCTCCCAAAGGTGGCTGCGGTGTGACGTTCGTCGCGGCCAACACAGCTGTCGCCATGGCCAAGTATCAGAAATCCAGCATCGCCTTGTGTGACTTTTCCAAGGACTGTGGAGACGCGGCCACGTACCTCAATTTGCAACCCAAATATACTCTTCGAGACGCATTGGATAATAGTCAGCTTTTGGACGCTTCATTCCTGGAAGGTGTGCTGACACCCCACTCTTCGGGTCTGCGCGTGCTAGCCGCGGCGCACAGCAATCAGGAACCGCCCAGCATCGACAGCATTCACGCGCTCAAATCCATTTTTAGTCTCCTCACCTCTTCGTACGATTATCTGTTTGTGGACGCGGGGCATATGGACGCGGGTCTCCTGCAGTTTGTGCTTTCAGAATCAGACTTTATCATTCTGCTTGGTAATCCTGACGTTCCGTCCATCAAAGGGCTGGTTAATCTGGTTCAGAAGCTGACGAACCATCAGTTTGATCCGCAAAAGATCAAAGTAATCATTAATCGTGACAACTCCAAAAATCAGATTGATTCCAAGGAGTTTGAAAAAATTACGCGTCATTCGGTGACGACCTACATACCGAACAACTACGCTCTTTGTATTGAATCCGTCAATAAGGGCGAACCGGTATTTAACGTCAATGACAAGGGCGATGTCTCGAAGAAGATACTGGAGCTGGCTCAATTGATTCATAATTCATTCGCAGCCGCCAATGACAAAGTTTCTGCCAATACGGCCGCCCCGTCAATGTTTCAACTGGCCAAGAAAGGAATCTTAAAATGTTTCTAACGACCAAGACGGTTCCCAGCAAAGCTCCGGTCAGCGAAAAAACGCTGGTCGACAACAAGCGCAATAAAGAGCTTCAGGATTTCAAAGTCAAACTGCACCAGGAAGTCATCAACCACGTAAACGTGGAAGTCCTGGTCAAGTTCGATTCGGATACCGCCCGCAACGAAGTGGCCAAGATTATCTGGGAACTGGTAAACCAATCGAACATGGCGCTGGCCACCCCCGAAAGAAAAGCGCTGGTGGATGAGGTTGTCAACGAAACATTCGGCCTTGGACCGCTCGAGACATTGCTTCAAGACCGTTCCATCGACGATATTCTCGTCAACAACTACAAAACGATCTTTGTGGAACGTCACGGAAAAATTGAGAAAGCGGACATCAGCTTTAAAGATGACACCCATCTGAGACACATCATCAACCGTATCGTGGCCCGCGTAGGCCGCCGTATTGATGAGGCCTCTCCCATGGTCGACGCACGTTTGCCCGACGGTTCGCGTGTCAATGCGATCATTCCTCCGCTGGCATTGGACGGCCCCTCGTTATGTATCCGCCGTTTCAAAGAAACGCCTTTGAAAGCCGAACATATGCTGGAGTTGGGCTCCATCTCGCCAGAACTTTTGTACCTTCTAAAAATCGCGGTTATCGCGCGCATGAACGTGTTGGTTTCAGGCGGCACCGGCTCAGGTAAAACAACTTTCTTGAATGTTCTGTCATCTTACATTCCTCCGACAGAGCGAATCATCACCATTGAAGACGCGGCGGAACTTCAGTTGCAGCAGCCGCATGTTATTCGTCTGGAAACACGCCCTCCCAACATGGAAG
>CAYUTV010000133.1:0-3409 GCA_964447745.1 uncultured Planctomycetia bacterium | reverse complement strand
TTTTTATCCGTGAATAGTCCGGCGCAGAATGCTTTGCCGGGTTGGCTGGCCGGAAGAGCCCGAGCCATCGATGAGATTCTCGCGCGTGTGCTGCGCAACAGAAGTGCTCTCAGTGCGGCATTAAAGCCCGGGGTGCGGCTTTTAACGGCGGAGGGCGGCTGGTACGGGGTTCTGCAGTCCGATCAGTTTAAAGATGAGGAAGCGTTTGCCGTACGGCTTCTTCACGATAAAAATGTGCTCGTTCATCCGGGGTACTATTATGACTTTGAGGAATCGGGGCATCTGGTATTAAGTCTGCTTCAAAGGGAACCTTTGTTTAAAAAAGGCCTTCACGCTCTTTTCGAGAGCTTTTAATACTAGTAATTTAGTCATGTATAAGTATAAATTATAGTTATATTCCTTACAGTTTTACTTGACTTTAGGATGTAAACCGTCTAATCTATTGGCAGTGGCGAAGGCTGTGGTATAATCGCCGAAACAAAAGGGGTCCGAAGAATGAATTTTTTGTCTAAAAATATCAGCATTTTAAAAGAACAAACCATTAAAGAATTGGCTCCCGAAGTCGAAGCCGAAATTAAGCGTTTTGAGCGGGAAATCGCCCGCCTCGACAAGGGAGAGCTGGACCAAGATGATTTTAGAAAGTTTCGTTTAGAGAACGGTATTTATGGCATTCGTGGCACCATGGACCGCCACATGATCCGCATTAAGATCCGCTTTGGCCATATGCTCGCCAATCAGCTGGAAGCTATCGCAGACATCACCGAAAAATATGCGCCAAATAAGCTAGCACACGTCACCACACGCCAAGCCATTCAGCTCCATGAGATTTTGAGAAGTGATGTGCCGACAATTATCCGTCGTTTGGCGGAAGTGGCACTTACGTCCCGCGAAGCTTGCGGCAACACGGTGCGCAATGTCACGGCGACCCACTATGCCGGTATTTCTCCCAAAGAAGTTTTTGATGTAACGCCTTACGCGGATCTCCTGAGCCGTTATTTCCTGAGAAACCCTGTGTGTCAAAACATGCCGCGTAAATTCAAGATCGCGTTCGAAGGAACCGCCGAGGAAGATTGGGCGAAGGTCGGTCTGCATGATTTAGGATTTATCGCCAAGAAAAAAACAGTGAACGGCAAAGAAGTAAAAGGTTTTGCGGTATTTGTGGGCGGTGGATTAGGGTCTACGCCTTTTGCCGCGCAGCTCTTGGAAGAATTTTGTCCCGAAGAGCATTATCTTGCCGCCGCGGAAGCGGTGATACGCTTGTTTGATAGAAATGGCGACAGAAAAGACAAGAACCGCGCCCGCATCAAATACCTCGTTGCTAAATGGGGGATAGAGGTTTTCCGCAAAGAGTATCAGGATGAATTGAAGCAGGTTATTGCGACGGGTTCCGGCCGCGAATCCTTCTGGTCGCTGCCCGAAGAAGAAAATAATAAGCCTCCCGTACTCGCACAGCCGGCTCCCACAGAAGCCTCGGGTGTTCTGCCGGGCTATGATGAGTGGGTGAAGACCAATACGTTCGAGCAAAAGCAAAAAGGGTATGTCGCCGCGAACATTCGCTGCCCGTTAGGGGACATCACGCCTGAGCAGATGAGAAAATTGGCGAAGATCTCACGCGCGTTTAACGGCGGACGGCTTCGCACCACCATCACTCAAAATATTCTGGTACCTTTTATTCCGCAGGCGTCTCTGAAAGCGTTCTACTCGCAGATTTCTCAAGCGGGACTGGCACACAAGGGCGCTGAGACGATTACCGACATTACACGTTGCCCCGGTGCAGATACGTGCCAGATCGCCATCACGCATTCCAAGGGCCTGGCCTATGAATTGGGAAAAATATTCGAAAACGGTTATGGCTCTGATCCCACATTCAAAGAGATCACGATTAAGATTTCCGGCTGCACGAATTCTTGCGGTCAACACCATATCGCCAATATTGGGTATCACGGCGCGTCTAAAACCGTGGATGGGAAGGCGGTGCCTCATTATCAGTTGATGGTAGGCGGGTATACCACAATCAATGGTGGCATTGCCTTCGGCAAACGCATTGCTCAGATACCGGCCAAGCGCGTTCCTGACGCAACAAAAGCACTCCTCGATGCGTTTAAAACGGGGAAGGGCGCCTCAGAAACATTCCTTCAATGGGCCGACCGCGTGGGCGCAGCCAAGCTCAAAGAGCTCGCAGCCCCATTCACGACGATTCCCGCATTTGACCAAGATCCCAAGATGTATGAAGATCTCGGCGACCCCGGCAAGGCCTTTGAGGTCAATGTCGGTAAAGGCGAGTGCGCCGCTTAGTTCAAGTCTAGCCTTAGCAGGTGTTACCTCAAGCTAACCTGCGCTTGATTTGCGGGGGATCAGAAACCGCTGTACTAGCCCTGACAATTCGTTGTCTCACTGGCACATCCCGGCCCCTGGACCTTCAGATATACGCTCCGGTTTATACGCTTGAGGCAACACCTGCGCGGCTCTTGCCTTACCCTTGTTCAGTAAACGCGTACGGATGATAATGTTATTTTTCCCATCTTGATGTTCCAAATTGGAACCTCAAGATCTCGGCAATTCCAGCAAGGCTTTTCAGATCCAGATGGACAAAGGTGACAATGTGCCGCCTAATAATAGTTGCGTTATCGCAACTTCTATGATATTCTAAAAATGTTATGAAAATAGAGATTCATACTAGCAATGCAATTACGACAGGATCGATGTTTGCCACAATTAAGAGCGTCCACTTCGAGAGCTCTGACGCGAGCGTCTCAGTGCTATCCGTTTCTCAGTTTGCGGATGCTGCTGGAGTTACTCCTCAAGCAGTTCGAAAAATGATATCAGAGGGTAGGCTCAAAGCAGCCAAAGTTGGTGAGCAGCACGTAATAGCAAAAGCTGAACTAAACGAATACCTCGCCACTTCATAAATTTTTTTGGCCGTGAAGTTGCGAGTTCGCAACTGGAGGAATCAGATGGAGATTCATGATCTAATTTTAGCAGATTACGCGGAAGTTGGGCCGGGAGGAAAATTCACACTTGTCGGCGCTGGGATAACAAATATTTATTCCCATCGTATGCCATGTCAGCATCCACTTATGTTTTTGATGTTACGTTTAAAAGTCACACGGCGCGATGTCGGTAAAAACAAAATTGAAATTCGGTTAATGGGCGAAAAAGGAAAGTTGTTTGGCGCAGAAGTCGATTTGGACGTGAAGCCTGAACATGCTAGCGAAGAGTTTGCGCAAGTTGTAGTTCGGATGGACAATACTCACTTCAATGCATATGGTGAATATCAACTTCAAGTAGCCGTAAATGGGGAAGAGCGATTGACGCAAATCCTTCATATCAAACCAATCCCAGCGGAACAAAAAACTTCTCAGTAAACTAGTAACCCTTCTTCCATTTTAGGGGGTTATTAATCCAAAGA
>CAYUTV010000132.1:0-3447 GCA_964447745.1 uncultured Planctomycetia bacterium | reverse complement strand
CGATGAAGTGTTTCTGACCGGTACGGCCGCGGAAATCGTGCCTATTTCCAAAATCGACAATCGTGTGATCGGCCAAGGCAAGCCCGGCACTTGGACCAAGAAGCTCATGGCGGAATTTCAGAAAGTCACCTCCAAAGAAGGCGTGAAGTACAGTTTGAAAGGCTAACAATGACAGGCATGATCTGCGACGAGTGTAAAAAGAATAAAGCGACGGTGCATCTGACGGAAATCATCAACGAACAGATCACGAAGCTAAATCTTTGCGAGAGCTGCGCCAAGGAAAAGGGCTCAGACGTCGAACAGCATTTCGGTATCGCGGATCTTCTTGCAGCGTTGTCCGATGTGGAGGCGAGTCATCCGACCGTGGGTCAACAGCCGGGCAGCGGTCCCAGCGTTAAGATTAAATGTGCGGCCTGCGGTTTGGGCTATGAAGATTTTAAAAAGATCGGCCGCCTGGGATGCAGCGAATGCTACGGAGCTTTTAAGGCGAGCTTGGCGCCTCTTCTCAAAAGAATTCACGGTTCCATGCAGCACGTCGGAAAGTCGCCCACACCCAGTCTCCTAAAGGAGCAGAAAATCAATTCTAAGCTTCAGCAGGAGCTCGAGGCCGTGAAACAGGATCTATTCAAGGCGATCAAGAAGGAAGAATTTGAGGAAGCAGCCTCACTACGCGACAAGATTAAGTTTATCGAAAAAAAGATCAAGGACGCGCACCACAAATAATGCCGTCGCGGCGCGCTTAGCGTGACGGGCGGTGTATAATACTTATATAAGGTAGAGAGAGCGTGAAAGTAGATCATCTGATACGACATACATGCGAGTGGCTCAAAGGCACGGGTCCGAATTCCGACATCGTGATCAGCTCCCGCGTTCGTTTGGCGAGAAATCTCGAGAAGCAGCCCTTTTCCCACTGGGCGACCAAGAAACAGGAAAAAGAAACGCTCGAGCTTTTGGAAGAGGCGTCGCTGTCGACGGAATTGCTTCACAATGCGTTATGCGTGCGCATGGCCGAGGTTGACGATGTGGACAAGCAGTTCATGCTGGAGAGACATCTGATCAGCCGAGAGCATATCATGCATCCGGAGTTCAAGTCGGTGATCATCGGCGACAAGGAAGTCATCAGTCTCATGATCAACGAAGAAGATCATGTGCGCTTGCAGGTCATGCAGTCCGGATTTAATTTGCAGGAATGCTGGCGCATCGCGAACCGTTTGGATGACGCGATCATGAAGAAGGCCAAGTTCGCGTTTCACGGCGACTGGGGGTACCTCACGGCGTGCCCGACGAATACGGGAACGGGACTGCGCGCTTCGGTGATGCTGCATCTGCCGTCGCTCGTGATGACCAAGCAAATCAACCGTGTGTTGCAGGCGATCACGAAGCTCGGCATGACGGCCCGCGGGTTGTACGGCGAGGGAACGGAAGCGGAAGGCAATTTTTTTCAAATATCCAATCAGGTCACGCTCGGTTCTTCGGAAGAAGATATCATCGATAATCTGGAGAGAATTATTCGCCAGGTCATCGGGCATGAGGAGAACGCGCGCAAGGCCCTGATGAAGCAGAATCGCGAAGTGTTGCAGGATAAGGTGAGCCGCGCGTGCGGAACGCTCAAAACAGCGCACATTATCAACACGAAAGAGACCATGACCTTGTTGTCTATGGTAAGATTAGGAGTGGATATGGGCCTCCTGAATGAGATAGACCGGAGGGCCGTGAATGAGTTGTTTATCCTGACTCAGCCGGCGCATCTACAAAAGATTGAAGGGCGGGTTTTGAGTTCCGCGCAGAGAGATGTGAAACGCGCGAACCTGATCCGCAGAAGATTAGAAGGCAGATAAGTTTAATCCTGAGGAGAATGCAAAATGTTCAACAAGTTCACTGAAAGAGCGAGAAAAGTGATACTCCTGGCCAAGCAAGAGGCCAAACGTTTTAATCACGACTACATCGGAACCGAACACATTTTATTGGGACTCCTGAGAGAAGGCGAGGGTGTGGCCGCCGCCGTTCTGCAAAGTCTCGGCATGAATCTGAACAACATCCGCCTCGAAGTCGAAAAGTTGGTGCAGGTTGGCCCCGCGACGGTTATTTCCGGCGATCTCCCGTTCACTCCGAAGGCCAAAAAGGTGATGGAGCTCGCGATGGAAGAGGCGCGGACTCTCGGACACAACTATATCGGCACTGAACATCTTCTGCTTGGGCTTATCCGCGAGGGCGAGGGCGTCGCCAGCCAGGTTTTCATGAACATGGGTCTCGATCTGGAAAAAGTCCGTGAAGAGGTCATTAAATTATTGGGCTCGACGACTCCGGGTGCCCAGTTCGGTTCCAATCCTCCCGCAGGATCCACATCGGGCGGAGGCGGATCCGCTTCTAAAACTAAGACACCCGCACTCGATGCCTTCGGCCGCGATCTCACAAAACTGGCCAAGGACAACAAGCTCGATCCCGTGATCGGCCGCGACGATGAAATTGAACGCGTGATGCAGACGTTGTCCCGCCGCCGCAAGAACAATCCTGTGCTGCTTGGAGAAGCGGGTGTGGGTAAATCCGCGATCGTGGAAGGTCTCGCTCAAAAAATTATATCTGGAGACGTGCCTGAGATATTGAAGAATAAGCGCGTGATCACGCTGGATTTGGCGCTGATGGTGGCCGGAACGAAATACCGCGGTCAGTTTGAAGAGCGTATCAAAGCCGTGATGGATGAAATCAAACGCACCGAGAATATCATCATGTTCGTCGACGAATTGCACACGCTGGTGGGTGCGGGCGGCGCGGAAGGCGCCATCGATGCTTCCAATATTCTGAAGCCGGCACTCGCGCGCGGCGAGATTCAGTGCATCGGCGCCACAACGCTTGATGAATACCGCAAATACATTGAAAAGGATTCGGCTCTTGAACGCCGTTTCCAGACCATCATTGTCGATCCTCCTTCAGTGGAAGAGACTGTGCTGATTCTGCGCGGACTGCGCGATAAATATGAAGCGCATCACAAGGTGAAGATCACCGACGCCGCACTCGAAGCGGCGGCCAAGCTGTCTGATCGTTATATCGCAGGCCGTTTCCTTCCGGACAAGGCCATCGATATCATTGACGAGGCGGGTGCCCATGCGCGTTTGTCCACGCATACCGCTCCTCCCGAGGTCAAAGAACTCGAAAAGAAGCTGGAAAATCTTAAAAAAGAAAAAGAAGACACGATCAAGGAGCAGGATTTTGAAAAAGCCGCTTCTTTGCGCGATCAGGAGAGGGAGCTTCGGCGTCTGCTCGACAAGACAAAGAAAGAATGGATGGAGTCCCGCTCAAAAATAGAACTCGAGATCGGCGAGGAAGAGATCGCCAAGATCATCGCCAAGACCACGGGTATTCCCATCTCTCGTCTTGAAGAGAAGGAAAGCTCCAAGCTTATGCGCATCGAAGAAGATCTTCGTGCCAAGGTCATCGGTCAGGACGAAG
>CAYUTV010000131.1:0-3503 GCA_964447745.1 uncultured Planctomycetia bacterium | reverse complement strand
GCATTCTTTAAAATTCTGGGCAATCCCAAAACGTTCGGAAAAGTGTATAATCTGGGTTCCGGAAAGGCACATTCCATTAAAACGTTGGTGAACCGGGTCGTGGCGCTTTCGGGTTCGGGGCTCAAGCCGCGCTTCGGCCCCCGGCGACCCGGTGATCCTGATAGAACCTGTGCCAGCATAGAAAAGATGCGCGCGGAACTCCGGTGGGAGCCGCGGGTGTCCTTGTCCGAAGGTTTGGAGGCGACGGTAAGATGGTATCAAACTCAAAAAAAACGTATCTGATCACGGGCGGCGCCGGCTTCATCGGCTCTCATCTTTGCGACCGTTTTTTGTCGCAGGGCCACCGTGTAATCTGCCTCGACAATCTGATCACGGGTTCTAAGAGTAATTTTGCCCACCATTTGAAAAATAAGGCATTTTCCTTTATACAAGCCGATATTTCCCAAGCTGTTCGTCTGAGTCAGAAAATTGATTATGTTCTGCATTTTGCTTCGCCAGCGTCGCCACCGGATTATTTGAGACACCCGATTCAGACGTTAAAAGTCGGCTCACTCGGAACGCACAACGCGCTGGGGATTGCGCGCAAACACCGTGCGGTTTTTTTGCTCGCATCAACCAGTGAAGTTTACGGCGATCCGTTGATCAGCCCGCAGCGAGAGGATTATTGGGGGAACGTCAATCCCGTGGGTCCGCGCGGTGTGTACGATGAAGCCAAGCGCTTCGCCGAGGCGATGACACTCGCATACCACCGTCAGCATAAGATGAACACCAAGATCATCCGCATTTTTAATACCTACGGCGAACGGATGCGCGTTGAAGACGGGCGCGTGATTCCCAATTTTATCGCGCAGGCCTTGCAGGGCCGACCGCTGACGGTTTACGGCAAGGGCCGGCAGACGCGAAGCTATTGCTATGTCAGTGATCTCGTCGACGGGATTGAAAAGGTTCTGAAGTGTTCTCTCAATCAACCGATTAATCTCGGGAATCCCAATGAAATGACGGTTCTGGAACTGGGCAAGCAGATTATCCGTTTCACGCACTCTAAGAGCAAGATCACCTATCAGTCTTTGCCGACTGATGATCCTAAAGTCCGCTGCCCCGACATCTCGCTGGCTAAACGCGTCTTACGCTGGGAACCGCGCGTCAAACTTCAGGACGGCCTGGCCACCACTATCCGCTATTTTGAAACGCGTCTCAAACCCCGTTAATGCCCTCGATCTCCGTTGTTGTTCCCGCTTACAATGAAGAGAAAACGATCCAAGAATCCTTAAGGCGGCTCGCGGCCTATGCGGCCGCGCAAACGCGTACACTCGAAATCATCATTTCCAATGATGGTTCCACCGACAAGACAAAACAGTTGGTCGAGGATTTTATCAAACGCCGCGGTGACCAACTATTTAAACTGGTGTCAGGCGAGAAAAATCAGGGGAAGGGTGCCGCGGTGCGCCGCGGGATCCAGGAATCTCAGGGTGATTACGTGTTGATATCGGACGCGGATCTCTCAACACCCATCAAAGAAATTGATAAGCTGCTTCACGCAATCGAAGAGGGTGCGGATATCGCCATCGGCTCGCGGGCCCTGCGCGAAAAGGGCACCGATGTTCAGCAGAGTTTTAAGCGGTGGCTCAGCGGACGCGTGTTCAACCTGTTCGTGCAGGCGGTATTGCTTCGGGGTTATCTCGACACTCAGTGCGGATTCAAGTGTTTCAAGGCCGAGATCGCCAAAGAATTGTTCGCCCGCCAACGGCTCGATGGATTCAACTTTGACGTCGAGGTGCTTTATCTCGCGCACAGGCGCGGCTACAAAATCAAAGAGGTTCCGGTCATGTGGATGCAAGGCAAGTACAGCCGCGTGAATCTTCTCACGGACTCTGTCCGCATGGTTCGGGAACTCTTCTACCTCCGCAAGATTCATCGTTAATCATGACTTCTCGGGGTCCTGTATTGCCAGTCTAGCCTTAGCAGGTGTTACCTCAAGCTAACCTGCGCTTGATTTGCGGGGGATCAGAAACCGCTGTACTAGCCCTGACAATTCGTTGTCTCACTGGCACATCCCGGCCCCTGGACCTTCAGATATACGCTCCGGTTTATACGCTTGAGGCAACACCTGCGCGGCTTGTCCAATAACACTTTTTACTTTCATCTGAAGCTATGACTCTGGGAGCGGGCGACAGGACAAAAGAAACGGAGGAATCTAATCTGCTGGGTTAGCTCGGCGTTGTTTATAGCGGGGCCTTGTCGAGGCGAGCGGCCACGGTGTCCCCGGAGTTCTTAACCCCTAGGGACGAGCGAGCCGAGGCAGAGGAGCGAAGGATTTCCTCGGCGGGGAAATCCGAGCGTACCCGCGATAAACAATGCCGAGAGGGACTCGACAAGGGTCATATTTTAGCGTAGACTTATAGCAGATGTACAAAGGAGCTTGATATGAAAAAGACAGCTTTTTGGATGTTGGCATTGGCACTTTTGAGCACGGCTTCCGCGTATGCTTGCGGAATGGAAGGTCATTCCGAAGGCGGTAAAGGCGAATCAGTCGAAACCGAGACGTCGGAAAAGGCATAAATAAGTAACCGATTTATACAAGAGCAAGATTGGGCCCGGCGCCTGACTTGCTCTTTTTTCGTTCTCAATCATGAATAAACTCGCCCAAGAAAAAAGCCCCTATCTCCTACAGCACGCCCATAACCCGGTGAACTGGTACCCCTGGGGGGCGGAAGCGTTTGAAAAAGCGCAGACTGAAAACAAACCCATTCTTTTGTCCATCGGCTATTCCACCTGCCACTGGTGTCACGTGATGGAGCATGAGTCCTTTTCGGATCAGATCACGGCCAAAGTTATGAATGATCATTTTGTCCCCATTAAAGTGGATAGGGAAGAGCGTCCGGACATCGACGGCGTATATATGAGCTACGTGATCGCGACGACCGGAAGCGGGGGCTGGCCGATGACTGTTTTTCTGACGCCGGATCGCAAGCCGTTTTTCGGCGGAACGTATTTCCCTCCGGAGGATCGTTATGGAATGCCCGGATTCAAAACGCTCATGGCCTCCATTGTTGAAGCCTGGAGAACCCGTCGCGATGAGATCAACGATTCCGCCGAATCCGCGGTGACGTTTCTGGCGAATCATCAGGGAAGCGCGGAAAAAGGGCCTTTGAACGAGGATCTGCTCCATAAGGCGTTCGCGAACTATGCGCAAAGCTTTGATTCCGTACACGGGGGTTTTGGGCGAGCCCCCAAATTTCCCATGGGGCACACGCTGTCCTTTCTTTTGAGGTTCTGGAAGCGTTCCCGGGATCCCCACGCGTTGGAAATGGTCGAGAAATCGCTCAACGCGATGTCGGCGGGCGGCATCTACGACCAAATCGGCGGCGGTTTCCACAGGTATTCCACCGATCAGGAATGGCGACTGCCGCATTTTGAGAAAATGCTCTATGACCAGGCACTGCTTTGCCGAAGCTACCTCGAGGCCTATCAGGCCACACGCCGGGAAACCCACGCGGACGTGG
>CAYUTV010000130.1:0-3517 GCA_964447745.1 uncultured Planctomycetia bacterium | reverse complement strand
ACTGGCGCTGCAATTAGAAGACCTGGGTGTGGATATCATTGAAGCGGGCTTTCCCATTGCGTCTCCGGGAGATGCCGCAGCCGTCAAACGCATCGCGAAGGAAGTGAGAGGCCCGGTTATTTGCGGGCTTGCGCGCGCCATCCAAAAGGACATCGACGTCGCGCTCGACAGCCTAAAGCCCGCGGCCCGTTCGCGGCTCCATATCTTTATCGCAACCTCCGAGATCCACCGCAAGCACAAGCTCAACAAGGCCAAAGAAGAGATCGTCCGCATTGCGACGGAGTGCGTCAAATACGCGCGCAAGCATGTGGATGAGATTGAGTTCTCGCCGGAGGACGCCTCACGCACGGAGCCAGAGTTCTTGTACGAAGTGCTTGAGGCCGTTATCGACGCAGGCGCAAACGTTTTGAATATCCCCGACACGGTGGGTTACACGACCCCGTTCGAATTCGGCAATACGATCAAGGGAATATTCGACAATGTTCCAAACATCCATAAGGCGATCATCAGCGTGCATTGTCACAACGATCTCGGTTTGGCGGTGGCCAACTCTCTCGCGGCCGTGAAATTCGGCGCGCGCCAGGTGGAGTGCACCGTCAACGGCATCGGCGAACGCGCCGGCAACGCCGCGATGGAAGAAATCGTCATGGCGCTCGACACGCGCAAGGACATCTTCGGCGACCGTTACACCAACATCAAAAAAGACCTCATCTGCAAGACGAGCCACTTGGTGAGCTCGCTCACCGGGATGGTTGTCCAGCCAAACAAGGCTGTGGTCGGAAAAAACGCGTTCACGCATGAATCCGGCATTCACCAGGACGGCCTTCTCAAGCTTCGCAAGACCTATGAGATCATGAGGCCTGAGGACGTGGGTTTCGGGGAAACCCAGCTTGTATTGGGCAAGCACTCCGGCCGCCACGCGTTGGAAAACAGGCTCGCGAAGCTTGGCTACAAACTAAACGGAGCAGACCTCGATAAGGTATTCCAAAATTTCAAGGTGCTCGCCGATAAGAAAAAGGAAATATTCGACGACGATTTGATTGCGCTTGTGGATGACGAGATCATCACGACCCAGAAGACGTATGAGCTCGCTTACTTAGGCGTTTTGACGCACACCGACAAATCGCCAAAGGTTACGCTTAAAGTAAAAAATAAGGGCAAGGTCGTGACGGCTTCGGGCACTGGCAGCGGTCCCGTCGATGCGGCCTACAAGCTCGTTGACAAGATGCTCAAGAAAAAGACCACGCTTTTGGATTATCAGATTCGATCGGTAACCGTCGGCAAAGACGCACAGGGCGAGGTGACCGTTAAAATCGAGGGCCCCAATGGCCGCGTGATTGCGGGCCACGGCGTCAGCACCGACGTCATCGAAGCTTCCGTCAAAGCGTATTTGGACGCGATCAATAAGCTCGAATCACAGCCGGCCGCCAGAGGCGACCGCACGGCCTATGGCGTCTGAGATTAACGCTCAAACGAAGACGTACGGGATTCTTGGAAATCCCGTGCGTCATTCGTTTTCTCCGCTGATCCACAACGCGGCGTTCGCCAAGCATGGGATCAACGCGCGTTATCTGGCGTTCGAAGTTGAGCGGCACTCTTTACCTCTGGCATTTGAAGGTATCCGTTCTTTGGAAATTCAAGGCGTCAATGTCACGATTCCTTTCAAGGAAGAGGCGGCGAGTCTCGTGGATGAAATCCCCGAGGATTTGGACCGTTGCGTGGGCGCGATCAACACGATCGTGAACAAAGACGGAATGCTTTACGGGTATAATACGGATCTCCTGGGTTTTCTCACGGCGTTGCGTGAATCGCTGAATTTTAACCCGGAGGCCAAAAATATTCTGGTGTTAGGCGCAGGGGGCGCGGCACGGGCGGTGGTGTTCGCTCTAGGACGGGCGCATGCACAAAAGATTTTGATCTATAATCGCACGTTTGAAAGGGCGGAGGCGCTCATTTCGTACGCGCTGGATTATTTTCCGGAAACGGACATCGACGCGCTTGAAGACATTGCCGCCGTCAAACACGAAAAGAAGATAGACCTGGTTGTCAACGCGACGGCCAGCGGAATGAAGGGCGATGTCTCCATTCCCATGGATTTGAAATTATTGAACGGGCATCCGGCGGTTTATGACTTAGTGTATTCGCCGTCCAAGACGCCGCTTCTCAAGGAAGCGGAGAAGATGGGCCTGAACACTTCGAACGGTCTCGGAATGCTGGCCGAACAGGCGGCGCTGTCATTTGAGCTCTGGACCGGCAAAAAAGAAGGCGTGAGGGATTTGATGCTTGAGACCTTGAAAAAATGTTTATAAGCGCGTTTGTCTTTCTTATAGGCGCCATGGTCGGTAGTTTTCTCAACGTTTGTATCTTCAGGATTCCCAAAGAGGAGTCCATTGTTTTTCCCGCGTCGCATTGCCAGAGCTGTCTCAAGCCTATCGCCTGGCACGACAATGTTCCCGTGGTCAGTTTTGTCCTGCTCAAAGGGAAATGCCGGAATTGCGACAAGAAAATTTCGTGGCAGTACCCGTTTATCGAGCTCGTGACGGGGCTCTTATTCGTTCTTTTTTATGCGACCTTCGGATTGACGGTTCCTGGCGTCGTTTATCTGGTTTTTAGTCTGGCGCTCTTGGTCTGCACCGTGATCGATTGGTACCACCAGATCATTCCGGACGCCATCACGCTGCCGGGCATGGTCTTGGGACTGGGCCTGTCCGCCGTATTTCCGGCGCTTCACGGCAAAGAAATTTTTTGGCAGGGCCTCCTCTCGGCGTTTCTGGGACTTCTCGTGGGCGGCGGTTTTTTGTACGCGTCAGCCGTGGCGGCCGAGTTTTTCCTGAAAAAGGAGGCGATGGGTGGCGGAGACATCAAACTGCTTGGCCTTATCGGCACGCTTCTGGGTTGGCAGGGGTCGGTTTGGACCATTTTTGTTTCATCGGTTTTGGGGTCGGTTTTAGGACTCTGGCTTCGCTTTACGCAGAAAAAGGAATATTTTCCGTTCGGGCCCGCGATTGCGTTGGCCGCGTTTTTATATTTGTTTTTCGGTCAGAGGGTGATCGCATGGTACCTTGGTTTATACACTTATTGAGGGAGAGAATATGCTGAGATTTTTGACGAGCGGTGAGTCACACGGGAAGTGTCTTGTGGCTATTCTTGAGGGAATGGTCGCGGGGTTGACGGTTAAGCCCGAGGAAATCAATGTTGAGCTGGCGCGCCGCCAGGAAGGTTACGGCCGCGGCGGACGCATGGCCATCGAAAAAGACCAGGCCGAAATTTTGTCAGGCGTACGCTTTGATAAGGCTCTTGGTGGGCCCATTGCGCTGATGATTCCAAATAAGGATTTTAAGATCAACGAGCTTCCGGTGGTAAAACGCCCCAGGCCCGGTCATGCCGATCTCGTGGGCGTTATGAAATACGGGCAGAAAGACGTTCGGGATGTTCTCGAACGAGCGAGCGCCAGGGAAACGACGGCGCGCGTCGCGGTGGGGGCTGTGTGCAAGATTTTCTTAAGAGAATTCGGTAT
>CAYUTV010000129.1:0-3518 GCA_964447745.1 uncultured Planctomycetia bacterium | reverse complement strand
ACCGCGTAATAAACATATACGCAGGTGAGCAGAGCGGCTAGCGCCGCGAGCGCTGTCGCCGCAAGACGCATCAGTCGATCCTTTTCAAAAGGGGCTTCGAATAAAATAAGAAATCCTAGCGCGAAATAAAAACCCATGACCGGCACGTCCGATTCCGAGACAGCCCCGCTTGAAAAGGTGCTGACAATACCTATGAACCATAATCCCAAAAAAAGAATTATTTTTCGAGTGAACATTCTTTTACGCAGACCCAACGCCAGAATAACCGCCGCGAGCCAGTAAAAATTTCTGAACCATAAAGAAGGTGACTCAACCACGCTGAGCGCTCGCCCTTTATAGCGAAGACCAAAATCCCATACCTGCTCGAACCAGGCGCTCAGCGAGGGAACAAAAAAGATTTTTAGGATTCCCAGGGACCCCAGAAGACCTAGTGCAAAACCCGCCAAAGAAGCCGCGCGTTTCTCTGCAACCAAAAGGTAAACAAAAAGGAGCGTTCCGTACAACAAACCCACGTTTATTTTGGTGAAGATCGAAAGGATCGTCATGGCGCCCGCGAACGCGCCGACCGCGAAGGCGCGGCGACCGGATGGGGCGGGCGTGAATCCCGCGAGCACCGACACGGCGGCCAATCCCCAGAAATGCGCGGACTGGGTGTACCACGGATGTGAGTAAGTCCAGTAAAATGCCACCATTCCCAGCGCCGCGCAAAGAACGGTCACGGGTACCGGCGTGCGTTTACGCAGCATTCCCGCGATCAGACCGACGACTGCCGAGTTCACCAGTACCAGGTGAAGCCACAGCGCCGTTTTTGAAAATCCAAACAACTTAAATAAAAAGGCGTTCAGATAAAAGTGCATCGGGCCCGTGTAGGATAAGAAGTCCACGTGAGGCTTCTGTCCCAGGGCGAGGCGCCAGGCCATGTCGAGATGCGAGCCCATGTCAAAAAATTTAAACGTGCGAAATGCGTTCCAATACAAAAAAGCGGCATTGAGGGCGATCAGAGCGAAGAGTGCCAACGGCAGGCCCGGTTTTTTCGAATGGTTTACGCTCATCGGATGCGCCTCAGCATGATGTAGTAGTCACTTTCTTTCGTGATGATGTAGGAGGATACGATGTCTTCTTCAAGACCCAAATAAGAAATCAAGTCGTTCAGATGTGCGATCGTTTTTTTGTGCGTGACGATCCACAAAGGAGGGTCTTTTCGGAAGCCCTTACGGAACTCTTCCATTTCCTTGCCCGGTGCGGGTGCAACGGGGATACCCCAGAAGGGCGGGGTGAGTCTGTAGCTGTCCCTGTCCGTGAGAGGATACAGAATTTGAAGATCGGTCAGAACGAGAAGCGAATCATCGGGCGCAACATTGGCTTTGATGTATTCGGTGAGCTCATCCACCGCGATGCCTTTATGGCTCTTGGCCAGCCACCCGCGTAGTTCCGGCGCTTTCATGGCGTAATCGCCGACGGGATTGATTTTTTCCCCGGCGAACGTGTGCACATTGTCGTGAAACGCCCATCCTTTGATCTCGACACCGTATTTCGCGTAGAGACAAATCAGAAAAATGGAGAGAGCGCTTAAGGCGAGCGCGCTGATTTTTCGCAGTATTCCGTCGGGCAATCTGTGCAGAAGCGCAAATGCCAGTGCCACGTAAATGCCCGTGACCTCGACGTCTTGCTCGTAGACGAGGGTGCTGGTGTACGTGGAAAAGATGCCCACAAACCAAAGACCGAAGAACAACACCGCCAATTCTTTTTTGGCCGTCAGATTTCGCCAGAGTCCCGGGGCCACGATCCCGGCGATCCAGACGTAGTAGTTGGAGAGCCATACCTTTAAATCAATCCCGAGTTGTTGTACGCGGCCGGTTTGATTGTATGTAAACTGAATCAGACTGAGCGCTTGTTCGGTGAAGGCCTGCGTGTCGCGGATAAAGAAAATCGTTACCGATAAGAGGCCTACCAGCGTGCCCAAAAATAGACCCAAGTAGGAAAAACGCCGTTTACCGGTAATTAGCAAAGCGGCCGCGTAAACCAGCGCATAGGCGCCGCCGACATTGAACTTGGTCATAAAGGATATCACCGCTAGAAAACCGCAGAGCGCCCCCGACCAAAAGGCCTGCCGGTGATCCACGAAGGGAAGTTTTAAGATGAGCCACGCGATCCCCAAAATTCCCAAGCCATGAGCCAATTGAGTGAGAAGCGGAAAAGGAAATGACCAAAAGAAGGAAACCGTCGTTAAGCACAGGACGAGCGTCCCGGCGTAGAAGGGCAGGCGGTGCTTCACGCATATTGCGTAGGAGCAGGCGATGACCGCGGAGCTCACGATCACGAGGTGTGCCAGTACCGCCATTTTCCCAAAACCAAAAATGTGAAACAAGAGTGCATTGAAATAAAAATAGATGGGTCCGCACTTCAGAGTAAAGTCCACATAAGGAAAGACACCTTTGAACACGCGCCAGCTGGCGAAGAGGTAAGAGCCGGCATCCAGAAAATAAAGGACACGGAACGCGTTGTAATTTAAAAACAGGGCATTCGCGGCCAAAACGGCGATTAAGACGCCTAATAAGGGAGACCGCGTCCGGCCGCTCATCGAAGTTTTAATACCGCGTAATTGCCAAACGTTTTCTCAACGACATAGTATTGTAAAACCCATTGGCTCAAGTCCAGGTATCTCAGCCAGCTGTTCCACGCATATCCGCCGGATTGCTCATGAGTGATCAGCCATTTGGGAGGATTGTTCATGATATTTGTCCGGCATTGTTCGCGTTGTTCGCCGGGAGTGGGGACGAAACCGATGGCGTATCCGTAAGGCACATGTTTCAGGGGTTCGTGACCCGAGAGGCCGTAAAGAAATTGCATGTCCGTCACGATCAACAACGAATCTTCCTTGGGCACGGACGTTTGAATGAATTGGACGAGTCCGTCCATGGGTTCGCCGTGCTGTTTTAGACAGCGCCAGCCGCGGAATTGAGGAGTTTGGATGCTGTAATCGCTGGGCGCCGGAACCCATGACTCCAGCGCAAAACCATTTTTAGCGTACAGGCCGGTCAGTAATACAATCATGGCCATCAGCGCCGCTCTCGAAGCCCGGTTCAAAAGGTTTTTGGATTTTCCGATGAGGATCAACGCAAGGATAAAATAAAAATTCATCAGCGGCGCGTCCGCATTATTGTTACTGAGACTACTGTAAGCCACAAAAAGCGTCAGAGGCCAAAGCCCGACAAATAGAATCAATTGGCTCAGATTTAATTTTTTGGCAGCGATCACATTCACGATAACGATGGCGGCAACGAGCCAGTAGTAATCTCTGAACCAAGCCGAAACACCGCCGCTGAAACTCGTGAGGCGCCACGATTGTGTTTGGGAATAGGCGAGTATGGAACGAAAGGCCTCGAAAGGGTCATGAAGGAACAGGGGGATGGATATGACGGCCGAGAAAAGGAGCCCCGCCGCCCATCCGAGGATGGCGGCTCGTTTTTGACCCGACACGGCCAATACGACAAGAAAAAGCAGGCCATAGAGCGGAC
>CAYUTV010000128.1:0-3535 GCA_964447745.1 uncultured Planctomycetia bacterium | reverse complement strand
GCACCTCATCGACGTGTCCGACGGTTTTCTCTATCTGTTTGGCCATGGCGCTGATATCTTTGGCGACCTGTGTGCCGGTCTTGATCAGCTCTTCAAAGCGAACGGGGTCTTCGGCGAGAAGCTCATCGCCGGGCTGCGCATAGTCCGGGGACGAACCGGCGCGAATCTCCACGTATTTTTCGCCCATCATCCCCAATGTCGTCACGTAGGCGACGGAATCCTTTTTGATTTTAACGCCTTCGTTCACCTTGAAATCGACTTCGACGGTGGTTTCATCGCCGTATACGAGCCGGATATCATGAACTTCGCCGATGTCGACCCCTGAGAGCTTCAACGGCGCGTGTTTTTTAATGCCCGCCGTGAAATGAAACTTAGAGGTCAACTTGTATCCTTTACTGAAAAAGGAAAAATTTCCGACCTTGATCACCAGCCCCAAAAGGAGAGCGACACTAACAACGACGATCAACCCCGTTTTTGCCTCATTGGCCATCTGATTTTTCATTCCCTCAACTCCTCATGATTACGATGTCAGTTGTTCCAAATAGTCATCCCCTTCGCGCGTGAATGCGACAGGTCCTTCTGCCTCTCCGACGATGAATTGCTTCACGGTGGGGTTCTTCGTATGTTTAATCTCTTCGGGTGTGCCGATTTGCAAAACATTTCCCTGGTGAAGCATGACTATCCTATCGGCGATTCGGAACACGCTGTTCATGTCGTGCGTGACAACGACGGATGTAATATGCAGCTTCCGGGTCAGATCCATGATCAATTTGTCGATGACGCCCGTCATGATGGGGTCGAGGCCCGCCGTCGGTTCGTCGTAGAAAACAATCTTCGGGTCCATGATGATCGCGCGAGCGAGACCCACTCTTTTTTTCATGCCGCCGGACAATTGCGAGGGCATGAGATTTTCAAATCCGCGCAGGCCCACGAGATCCAGCTTCATCTTCACCATGATGCTAATAATATTGTCATCCAGCTCCGTGTGTTCTCTCAGCGGCAACGCGATGTTCTCGCCCACCGTCATGGAATCAAAAAGGGCGCCCGATTGAAATAACATGCCGTATTTTTTCCGCGTCTCATCCATTTGATCCGGGGTCGCGTGCGCGATGTCCTCTCCGAACATCCAAACCTCGCCCTCGTCCGGACGGATCGAACCGATCAGGTGCCGCAAAAACGTACTCTTGCCGCAGCCCGAACCGCCCATGACCACCAGTGTTTCCCCCTCATAAATATCTAAAGTGATACCGTTTAGAATCCGACGGCCGCCGAAGCTCTTGGTGAGGTTTTTAACGCTGATGACGGGTTTTTTTTGGCTCATGTCTGCGCGAAATAAAACAATGCCGTTAAGATGGCGTCTGCGACGATGATCATAATGAACGATATGACCACGCTTCTTGTCGTCGCGCGGCCCACGCCCTCGGCGCCGCCCTCGGTACTCAAACCCTCATGACACGCGATCAGCGCGATCAACATCGCGAACACGGCACTCTTTAACAAACCGGTCATGATATCTTTAACCGTCAAAAATTCGATCGTCGTGTCTATATAAAGGCCGGGTGTCAGATCCAAATTAAAAACACCGATGATAAAGCCGCCAAACATGCCGACCAGGTCTCCGATAATGACGAGACACGGAAGCATCACGAGGAGCGCCAAAAAACGCGGCGCCACAAGGTAGCGCACCGGATTCAGACTCAGGGTTTCCAGCGCTTCAATCTGCTCGGTCACCTTCATCGTCGCCAATTCCGCCGTAATGGCGGCACCCACGCGGCCGGCGATCACGAGTGAGGTAAGTACCGGCCCGATTTCGCGGGTCATGGAAACGCCGACAAGCGCGGCGACGTAAATGGTGGCACCCAATTGTTGCAGCTGATAAGCGGACTGCATGGCCAAAACCATTCCGATAAAGAAATCGACGAAGAAAACAATCAGCAGGGAATCCAATCCCATAAATACGGTTTGCGTGAAAAGATTTTTTCTGGAAAGCGTTTTGTTTTTAAAGGGGCCGATGATGAGCCAGTAAAGGGTCTGGCCGAAAAGCGAAAGAATTCGTAAAAATTGGTTGATAAACGAGTGGGTTGTGCGCCCTACGGCTTCAAGGAACAAAGGTGTTCAATCCCTCACTTGACCTGCGTGACCGCTTCAACCTGGTTGGGATAAATCTTAAAGAGGCGGTCCAGTTTCGTGATTTCAAAAAGGCTTTTAACCTTTTCGCTCATACCGGACAATCCGAGAGCGCCGCCCTGAGTGCGGGTCTTCTTAAGAATTTCCACCAGCGTCGCGAGTCCCGAGCTGTCGATATAAGAAACCTTCTCAAGATCGACGACGATTTTTTTGCCCTGAGACTTCTCAAACGTCTTTTTTAATTCCGGCGAGGTGTTGATATTGATTTCACCCTCCACCAGAAACACCGTGACACCCTGCTGTTCCACTGACTTTACGAGCATATCGCCTCCGTTCTTACGTTTCTAAACTATTTCTCTCTCGCCTTCATCGGCGCTTCGCTTTTCGCCTGGCTTCTGCGTTTCACCATGAGGACACTGTTTCCTTTTGGACTGTACTCGACCTTATCCATGAGTTGACGCATCAGATAGATTCCGCGTCCGCAATTGCTTAGCAAATTCTCGTCGCTGGTGCAGTCCTTCAGTTTCGCAGGATCAAAACCTTCGCCCTGATCCTCAACCGTGATCCGCACCTCTTTGTCGTCCACTTCAAGCAACAGGCGGACGTTCAGCTCTTTTTTCTGCTTGTTGCCGTATTTGATCGCGTTGATCAGGGCCTCTTCCAGGCATAGACGGATATCGAACATCGCGTTCTCGCCCAAGGACATGCTTTTTAAAAACTCAAGCGCCTCGGCACTGACCGTTTGAACTTTGGCTATCTCACTGGGTATGAGAAACTCTTTTTTCACTTCTTTTTCTCTCGGCTCTGGGGGTTATCTTATGAATCGGGTTATCCACGACATTTTCAAATACACCGATGTTTCTGAATTTCTCGTATCGCTCGGCAACCAATGCTTCGCGTTTAGTACCCTGCAATTCTTTGTGGTGGCGTTTCAGCGCCGCCTTCAGTGTCTCGCCGATTTCTTCGGGATTGCGGTGCGCTCCGCCCAGCGGCTCCTTCACCACTTCATCAATTAATTTTAACTCGAAAAGATCCTTTGCGGTTAATTTAAGTGCGGCGGCGGCTTCGGGCGCCTTGGTTCTGTCTTTCCAGAGAATCGCCGCGCAACCTTCGGGAGAAATGACGGAATAATAAGCGTTCTCAAGCACGAGGACTCGGTCGCCCACTCCGATGCCCAGCGCGCCGCCCGATCCTCCCTCGCCGATCACCACCACGAGAATGGGCACCTGAATACGCGCCATCTCACGCAGATTAAACGCGATTGTGTACGCTTGTCCGCGCTCTTCAGCACCCACGCCCGGATATGCGCCCGGCGTGTCGACAAATGCGATGATGGGCATGTTGAATTTTTCTGCCATGCGCATGAGACGAATGGCCTTGCGATATCCTTCGGGATGAGCGCTTCCAA
>CAYUTV010000127.1:2315-3551 GCA_964447745.1 uncultured Planctomycetia bacterium | reverse complement strand
GCTGGGCCCCAGGCCAAACTTGAAATCTGAGACCTGACTAAGCAGGACATTCTCACCTTCCTTTGAAGTTAAAATTAAGTGGTGCAAATCTTTAAAGGTTTTTCTGTATTTCTCGTCCAAGCGTGAGATTGTTTCAATTTCACGGCCTTCTGTGTGGTAGGTAGTCGCTCGAAAACCGCGCATTTGGCCATGCACCTGATTGGCGGCATCCGAGACGGTAAGCTCGTTTAGACCGGAGATCTTCTTATTCACCAACACCTGCATTTCCGGGCGGCCTTCACGCATGCGGATCTTGGTATCGGTGAGACCTTTAATCGCACCCACACGGTTGGCCACCGTAATGGCGATTTCACGCAGTTTGTCATAATCGTAGCCAAAGATATCGATGATGACTTCTTTGGTGCCTACCTGCTCTTCCTGTTGGAAATAGATGAACGCGGGGTGCAGTTTGGAAGTCTCTCCGCGAATACTCTCGATGATGTCGTTGACTGATCGCTTTCTCTGCGTGGGTGGAAGGAGTTCCACATAGACTTTTGAGGACCACGGCTCAATACGCGAGGATACGTTTTTTACCTCCGGAATGGCCTTCGCGAGTGTTTCGACCTTTTTCACCGTCTTGTCAGAGACGTCGAGCTTCACGCCCGTGGGCATTTCCACGAAAATGGTGAATTTGTTTTGCTCGGTGGTACCGAGGTACTCTTTGCTGAGCGTAGATAAAAGCCAGTAGGAAACGCAAAAAATTCCGATACAAATGATCAGCACCCATTTTCTGTTGCGGATGGATTTGAACAGGAAACGCCGCTCGATATGAGTGAATTTTTTGACCCAATCCGATTCGCCGCCCTGTTCTGTATGGAACGAAAATGCCTTTTTGGAGCATAGCATGGGCACCAACGTCAATGCGGCCACCATCGAAATCACGAGCGAAGCGGCGATTGTCGAGGCCATACCTGAGTACAATTTTTGGAGTTCTTGTCCGCTAAACATGAGAGGCAAAAAGACAATGACTATGCAGATCGTCGAGGCGATGATGGTGAGCAGCATTTCTTGACTGCCGGCGATGGAGGCCTGCACCACGTCTTCTCCCGCTTCGCGTTTTTTTAGAATATTTTCAAATACGACGATCGAATTATCCACGAGCATCCCGACGCCCAGCGCCAAACCGAACAGTGTCATGACATTGATCGTTAAATCCACTCCCTGCATGAACACGCCCGCATTTTTCATGAAAATAAA
>CAYUTV010000127.1:0-2215 GCA_964447745.1 uncultured Planctomycetia bacterium | reverse complement strand
TGATCGTTAAATCCACTCCCTGCATGAACACGCCCGCATTTTTCATGAAAATAAAAGTTCCCACGACGGAAACAGGGATCGGCAGAGTCACCACCAGGATCGGGCGCAATTTCGGTCTTATGATCAACATGGTGATCAACCCGAGGAAAATCATGTAGAGAACGATTTTGCCGAACTCGGGGCTGAAACTCTTTATAAACAGCGTCGCGGTCATGAGCACCAGGACACCGATCAGCAATCGCTTCGTGAGACGGAACAAAAATACGAAAAATACGAGAATGATCAGAATAATGCCTTCGAGCAAAGACATTTGCAGGTTTTCGATCGCTTTTTCGATAAAGTCCGCCTGGTTGGACGTTACGACTAGCTGAATATCGCGCGGAATCTTAGATTTCAGCTCTTCCAGCGCCTTGAGAATATCCTTGGCTACGGTGATCGTGTTCTTTGTGCTTTCTTTTTGAATGTAGACAGTCACCACCGGCTGGACGTTCAAGCGCGCATATTCATTGGGTTCGAGATAGGAATCTTTGACTGTGGCGACGTCTTTTACCCGGATAATCGTTCCTTCCGCACTCCGGCGCAAAGGAATATTACGTATCTGATCGAGACTTTCGAGTTCACCGATGACGCGGACCAGGTACCTGTCGGTGACCCTGTTCACTTCGCCGGACAACAGGTTCAAATTATTGGCACCCAGGGTATTGGTGACTTCATCGGCCGGAATTCCATAAGCGGCCAGACGCGTTTGGTCGAATTCCACGAGTATCTTCTGCTCGCGTCCTCCGGCCACCTCAACGTTGGCGACACCCGTCACACGTTTAATGCTTTCCTTGATCGTTCCGTCCACGATTTTTCGAATCTCTTCGGTGGAGCGCGTTTGGCTCGTCGCAGAAACCGTTACGATGGGAACGTCACCCTGTTTAAACTGCGCGATAACGGGCTTTTCGATTTCCCGGGGGAGTTTATTCTTAATCTTGGAAAATTTTTCCCGCACCTCAAGCGCGGCAAAATCCATGTCCGTCCCGGGTTTAAAGCTCAAGACCACCGTCGATTCCCCTTCCTTGGAAATCGACAGAAGCTGTTCGAGATTGGTGACCGTCGCGACGGCTTCTTCGACGACTTGCGTGATCAGCTGTTCCACTTCGGTAGGCGGAATACCGCCGCGGGCCATGATGATGATGCTGATTTCGCCGAAGGAGGTGTTCGGGTAAAGTTCTACGGGGAGTTTTGAAAACGATACGAGACCGAACAGAAACACGATCGCCGTGATCATCGACACGGTGACAGGTCTTCTGATGGAAAATTGAGGAAGATTCATTTTATGCGATGCTACCGGTTAGTGCCGTTTCTTAAACCGTGCCTTGAATTCTTCCGTTCCTACGTACACAGCCGGAATAACCACGAGCGTCAAAAACGTCGCAATAAGGATACCTCCGATGGCAGTGACGCCTAGCGGAGCTTGCAGTGCGGCCTCTCCTTTGCCCAACGCCAGAGGCAAGGCACCCGCCGCCGAGGAAAAAGCGGTCATGAGAATCGGACGCAGACGCGTTCTTCCGGCGATAAATGCCGACTGGTGCAATCCTTTCCCTTCCTTACGCAATTGATTGATGAAATCGATCAAAATAATACCGTTATTCACGACGATACCGCCAAGAAGAATGATACCCAGGATCGCGACGACGCTGATTGGTGTCTGAAATACCCACAGAGATGCGGCCACACCGATCAGTGATAACGGCAGACAAAACATGATGATAAACGGCTGCCAGAGAGATTCAAACTGCGCGGCCATGATCATATAGACCAAAATGATGGAAAGAATAAACGCAAACTGCAAGCTCGCGAAAGACTCCTGAATCTCTTCGCTTTCGCCTGCGATTCTTGCGACATAGCGCTCTCTCATCGGGATTTTTTTCAGCGTAGCCTGCACTTCTTCAATGGTATCTTTGAGCGGTCTGTCGTGCAGTTTGGCGTATACATGGACCGTTCTCTCCTGCGACACGCGCGTGATTTCGCTGGGTCCTCTTCCCCGGTCAAACTTCACAAAGTCTCCCAGCGGAACATCGAGTTCCAAAGGCGAACGGATCATGAGTTGTGCGAGTTTCTGGAATTGATCTCTGTCTTTCTCCTTCAACTGCACTCGTATGTCGATTTCCCGTCCCTCTTCTTTGAACTTGCTGGCCGTAATACCTTTCATCGCGATATTGGCGGCTTG
>CAYUTV010000126.1:0-3556 GCA_964447745.1 uncultured Planctomycetia bacterium | reverse complement strand
GGCGCAGACTCTCGGATACCTTTTGATTGAATATGCGCTGACCCTTTAACTCGCCGGTAAGAATTTTCATTTGCTCCCCTAATTCAATACGGCCAGTTTTTCCTGCGGTTGGCCAAAACGCCCCTGAATTTCTATTTTCAGCGCGCGATTAGCAGGCAGCGTGAGCTTCGGATCTTTTTCAACGATGCGCCGCGCTTCTTCTTTCGCGAGCTCCAGAATTTTCATGTCCTTAACAATGTCTCCTATGCGGAGCTTTTGAATACCGTGTTGCTTTTCTCCAATAACATCACCCGACCCCCGGAGAGCCAGGTCCTGCTCCGCGATATCAAATCCGCTGCGCGTCTTTTCAAAGGCGGCCAGCCGCTCCACCGACTCTTCCTGCGTCGCATCGGAAAATAAAATACAGGTAGATTCTTCAGCCCCGCGGCCGACACGGCCTCGCAGTTGATGGAGTTGAGCAAGGCCGAAACGCTCCGCATTCTCAATCACCATCAGGGCCGCATTGGGCACGTCCACGCCGACTTCGATTACCACCGTGGAAACGAGCACCTGCAGATCACCCGCCTTAAACGCCTGCATCACCTTCTTTTTGGCGTCGCTCTTCATCCGGCCGTGAAGAAGCCCGATCTTTCGGTGCGGGAAAAATTTTTCCATTCGTTTGTGAATTCCGTCCGCGCTTTTAAGCCCACCCGCCCCCTCTCCCTCGACCAGAGGACAAATCACGTACGCTTGCCTGCCTTTCTCCAACAAGCCGTCGAGAAACCGGTATATTTCTTCACGGCGGCTTTCGCCCACCCACAGCGTCTGAATCGGTTTGCGGCCTTTGGGCATTTCGGTGATGGTAGAGATATCGAGATCGCCGTACAGGGTCAGTGCGAGAGTGCGCGGTATCGGCGTGGCGGTCAACAAGAGAAAATGCGGGGAGGTTTTTGATTTCTCTTTCAGCGCCGCGCGCTGAATCACGCCGAATTTATGCTGCTCGTCAATCACGGCCAAGCCCAGTTTTTGAAATGTTACTTTCTCCTGAATCAGAGCGTGCGTGCCGACGACGACATGGACGCGTCCTTCTGCGATGTCTGACATTAACCTTTCCTTCTCTTCCGCCTTTAAATGACTGCCCAGATAGGCGCAAGTCATACCGAGTGGCTCCAATAATTGAGTCATACCGAAATAATGCTGTTGCGCCAAGACTTCTGTTGGCGCCATCAAAGCGCCTTGAAAACCGTTCGCCGCCGTAAAGACCAGCCCCGCGGCCGCCACCAACGTCTTGCCGCTGCCCACATCGCCTTGCACCAGGCGATTCATGGGTCTGTCCCGGCGCATATCGTTCAAAACATCGGCGATCGCTTTTCTCTGTCCTGCCGTGGGCGTATAACTAAAATTTTGCAGTAATGCCTCGACTCGTTCCTCGCCGCTGGCATGCCGGATCTCGGTGTTTTGCTTCTGCAGTTCCGCTTTTCGCATCTGCACGCAAACCTGCATCAAAAAGAATTCGTTGAAAACCAGGCGCTTATATGCGCGCCTGTAGTTTTCAACGTCGGATGGAAAGTGGATTTGCTTCAGCGAATAAGACATATCCGCCAATGCCAGGCGGCGCTTGATATCTGCGCCGAGAAAATCGCGATAAAAAATAGCCGGATCCTGCAGCGCCTTATACATCAGCTGCCGAAGCGATTTCTGACTCAGGTCTTCGGTTAGAGGGTAGATCGGAACAACACGCCCCGAGTGTATCGGCGAAAAAGAAGCGTCCGGAACCACTTCGTATTCCGGATGGATCATCTGAATATGATTTCCTTCTTTTTCCGGTTTGCCGTAGAAGAGAACCCTGGATTTCGGCGTAAAGACCTTTTGCAGATAAGGCATATTAAACCAAGTCGCGATCAGATTCTTGGGTGACTCGGAGATAACCACCCGAAAGAGCGTTTGGCCGTGGCGGGTCCGGATCAAACCTCGTGAGGAAACCACACCCTCCACGCATTGCTTCTCTTCGTTGAGGTCCAGCTGAGGTACTTTCTTGATGGGAGAACGATTCTCGTACCTGCGGGGAAACAGATAAAACAGGTTTTCGAGCGTTTCCAGACCCAAACGGGCAAAAACCTTGGAGCGTTCCGGCCCCACACCCTTTAAATACTGAAGCGGCGTCTGAAAAGTGATCTTTTGGCTCATACTATTTTAGTGCTTGCATTCCATGGTAAAGAGTGCTAAATTATGGCCTTTCCGATACTTAAGCCATAGGAGAATCGAATGTCAAGAATTTGCTATTACACCGGCAAGAAACCCAGATCCGGTAAACGAATTGCCAGACGCGGTATTGCCAAAAAGTCCGGCGGTATCGGTTTAAAGACAACGGGCATCACCACACGCCGTTTCCTGCCCAATCTTCAAACCGTCAAAATCATTGAAAACGGAACGGTTAAAAAGGTCCGTGTTTCCGCCAGCTATCTCAAGACCGGCAAAGTCATCCGTGCCCCCAAGAGAACCTGGAAGAAGGAAAACTCGACCCAGGCCGCTTCAGCCTAAGTCAAACCCAGTCTTCCAGCCCCAACTGGATAGACGTTATTCCGTTAAAGTCTTTTAACCCCGGTTCGTAGATCACATCGAACCGGGGATTTTTTATATCCGCTTTCCAGCGGCTATAAGAACGAAATCCTATTACCTCTAAAGTCGTTTTCTTTTCCGAATCCGTGACCCATGCCTGAAGCGTGTCCTGCCCCAGTTTTTTGGGTTCTCCGCGCAGACTAAGCTGCCGCGAAAGAAATAAGGGTTTTTTATTCCCCGGGCCATAGGGAGACAGTCTGTCCAGCGCCTTCAAGAAATCAGGCGTTATTTCAGACAGCTGAAGCTCTCCGTCCACGAGCATTCTGTCGGCGGTCGGCAACGCTTCCTGTGTCGCCGCGATTTGGTTCAGTTTTTTGCGGAAACCCGCGATATTCTCGGCCTTGATCGTGAGCCCGCAGGCCTGAGCGTGACCGCCGAAGTTATCCAGCAGATCCTCGCATTGCAGAACGGTATCAAACAATGAGAAGCTACCGAGCGAGCGTCCGGACCCCTTGCCCTTTCCGCCTCGTGTGGAAATAACGATAGAGGGTTTCCGATAGCGCTCCACCAGGCGCGACGCGACGATACCCAGCACTCCCTCATGCCATTCGGGACTCTCCAAAACTAGTACTTTTTCAGTGTCCTTCATCGATTCGAGCTCCACCCGCTCAATGGCCTGTTCAAAAGCGGCCAGCTCGGTTCTCTGGCGATCCTTGTTTCCTTCATCGAGAATATTGGCCAGATTTTGAGCCAGCAACGGATTATCGGTGGTCAGTAGCTTAAAGGCATTTTCCGGAGAGCCCATGCGGCCTGAGGCATTGATGCGCGGCCCTAAACCGAATGCGATGTCGCGATACGTGATCACATGACGAGGAATCTTGGCGACATCCATCAATGCGCGCAGTCCCGGCTTTTTTGTCTTGAGGAGTACCGGTAAGCCGAATTTCATAAAGATCCTGTTCTCGCCCGTGACCTTTGCGATGTCGGCCACGGTTCCGACAACCACGAGATCTAAGTG
>CAYUTV010000125.1:1623-3603 GCA_964447745.1 uncultured Planctomycetia bacterium | reverse complement strand
GTGCACAATGTCCACCTTCATGCCCAATTGATCTGAAATCTTGAAAATGGCTTGAGACAGGACCACTGACTCAATAAGACCGCGAATCTCGTCGGATTCCTTATATAGTTGTTGGAACAGAGTATTTTTAGCTTCTTCGTCTTCCAGCAAGTAATAAGTGACCTTATCGCCCGAAGCGGTGGTCTTTTCGACCTTCCTGACATTGATGCTCAGAGCACCGAAACCGACGGGTACTTTGAGACCGCGAATGACGATTTCGCCTTCCTGAATTTTTTTACCGAAATTGGGTGAGATGACGGAAACCTCATGTCCGCGTTTGGCCAAAGATCTGGGCGTATCACGCAGATAGTCGTACTGGCCGCCCGCCTTCGGAAGACCTTCGAGACCGCTCTCCATCGCGACAAATACGATGTTGCGCGGGTTCTGCGTCTTCTCACCCGCCAGACGAGCTCCGGAGGTCAGTTCTAGGTTCAACACATTGCCGCGACGCATCGTAGTGATGGAAGGATCATTCAGGCCGTTGTTTGCCCAATTACGGAACAGCCCCAAGCCCACGTCGGGATGAACAAACAAGCCCTGATAATTATTTTTGACCATATATTCTTCAAACTGAGACAAAAGCGACGGTTGGGAGAATAAGTAATCCAAAGCCTTCTGCGTCATATTGCTGTTCTCAGCTTCGACGACCTCATAGGGTTTGTAAGGTTCAATGATCAGTGTTTCTTGATCTTGAGCAAAATACATGGCGCCGTACTTCCCGTCAGGAGCTAACTGATACAGCGCTTCCACCGCTTCGTACGGATCCTGGGGTGAAACGGGAATACGAATCGTCCCGCCGTCCGGGGCGGGAATCAGTACGCTGCAATCAAATCCGGATTTAGACATTTCATAGAAAATACCGTCTTCAAGGAACCAGTTGATAATGGCTGCGCGGGACATGGCGTGAACTTTAAGTTCACCCTTCTTTAACGCCACCTGATTCCTATGGTTGGTCACGGAAGTATCAAAATTGGATATCTGAGGACGCGTCTTCAATTCAAAGAAATCGCCCTCAGGACCGCGCGTCACCACCGCAAAAACGACGTTGGGGTCCATCTTGGCAATACTGCCAAAAATCGTGGAGACCTGACCGATTTTTCGCGACGGGTTATTGGGATCTTGCTTCTGTTCAATATCCGTTCTGAGCATGTTACGAGGATCGGGATCTCCGAAGTCGGCCACACTGCGGCGAATCGCCGGGATCAGCTCATTTTCCACCGCCTCGGGATGTGCGGCCAAATAGTCACGCTTCAAATGTCCGACAGGCACGCCGCCAAAAAGCTTGTCGCGCAAACTCTTTAAGTGAACAATGCCGGCATTGGTGTTAAACGCAAAGTATTTTTCGGGTTCGGCTTTCATCTTATCGAGCTCATCATCCTTCACCATCCATCCTTCGAGAATCTGCCGGATACCATCTGTCTCATTCGGGTATTGGTCATAAACGCCGCGCACGGCCAACCCGCCTTTTTCTCCTTCCGGCATAGTCATATTGAATAAAACCCAAGGCGGTGTTTGACCCGAGGTCTCGGCTTTTTCCCTTAAATAATCCAGATAGGCAACCATTCTCGGATTAGGCACGGAATTGATGACGTTCATGTTATAAAACCCATAGTAGTCATACCCGTCTTCGATCAACTCATCGATAATCGTCACGAGCTGTATCACGGCATCCGCGTGCGACGGCACAGACAAACCGTTGGCAGAAGTCGCATTCCACAGCGCGCCGTTCATCGGGTCATTCGTGTCCTTGCGGATGTTGAACACATGGGTGAGACCTGCATAGATACGGTCACTGGGTTCCATCAGAGACAGATCCGCACGGGCATGGTCAAGGGCCGCATCCACCTTCACGGTGGTGAAAGGACTCTCGATCAAAATCGGTTTAAGACGTTTGAATTTTTTGGCGACTCCCGCAAACTGCGCCAAACGGTAATCCAAAAG
>CAYUTV010000125.1:0-1523 GCA_964447745.1 uncultured Planctomycetia bacterium | reverse complement strand
AGCGCAAGAGTGTCCAGCTTTTCGGACAGTTGCTTAATCTCGTTCTCCGCGGAGCTACTCGACCATCTCAAATACAGAGCCAGCATCTGAAGGGTTTGCAGGGCCGGCACATATTCGCGCTTATCATAATAATCCATGACTCTATTGAACAAATTAATGCGGTCATTGTGCATGTCACGGAAATTATCCTGAATGCGCAGAAGTTCGGATCCGAACCTTTCGAGTTCAACGCGGAAGACATTGTGATCAACGGTTGTGGCGTCTGCGACCAATCGCGCCCCCGCGGTAAAACCGGGATTCGGGTGCAGCATCTCGAAGATCCCCTTGACTGCCAGAGCGGGATCGCTTAATTGCCGTTGCTGTTCTTCCGTCCCGGCGATAAGAACGCCACCCGCTTGATGAGCCCCAAATCGCGGAAATCCCTCCAAAGGCCTATCATTCTTTACCGGGAAAATGTAGAGACGCACCGCGTTGCCCTTGCCGGGAGCGGCGATGAGGTCATAGGCAATCTCCTGCCGCCTCAGATTGGATATCTCCTCGTTCGCCAGGGACGCGGAAACGATAAGATTTTCCGATTCGAAAACTAAAATAGGACGCGCAGTTTCTTCCGAAGGATAATTCTTAACGAGTGAAGTATTAGAGTAATCATTGCCGCTAATGCGGTCGACGGCAAAGGATTCCACCGGGAAAGGAGTCTCCACAGCCTGGAAATGCAGATGATCCACGATAGATGAGCCGGCGTTGATTCCGTTAAAGATGGTGCGGTAACCGCTCTGACGCGTAAACTCGAGCATGTCGAGAATGGCGCTCTCGTTCATTTCCTGCGGCTGCTTGTCTTTGATGGCGACGACAAAGTGCTTTTTGTCCGCCATGAAAGGATTTGTCATGATATTCCATGACTTGCGAAGACCATTCCAAGGAATAAATCTTTCGGCGAGAGGAATATTACGGATATCGAGGCGATCAGACGGATTCTCCGCTTGACCCAGAAGACTGCGTCTCAGCGCGGCAACAAGCAGGTAAAAGCTTCTGGCTTTATAGGTATCTAGGAATCTGAAAAACTCACGAGGCGTAGGAGTGGGAGCGACTCCCTGGGCTTTGCCGGTGAGATCAATTTTACGGGCAATAAAAGGTCCGGCGCGCACGTCGATAATGTGATCCAGCCGTTCGTCGTCTAGGAAACCGACCGCGCGCTGTTCATAGTGATGCGCTCTCAAAATATCGTTCATGTCAAAAAGACCCGTCAGAATCAAAATTTTAAAGAGCAGATTGCCGGTGAATGGATTGAGGTTGCCGGCGATTTCAACCGTTCTCTCAGTCGCCGGACGCTTCGATAAACGTGCACCTTGTTCCTGGCTTTCCTCAACCTCAGACGCCGTCTCATCTTCCGCGGGAGCAACGGGTGTGATTCTCCGTTGTGCGCGAATGTGCATGGCATTCATAACAAGAAACGCAATCAGAGGAACCAGCGGCAATGATGCGAGAACAAGATGGAGGCCACTCAGCACACCGTGCATCGAGGT
>CAYUTV010000124.1:0-3675 GCA_964447745.1 uncultured Planctomycetia bacterium | reverse complement strand
ATCGGACTGGGCCAAATCGACAAGCTGGATTGGATCGTGAAACGGCGCCATGAGAATCATGAGCGCTACAAAAAACATTTGGCCGATCAATTTTATGTTCAGAGACCTGAGGAACCCTCCGCCAAGCTTTGCAGTATCTCGTTTGGTCTTATCGCGAAGGACACCGAGGAGCGACGCCGCATCGTGCAGGCACTCGTGGAGAACGGCATTGAGACGCGCATCTTTTCGGCGGGGAACCTGGGATTGCATCCTTTTTGGGCTAAACGGTACGGGAAGGCCAGTTTCCCGGTGGCGGATAAAATCCATCACTGCGGCCTATTCCTGCCGAACAACCCGTCGTTAAAAACTGTCGACATTGATTTTATTTCCGAAGTTGTCTTGAAAGCCGCCAAACCTGCAGGAGTTAAACGATGATTATCAGCCGCACGCCTTTCCGCATTTCTTTCTTTGGCGGAGGGACGGACTATCCTGTGTGGTACCGCGAACACGGCGGTTCGGTTCTGGCGACGACCATCGACAAGTACTGCTACATCTCCTGCCGTTATCTGCCGCCGTTTTTTGAAACGCATAAGAGCCGCATCGTGTATTCCAAGATGGAATACGTATTCGATAATAAAAAGATCGTTCACCCGGCCGTGCGCGAAACGCTAAAGTTCATGAAGATTGAAGAGGGGATAGAGATCCACCACGACGGAGATCTGCCGGCCCGCGCGGGATTGGGTTCGAGCTCGGCGTTTACCGTAGGCCTCCTGAACGCGCTCTATGCGTTAAAACGCGCGATGCCCACCAAGCTCCAGCTGGCCCAGGAAGCCATTCACATCGAAAGAAACATGATCCGCGAATCCGTGGGCTCTCAGGATCAGGTATCCGTGGCGTTCGGCGGATTCAACAAGATTTCCTTCAGCCCCAATGATGACATTGATCTCAAACCCGTGATTGTGAGCCGCGACCGCCTTTTGGAACTGGAGAGTCATTTGATGTTATTTTTTACCGGTTTCTCGCGTACCGCGTCAAAGATCGCATCCAAGCAGGTGAAGAATACTCCGCGCAAGACCAGTGAGCTCGGCGCCATGCACGACATGGTGGACGAATCGATAGGCATTCTGACCCAACGGCGCGGTATCGCCGAGTTTGGGCGCCTGATGCATGATTCCTGGATGTTGAAGCGCAGTCTCACGGACAAGGTTTCGAATGCGAACATCGACAGTCTGTATAAAACAGCCCGGGACGCGGGCGCTCTCGGCGGCAAGCTTCTCGGAGCCGGAGGCGGCGGCTTCATGCTGTTATTCGCCAAGCCAGCCGATCAGGCGCGCATCCGCGAAAAACTGAAGAAATTGCTCCTCGTTCCGTTCCGGTTCGAATCCAGCGGCAGCCAGATTATATTCATGCAAAATCTGCGCGAAAGAAACATCTCATGGAAAAATCCTCCGTCGACGTCGTAGTTCTCTGCGGTGGCTTTGGCACGCGTCTCCAGACGGCGCTGCCGGGCCAGCAGAAGACCATGGCCCCTCTCGAGAGCGGCCCGTTTCTGGATCTCGTCATCAATTCACTCACCGCGCAGGGTTTTAGAAAATTCATTCTTTGCACCGGCTATCAGGCCGACGCCGTTGAGAAATACTTCTCCGCCAAAAAGGGTCCGGCCCGTTTTTTGTTCTCCCGCGAAACAGAACCCTTGGGGACCGCGGGTGCCGTGAAGAACGCGCGTCTTCTCGTGACGAGCGACACGCTTCTCGTGACCAACGGCGACTCGTTCTGCGATATTAACTACGCGGATTTCATGGAATTTCACCGGAAGAAGGGTGCTCTCATGAGTTTGGCGCTGGTTCCGCCGCGCCTCCGAACGGACGGTGGTTATGTGCGTGTGGATGCGAACAACGCGATTGTGTCGTTCAATGAGAAGATCTATGACCGGAATTCGTACCTCAATGCGGGTGTCTATCTCATCCACTCGGCCATGCTTGAATTGATTAAAAAGGTGCCGTGTTCCTGGGAGAAGGACGTGTTTCCGGAACGCATTCACAAGGGTCTGTTCGGTTTTATCGCCGACACCGATCTCTTTGACATCGGGACCCCCGAACGTCTCGAATCCTTCCGTAAAAATCCGCCGGTCTCGAGGTTTTAATATGCGCTACGTCATCATCGGTTCAGGGATCATCGGCAGTGCCATCGCCCTGGATCTCTCGCGCCGAAAAGCCGGCACGGTCACCGTATTGGAGAAGGAGCCCGGCTTTGGCATGCACGCCAGCGGGCGCAACAGCGGCGTCATTCATTCGGGTATCAACCAGAAGCCGGGATCATTTAAGGCCAGGATGTGCGTTGAGGGCAGCCGGCGCTTAAGGGAATTTTGTAAACGGCATGAAGTCCCCATGAATGTTTGCGGGACACTCGTCGTGGCGCGCAATACCGCGGAATTGGATTCCATTGAAGCGCTAAAGAAAATGGGAGAAGAATGCGGCGTGGAGGGCCTTCGAATTCTGAGCCGTTCCGAATTAAAGGAGAGGGAGCCCTTGGCGAAGGGGCACGCAGCACTCTTGTCTCCGTCGGGGGCCGTGGTGGATTCGGCACTGCTTCTGGATGCCGTGATTCACGAAGCCAAAAGGCACGGAGTCCATTTCCATTTGTCCCAAAAGGCCATCGATATCCGCGGAAAAACAGTGCATACGCCCGCAGGAAAATTTGAAGCGGACTATATTATCAATTGCGCCGGGCTCTACGCGGATAAAATCGCCCATCTCATGGATGTGGGCAAGGAGTACCGCATCATTCCGTTTCGCGGGGAATATATGGAGGTGCGCGACTGCCCGGTACGAACCATGATTTACCAGCCGCCGGATCTACGTTTTCCTTTCTTGAGCATTCATTTAACCCGCGAGACGGACGGGCGGGTGTTGGCGGGTCCCAGTGCCGTGCTGGCGTTTGGCCGTGAGGCCTATCGCAAGGAATGGAATCTGCCCGAGATGATCGCGATGGCTATGAGTCAGCAGTTTCTGCGGTTATGCGCCAGCCCCGCGTTCCTTCAGACGGCGACGGCCAACGCCAAGACGTCGCTTTCCAAAAAACACTTCCTATCTCAGGTGCAATCGCTATATGAGGGTATCGAAGAGAGGCATTTAACGCCCTACCGGGCCGGAATTCGGGCCCAAATGGTGGATTTGAACGGCCGCTTGGTTGATGATATGATGGTCCGTCACGAAAGGCACTCCACGCATGTGCTGAATGCCGTTTCCCCGGGAATGACATGCTCGTTGGCCTTCGCGGAACTCATCACGGACGATATTCTTAAGAGACAAAAATAATGGCAACACCTCAGCAACAATCGACCAAAGAAAAGCTTATTCCCGGCGTCAAACACATCATCGCTGTGGCCAGCGGCAAGGGCGGCGTGGGAAAATCCACCGTCAGCGCCAACCTGGCACTTGCCTTGCAGAAAACCGGCGCCAAGGTCGGATTGATGGACGCGGACGTCTATGGACCCAGCATTCCCACGATCTTAGGTGTTTCCGAGAAGCCCAAGGCCTTGGCCGAAAACCGCATGGCACCGGTGGAGAAGTACAGCTTGAAAGTCATTTCCATGGGGTTCTTTATACCCGCCAACGAAGCGGTGATCTGGCGCGGACCCATGCTGCACAAAATGGTTCAGGATTTCCTGGGAATCGTCGACTGGGGAGAGCTTGA
>CAYUTV010000123.1:0-3725 GCA_964447745.1 uncultured Planctomycetia bacterium | reverse complement strand
CGTCTCGTGGAGGGTTATGACGCCGCCATGCCTACGTTCCAAGGGCAGATAGGCGAAGACGAGGTGTTGCAGGTGATTGCGTATATCAAGAGTTTGAGTTCGGAATAGAGGGACTTATGAAAGAATACAAAGAAAACTATATAAACGCTGATTACGGAATCAAATCGTGGCTCTTGACGCGGGATCATAAGCGTATCGCACTTTTGTATCTCCTGTCAGTGACGTTCTTCTTCTTTATCGGCGGCATATTCGCCGTGTTGATACGCCTCGAGCTCATGACGCCGGCGGGCGACCTCGTGCAGGCCGAAACCTACAACAAGTACTTCACGATGCATGGCGTGGCGATGGTATTTTTCTTTCTGATCCCGGTGGTGCCCGCCGTGCTGGGTAACTTTCTTATCCCGATTATGATTGGCGCGCGTGACCTGGCATTTCCCAAGGTCAATTTGGCGAGCTGGTACGTCTACACCATCGGCGGTCTATTCACCATCGCAGCGATGGCCATGGGCGGCGTGGACACGGGTTGGACGTTTTATGCGCCTTATAGCAGCACCTATGCCAACAGCCAGGTGGCGTTGACGGCCATCGGTGTATTCGTATCCGGTTTCTCGTCCATTATGACGGGCTTTAATTTTATCGTGACCATTCACAAGATGCGCGCGCCCGGTATGACATGGTTCCGCCTGCCGCTGTTTGTATGGGCACATTATGCGGCAAGTTTAATCATGGTTCTGGGGACGCCGGTGGTTGCGATCACGATCCTGCTTCTGGCGATGGAGCGGCTCTTTGGATTCGGGTTCTTTAATCCCGCGATGGGCGGCGACCCGGTATTGTTCCAGCACCTTTTCTGGTTCTATTCGCATCCGGCCGTATACATCATGATCCTGCCGTCGATGGGAATCATCAGCGAGCTCGTGACCTGCTTCTCAAGAAAAAGCATTTTCGGATATAAATTTATCGCGTATTCCAGTCTCGCGATCGCCGGTTTGGGTTTTCTCGTGTGGGGACACCACATGTTTGTCAGCAGTCAGTCGATGTATGCCGGCATGGTCTTTTCATTTTTAAGTTTTCTCGTCGCCATCCCTTCGGCCGTGAAGGTTTTCAACTGGACCACGACGTTGTATAAGGGGCAGGTGAGTTATGACACGCCGATGTTGTACGTGTTCGGATTTATCGGACTCTTTACGATAGGCGGTCTCACGGGCCTCTTCCTGGCGACGCTGGCTGTGGACATCCACGTGCATGACACGTATTTCATCGTCGCGCACTTTCATTACATCATGGTCGGCGGAACGCTGATGGCGTATCTGGGCGGCATGCATTTCTGGTGGCCCAAGATCACCGGCAAGATGTATCCCGAGGCCTGGGCCCGTTTGTCCGCGCTGACGATTTTTCTGGGTTTTAATCTCACATTTTTCCCGCAGTTTCTGCTGGGGTATCTGGGGATGCCGCGCCGGTATCACGCGTATCCGCCTGAGTTTCAGGTATTGAACGTCATGTCCACGGCCGGTGCGTCGATTTTGGCGGTGGGATATCTCATGCCCATGATTTATTTTATCTGGTCGTTGAAATACGGCAAACCGGCGGGTCCAAACCCCTGGAACGCCAAAGGACTTGAGTGGCAGACGGATTCTCCGCCACCCAAAGAAAATTTCCATGAAACACCGGTAGTGACTGAGGAGGCATACGCCTATTCCCATGAAACACACCCACGGCACTGACGCGCTCGTCGCTCATCAATTTGATTCTCTGACACAGCAGAAGGAAGCTGTGTCTCTGGGGATGTGGATATTCCTCGTCACCGAAGTCATGTTCTTCGGCGGCATGTTCCTGGGTTACACGCTCTATCGCACGATGTACCCGGGCGCTTTTCATGACGGCAGTCACCACCTGGACATCATGCTGGGCGGCATCAACACCGTGGTACTGATCGGGAGTTCTCTCACGATGGCATTTGCGGTATTTGCCGCGAAGCTGCGTCGCAAAGAAATGCTCATTATTTTTCTGATGCTCACGATTCTCCTGGGTGCGGTGTTCTTGGGTATCAAGGCCGTGGAGTATTCGCATAAGTTTCATGAGGGCCATGTGCCGGGGCCCAGTTTCGCGTATGAGCATTTTCACAGCAAAGAGGTTTCCATCTTCTATTCGTTTTACTTTGCGATGACGGGCATGCACGCCCTGCATATGGTCATCGGTATGATCATCATGCTCATCATGATCCCGTTTGCGTGGGCAGGGCGCCTGACGCGGGGGAATGAGGGTCCGGTGGAATCCCTGGGTCTCTACTGGCACTTTGTGGACATCGTTTGGATATTTCTTTTCCCTCTGCTGTATCTGATAGGGAGGCACTGATGCACGACGCCAAGGCGCATATAAAGTCCTATATTTCCATATTCGTTATCCTGCTGGTACTGACAGGGCTGACGGTGGGTGTGGCGTTCATTGATCTGGGCTTTATGAACACCTTTGTGGCACTGGGGATCGCATTTCTCAAAGCAGTACTGGTGGCCCTCTTTTTCATGCATTTATTGGAGAGCAAACCACTTACAAAGCTCTTTGCCCTGGCCGCGCTGGCCTGGCTAGCCATTCTATTTTGTCTCACGCTAAGCGATTACCTCTCGAGACACTGGCCCCTTTAGTCCTCGATTGACAACCTCTGCGGGGCATTATAAGCTATACCCTTATTACACGACAAAGACCCCTATGAAAAAACGTATTTTTCTCATAACATTACTCCTTTTAGTCGCTTATGGATCGTCCCCGGTGTACGCTTACTGGGTATGGAGCCCTGAGCTCGGCAAGTGGGTCAACCCCAAGAAATCCGCCAAAGACACCCCCGAAGAACAGCTCGAATGGGCCATGAGCTTTTATGATGCTCAGGACTGGGACCGCGCGATCGGGGAATTCGAAAAGCTTCCGAGTGAATTTCCGAACTCCCGTATGGCCGCCGAAGGTGAATACTATATCGGCATGGCCTGGGAAAAGAAAAACGACTTGGCCAAGGCCGCAGACGCCTTCCAGCGCCTAATTGACCGTTATCCCTATAGCGAAAGAATCCCGGACGCCATCCAACACGAATTTGAAATCGCCAATGAATTTGCAAGCGGCGGCAAAGTAAAAGTTCTCGGCATCCCGGTGCTCGCAGGTCAAGAAAAGGCGATAGAGCTTTATAAGCACATCATCAAGAACGCGCCGTTCGGCAGTTATGGCGACCAGGCGCAGTACCGTATCGGCGAAGTCTATAAGGCGCAGGGCGAATACGACCTCGCTCAAAAGGCCTACCAGGCGGTGTTGGATGATTATCCGTCTTCGACACTTCTAGCCGACGCTAAGTACCAGATCGGTTATGTCGCGATGCTGTCATCCAAGAAATCGCATTTCAATGAACAGTCCGCCGAACGCGCCATCGAAGAATTTAAGGGTTTTAAGAGCGCCTATCCCGAAGATCAGAAGACAGTTGAGGCCGACGAGTCCATCAAGGTGCTGCGCGACGAAAAAGCGCGCATGCTCTATGAAACGGCCGAATTTTACGAGAAGCAGCACAAATATAAAAGTGCGGGCGTTTATTACAAGCAGGTAGTGGATCGCTACGGCGATACTCCGACCGCAAAAGCCGCCAATGATCGTTATACCGAAATGGTCAAGAAGGAAAATGAGCCGGACAAAGAGTCCTGGTTTAAGAAACTCCCTTCCGTTCCCAAACCCAAGATGCCTAAGATAAAGAT
>CAYUTV010000122.1:0-3783 GCA_964447745.1 uncultured Planctomycetia bacterium | reverse complement strand
CGATAATCCGGATGCCGCCACACAATCCGCCCGCCGAAATGTATCTATGGTTTTAGCCGGAGAGCTGAGTGCGGATGACTCCGGAGTCGACGGTTTGACCGACGACTTGGTCGCAATGGTCGATAAGTGGTTGTTGGATATGTCCCAGGCCGTGCTTGAAGGTTACTACGACCGAATGGAGTCGCTGGGGAAAGCCAATCTCATTCTGGCTTCCTGGGATAGGCAGACGGCCACAGATCTCGTTAACTATTGGATGCTGGTCCGCGCCACTCATGAGCTGAAATATGAATCTTATAGCCGAGACATCGGATGGGAGGCCATTCCCGGAGCGAAGATGCTAGGGATCATTCATCGGCTCGCTCCTGATACGGTCAAGCTGACACAGAAGGCCGATCAGCAAAGATTTATTTCGCCCGTGGAAATGGCGCAGCCCGTTGACGGCGTTCTTTTCCCCCTCCATCACATGCGATCGGATCCGGACGCAGAGAAAGGCGATTGGGGGATCGGCGATTTTGAAACGGCAAAGAAGGCAGTCGAATTTTGCCGCCTAATGGGCATGCATCTTCTGCAATGGCTGCCGATCAACTTCTCATCGGCGTATTTCTCTCCGTATTCCGTGGCAAGTTCCCGTGCCATAGACCCCGAATACATTAGCGTGGATGCGTTGATCAGGTGGCTGGAAGGACAAGGCATTGCAACGGCGCAGGCTCGCGCGTTAATCGCTCAAAATGAAAACAGAATCCGCATCCTTCGCAAGAGTGACAGGATCGAGCACGAGACCATCTCTCAACTAAAGATGGAGGCGATGAAATTGATCTGGGACGAATTCAGGCGGAACCCGAAATCGAACGCCTACGCTGAATTCCAGTCGTTCTTAAGCGCCAACGAATCATGGCTGCCGGATCACATGTTGTATCTCGAGCTCAAGCGCGAGCACATGGCCGCCGACCCCGCGACGGGGTGGGACTGGAGGACCTGGGATCGCAGGGAACCCGGCATCGGTTCGCGAGACCCGCAGGTACTCGCGGCCGCCCGCGCGCGTCTATCTGAAGAGGTATTGTTTGCTTCTTTCGTTCAATTTATCGCCGATCGTCAATGGGGTGAACTCGCGAATGAAGCAGCTGCGCAGGGCGTTCACTTCATGATCGATATGCCGTTTTCCGCGCCGGACGCGGATGTCTGGGTTCAACCCGGATTGGTCGGTCTTAAGAAAGAAAATGGCTACCGTCGGACAGAGACGCAAGGCGTTCCGGGGAAAAAAGAAACACCCGTCGGTCAGAACTGGCAATTCTCGCTCTACGATTGGTCCAACCCGGAAACGGAAAAATTTATTTTGGATCTTTTCCGCCACCATCAGCGCAGATCTCCTTATATAAGGTTTGACCACGCCCTTGGTTTGTATCGAACCTACGCGTTTGTCCAGGATGTCGACCAACAATGGACACTCGAGAAGATGGGCATCTATGATTCTGTGGCCAGGATTCGTCAGGAAGCTCTATCACAGGGAACGGATGAAGCAAAGGCGGCCGCAGTGCTACAGGCAGCGAACCTTATCAACAATCGCCTGCGCGAGGTTCTGTCCAGGGAAACGGTGGATCAGGTTTTCTCGAGCGGCGGTGCTTTCAGAGATCCGGCTAATATGATCATGGCCGTGCGAAAGGTGCCGACGGATCAACACGGTCGGAAATTGGCCGAAGACTCTCCCTGGAGACGTTGGTATCAGGTGGAGGACAGTGTATTCAGCGGCGAACCGCACTGGGATTTTATTCGTCTATCACCCAATGAACGTGCGCAGGACGAAGGTTTTCTCAGGGAATACCTGTTTCCGGAAAATGGAACACCTCCGCAGCCCACGGATACGATCCGACCCGCGTATTACCGGTTGTCTCCGGGAGAGGGAATTCTATCGGAGCTTTTAAGAATCGCGCAGGAATCAGGGACGACGCTCATTCTCGAAATGCTGGGGTCCGTGCCAAACACGGTTCAGGAATCCGCAGAACGGTTGGATGCCTATAATTATGTTCCTATGATTTGGGGTCTTGAGAGATCAGGAAGATACCACCCGACCAAACAGGTTCGAAACGCTTTTGCGACTTTTGGCGTGGTTGATTCACAGTCTCCCGAAGCCACCCGAAAGGCCCTGACGCCTGATGTGAATGACGAACTCCTGAAAGATCTATTCCCCGCGCTATCCGACGAAGAGAGGGCGCGTTACCCCAATGAATTAACCGCGGAATTGCATGAGAAACTTTTGCAGATGGCTTATGCGCCCCGCAGTATTTATCCGGAAGTCGCGGAGGAAAATGTGCCGCTGATCAGTGTTTTGGGCTGGATTGATATTCTGCCGCTGGGAGAAGAATACCGTTTAAATCGCCCGAGTGAGCTTTCGCAGTGGCGCGCCCGTTTACCTGAGGACGTGACGCTGGAAGAGCTGATCCATGCCGCAAAGGGTGAGTCGGCATCCGAGCGTGCGACCAACGCGGTGGCGTTACTGAGACGTCTTCAGAAGCAGCGAGATGCGGGACGCGATACCTCAGGCGTCAGCATTCTCAAAACAACTCCTGATACCACGCGCACACCCGTTCAGATCCGAAGACTGGATGAGCGACAAAACGCGCCGCCGTTTCTCATTTCTGCGGCAGTGGCCGGAAAACCGCGTTCCGTTACGCTTGTTATGGAGGGCGAGGGTCCGACGCGCCGCGTGGAATTAGCCCTTTTAACGCAATCACAGGGCGCCGGAATTTGGGAAGCACGCATCCCGGTAAAGACTCCGCAGCTCAACACATTTTATATTGAAGTAATCGATTCCGAAGGCAAAAAAGAGTCTTCGAAGAAGGGAATCTTGGTTGCGGTGAATGAGAGTGCGGACCTGAACCCGCTTTCGTCCAACTATGATCCGGTAATGAGGGAGGCCTTGGAGCTTCGCGGTCAATTATCAGGGGCTCGCCTGGCATTTCGGTCACCGTTGCCGGAGTGGCCGGGTACGCCGGATGCTTTTAAAGCCGTCTCGAGCAAAGATGTATCTCTCGGATTGAATACTTTAATGCAGGCGTTCGCCTTGAGCCGGTATAAGAAAAGTCTCACAACCGTGCTGCGTGACAATGAAGACTCCATGCAGTGGCCTCTTTTCAGAATCATCGCGTTCGGATGGGGCGGACATCTCTCACTATTGGCGATTCATATAATGGCAGAAGTGGCCGCGTTCTTTTTATTCCCAAGTTCTCTTGAATCATACCGGTTCGGGCAATTGATCAACCTCAAATCCCGATTGGATATGGATCTCTCCACAGAGATTAAAAGTACTCTGATTAACAATACCGGGAAAATTATTTGGAAACATTATCTACGCGATAGAGATAAGCGTACGCGCTCGATTGCGTTCAGCATTCTTGAGCGTATCGCGGACGCTTCGTCCTTAGAGTCACTTAAGCGCGCTCTGGAGAATATTCAAAGCGACTTATACCAGCTCAATCAGTATGAAGGCCTCGATTTTGATTTAGAAGCCATTTATGATGCGGAACTCTACGGCGGTCATCCCGATAAGAGTTATCGCATTGATCCCAATCCGTTTACACATTCCTGGCGTCAATCGCGCGATTTTAATGAACCGACCAGTGGTGCGCGGCTCGCGCGCATTCCGTCAGTTTCCAAGGTTATAAAAAATAATGAAGAGGAGGGGGCCCGTCGCCGTTCTGTGAAACGATCCATGGATCCGGGGGATAGAAAATTATTGGACCAATTGGTCGACGAAGCCGATAGGCGCCTCACTGCGGCCGGATTTGA
>CAYUTV010000121.1:0-3803 GCA_964447745.1 uncultured Planctomycetia bacterium | reverse complement strand
GACGGCTTTTTAAAGCGAGGCGGGCGTACTCCTTTGAGGAGATCGCCCAGATCTTGCATACCCACGTCCGCACCATTCAGGTATGGCGGAATGACGGCTTACGCATCTTGCCCGATAACGCCAAGCCCTTCCTCGTCATGGGCTACGATCTCCGTGCCTTCCTCGCAGGGCGCTTGAAAGACCGGAAAAAGCCACTCAAAACAGGAGAATTTTACTGCCCCCGATGCCACGCGCCTAGAAAGAGTCCGCCCGATCAGCTTGTTTTTGAAGCCACCGGAAGGCAACTTGGGCAGGCTCATAAACAGGTGATTTTACGGGGAGTGTGTGAGGCTTGCGGCCAAAGACTATGCCTTTTTTCGTCCGAAGAAAAAACCGCTAAATGGCGGGAAATCGGCCTTACGTTTGCGGAACCTCTAAAAGTAATAAACGGTAGTGTGATTAGCTCCGCAAACAATGACATCTTGAAAGGACGGGAAAATGCCTAAAGTAAACGCCAAGAATGAACGGGTTAAACGGTCTTTTTTTAGGTGGCTCAAGAACGCAGATGGGTGTTGTGAGTCTACAGTAAGTAACATCGAAAACGCAATTCTACTCTGGCAGGAGTTTTCTAAAGACGAGGACTTTGGCCTTTATAGCGGGGACAAGGCGATTGATTTCAAACGCTGGCTGTCCGAACGGCAATTTCGGGGTAAAGCCATCTCAATTGTTACCTATCACGCCTATCTGCGTTATCTGCGGAAGTTTTTCGGCTGGCTCGTTCGGGAACCGGGCTACCGGAACCGCATCAAGCCAAACTCGGTGGATTACCTCAAAGTAACCGAAAAAGAGGAGCGCATCGCTACTCAATCCACGCCTCGGAGCTATCCTTCGCTTGATTATGTTCAAAAGCTGGTTGAATCTATTCAGCCGACAACCGAAGTTGATCGGCGAGACAGGGCGCTTGTGGCTTTCACGCTTTTAAGCGGGATGAGGGACAGCGCCGTAGCAACTCTTCCGCTCGGCTGCCTGGACAAGGAGAAGTTGGTTATCTTGCAAAATCCGCGAAAAGGAGTGACTACAAAGTTCTCGAAGCTGATCCCAACAACCCTTTTTCGATTTGATGAAACGATGCTCCGTTATGTCCTTGAATGGGCAAAATACTTATACGAAAAGGGATTCGGCTCTCAAGACCCGCTCTTTCCGCGCTCTGAGCTGGAAAAAGGGGCGGACAATTTAACTTTCGAGGCTTCGTCGGATGTCGAGCCGGTCTTTTGGCAAGGATCGAGCCGGATTCGGGAAATTTTCAAGAAGCGTTCTAAAGAGGCCGGGTTATCATATTTCCCGCCGCATACGTTCCGGCATCTGGCAACCATTTTGGCTTTCAGAGCGTGTCGAAACGGCGAGGAAATAAAGGCTATCAGCCAGAATTTTGGCCATGAACACATCGCCACGACTATATCGATCTACGGCAACTATGATCCGTCGCGGCTCACGGAAATCATCAAAAGTATGGATTTTTCTGGTAAAACTAAACCGACGCTTGAAGAAAAAGTAGAAGAGGTTCTTCTTGCTATAAAAAATAAGGTGCTATAAAATGCCTACTATGGACATCATCGAAAAACTCGAAACTTACCGTCTTGAGAACAGAATCACCCAGCAGGAACTCGCCAAGAAGCTCGGCGTGGCCTTTTCTACCGTGAATCGTTGGCTCAACCGCCGGATCAAACCGAACAAAATCCAGAGCTATCACATACAAAAACTTTTATCTGACAAAGGAAGAAAATCTCGGTGAAATGTCCCCGATGCGAAAACAAGCATTGGAATCCCGTCCTCGCCTGTGAGCAATGCCGCTATTCCATTGAATTTACTTTGCAAAACCCTTCCGACTATCAAAAAGAAAAGTGGTTTAAGCATGGCCTCGTCTATGAAGAAGGCGTCGGCACAATGGTCAACGTGAACGCATGGACAGGACAGAAAACTGGTGGAAGTGTTTTCGCCCCTACCATTGATATTTCTTCGACGTTTACAATTGTAGCCGCCTCTGGCGCGACGGTAATACCCCAAGCTGGTGGCAGAAGCGCAAGTTATATGTTTTATCTGGCAAAGCCCATAGGTGCGGGCTATCAAGATAAAAAATGGGATTACTTCTATGGGGTTCGGATAGTTAAGCCAGACAATGAAGAGAAAATTCACCTTTTTCCGGACAACATCCGTTCGGCGGTCGATAAAGAAGTTATCTGCTCACGATGCGACAAGGCGTATAAAGTTTCAGCCATGCCAAAAAATTGTTCATGCGGAAATAACTTTGGGTGGGGATAAGGTGAATATCAATTCTGCCCTTCTTTATGTCCGCGTTTCCAGCAAAGCCCAAGAAGATGGCTATTCTCTCGATGCCCAAGAAAAGCTCGGATACGAATATGCCCGCCGGAAAAATCTTGAGATCGTAAAACATTACAAGGTCTGGGAATCCGCTTGGAAAACAGACCGTCAGTCTTTTAATCAGCTTGTCGAATACGCCAAAAAGCACGACGAAATAAAACATATCATTTTCGATGTCACCGATCGCATGACTCGGAACGACTTCGACAAGTTAAAAATTTACACGCTTATCAAAGAATATGGCAAGACGATCCACTTTTCGCGGACAGGCAAGGTTATTGATCGAAACTCCGGCTCGGACGATGAGTTCATGTTTGATATTGAGGTGGCCGTTGCCAAGAAAATGTCCAACGACATCTCGCGCAAGACAAAGATGGGACAAAATGAAAAGGCCGAGCAGGGACACTACCCTTCCGTTGCTCCATTAGGGTATCAAAACAACCTTTTGACGCATCTGATCGAAATAGATAAAGACCGCGCTCCATTTATTCGCAAGGCATTTACCCTAATGGCATCTGGTTCCTTTTCTCTCGCAATGATTGCCGATACTCTTCACAAAGAGGGCTTTCGTGGGAAAAGAGGTCACCGCGTCGGAAAAAGCGTGATCGACGTTGTTTTAAAAAATCCGATCTACTACGGGGCATTTCGTTGGCATGGCGCACTTCATCAAGGAAGCCATGATCCGATCATCACAAAAGAACTTTTCGATAAAGCTCAAGCCGTTATACGCGGCAAAGGTCGCCCAATGCCGACACGAAAAGGATTTGCTTTTAACAACCTTATGCTCTGCGGAAAGTGCGGATGCAAAGTGCTGGGTGAGATCAAAAAGAAGCGTTTCGTTTATTACCATTGCTCCTTTTCAAAGGGGCGTCACAATGGCTGGGGCTATGTCCCTGAAAACCGCGTCGCTCATCTCTTCGAGCCGCAGGTCAAATCAGTAACGCTAGATCGCGAAACGGTTGATTGGCTAAAAGAAGCCCTTAAAGAGAGCGACAAGACAGGCCAGCATTTACGCGAAAACCGCCTGAATACGCTCGAAAAGGAGCTGGATCGGGTCAACCTGCGTCTTTCCCGTCTTTATGACGCTAAACTCGACGGTGAGCTTGATGAGGATGCTTTTAAGGCCAAAGAAACTGAATATAAGGCCAACATCATGGAGATCAAAGCAATCATCAACGGTCTTGGACGGATAAATCCGGATTGGCTTGAAACCGCGAACAGAACCCTCGAACTCTCTAACCGCTTGTATTCAACGTATGTTAAGGCCGACTACGAGGAAAAGGGTCAAATCCTCAAATTTCTGGCCTCGAACTACACCCTCGTTGACGTAAGTGTAGTCCCCAAATGGAGAAAGCCCTTCGGCTTGTTCGCCGAAAGGCTCTCTCGTCCTAAATGGCTCCCCGGCCAGGACTCGAACCTGGGACATGTTCGTTAACAGCGAACCG
>CAYUTV010000120.1:1203-3835 GCA_964447745.1 uncultured Planctomycetia bacterium | reverse complement strand
CTTGCTTCCGCATCCAGAGTCAACGGCTGCTCGATGGCACCTATGCTAAGCACACCTTCAATAAGGTATCTGTTTGAATTTTCCGGTTTTAATGAAATCTGATGGACGTCAAAACTAATTTCCCCGAACTTATCCGCGTTAAACATGCGCCGCATAGCATGGTCTCTTGCCCGAATCCCCGTGGTCATAGATAGGACATCGATCTGAATCCGGCCTTCTTGGACAAGCTTCACAGTATCGGACACATCCGCAATCAAGCGGCCCTGAACATGTGGCGCCGTTCCGAAAAAACCATGTAGCGCCGTGGATTGTGCGTGATACTCGATTCGTGTCTTGGCCTCATCTAGACGGTACGATTCGACCGCGGCAAATAACGGTTGTGTGCCCAACAACAAAAGTATTGCCCCTATACTTATCATTATTCGTTTCATGGCTTATTCCCCCACCCCCTATTATAGGTACTATATCCGTCTGCGTATCCGACTTTCGTCGGTAGGCCCTGAAATCGTCCGTGTTATACTCGTAGTCATGCAGAGCAGCTGGATTCTCAAACGAAAAGCCTGGATACTGCCAGTCATCGGCGGCCTATTGGGAATCCTTTACGCCTTTATTGATGAAGGCATCTTGGATTCAAGCGCCGGCCAGATGCCTGCGCTGGCTATCATGCATGAACTCATGGATCTGGTGTTCCCCGTGCTTGCGGGCATATCGGTGGGAGTCGGTTTACATCTTCTTATACGGCAAAAACGCCTGATAGACCGCCTTTCCTTAAAAAACTACACGCTGCAAAAGGACCTTTTGTTTCATACGTTGGTATCACAGATGTTGCACGAAATTCAAAATCCTCTGCATAATTTGGCCGCCGCGCTTGAAGAGCCCTCGGTTTTATCGCCCGACGAGCGAAAAGAGTTGGTTCAGCGAAACCTTCAAAAACTGGAAGATTTAAAAAATCTTTACTCAAACCCGGGCTGGCTCAGTGAAGCCGTTCATAGCCGGGAGACGTGGCTATTAAAACCCTGGCTGACGCTGTTCATAGAAGATAAAATTCGTCCCCAAGCTCACGATTTTGGAATTTCCCTGACGGAAAATTTAGACGACGCGAAAACATTCATTCATCCGCAGTTGCTTGAGCAGGTGCTGTTGACTCTTTTCGCAAACGCGTTTCAAGCGCTTGAAGATACGCCTAAATCACAACGAATTCTCACATTAACCATGCGACGCGATCAGACCTGCAATACCGTTGAAATTTGTCTGGCCAACTCAGGCCGAGTTTTCTCAGATAGCGCGCTAAAAGCCCAGGCCAAAATACCAGTGCCCAGCCAAAAAGGTTTGGGGTTGGGTCTGGTACTGTCCAATAATCTCATAGAACAAATCGGCGGGTCGATGACGTTGAGCAATGACAAAGGGTTCGCCAAAGCCATTATCCATCTCCCGGGAGCCGCCTGAGATGAAAATCGCATTTATCGAGGATGACAGGGATTCTTCGCTGATTTTTTCTAGGCAATTTATCGCCGATGGAGACCAATGCGATGTGTATGGCGATGCCGAATCCGCTTTAGTCAAAATAGGCGTAGGAACTTATGACGTGCTTATTGTCGATATCCGTCTGCCCGGCATGAATGGCGTTCAATTCTTGGCGAGACTACGCGAAAAAGAAATTCATACACCGGCAATCCTCATCACCGCATTCAGTCATAAGGGCATGGCCAAAGAAGCGCTGAATGCAAGCGCCAATTACCTATTGGAAAAACCTTTCCGCTATTCGGCTCTCAAGGAAGTCGTACGAAATATGATTCTGAGACCCTCTTCGTTACAGCATCTAATTGACCGCGGTTTACAGAAATTATCGCTTACACCGCGCGAAGAAGACGCCGCGCGTCTTCTTCTCAAAGGACTCTCCAACGCAGAAATCGGCCGAGTGGCGTCTTTATCGGAAAAAACGGTTAAGCAGTACATCACTCAAATCTTTGAAAAGGCCGGCGTTAAGAGCCGCGCGGAATTCTTTTCGCACATATTTCCGGTATAACGATGAGCTTAAATCTTCGCTCTGTTGATAAGCCCGATGAAATATATATTCGCACTATGTTCGACGGCATGGCGACACGCTACGGCCTTTTTTCCTTGCTCATCGGCTTCGGTAGCACTCCGCACCTCCGGCGCGAATGCCTCAACGCCGTTGTGCGTCCGGGGTCGGCTGTTTTGGACGTGGCCTGCGGCACCGGCGACTTAACTTTCGGAGCAATGAGACTATCGGGCCCGCAAGGAGACGTTACGGGTTTGGATTTTTCTGCCAATATGATCAACGTGGCTCGGCGAACCTTGGATAGAGTCCATACCGCCGCTGACGCGCCGACCCGTTTCATCCAGGCCAAGGCCGAAGACCTGCCCATCAAAAATAAAATGTTTGACTGTATTGTTTCGGGATTTGCGATGCGAAATCTCTATGAGAATATCGAACAAATTATGGCGGGCATGCATGCTTCGCTAAATCCCGGAGGAAAAATAGGATTACTCGATCTCACCAAACCGAATAACCCCGTTCTGCGCTTTGTTTGGAAAGTGTATATGTTTATTTGCGTCGGAATATACGGTCTTTTGCTGTTCGGAAAAAAATACCCGATAGCTTATCTGC
>CAYUTV010000120.1:0-1193 GCA_964447745.1 uncultured Planctomycetia bacterium | reverse complement strand
TTCGTGGCAGTGCTAAGAAAGCACGGATTCAAAAACATTAAGACACGTTCGTTTATTCTTGGTTCGGCGACTCTATATACCGCCGAAAGGTAATCAACCCCGCGCCATCTGCTCAAGCTTTTGAGTGGCTTCGAGCCAAAGAGCTTCTTCCTTCTCTATCAAGCGAGCTAATTCCTCATAGCGATCATGCTTTTCGCGGGACCAGTGCTCGGCATCTTTTACGAAATGCTCGTGAATCTCTTCACGCTCTTTTTTGTATGCGGCCATTTGTTCTTCGGAGCGGCGGATGCGCGTGCCGAGCTTGCGTTTTTCTGATTCCATTTCTTTACGTAAGTGGTAGTCAGATTTCTTTTTCACGGGAGCAGTACCGTTCGCAGAAGAGCCTGAATCTTCCTTGAGTTCCTTGCGTAAAACGTTCTCGAGGTGGTACACATAGTCTTCGTAAATTCCTGGGTAAAGACGCACGGCTCCGTTGTTTACCTCCACGATCTGCGTAGCCACAAGATTCACGAACGTTCTGTCGTGGCTGATGAAAAAAAGCGTGCCGGCAAATGCCTTTAGCGCGCGGCCCAGTGCTTCGACGGTTTCAAAATCCAAATGGTTTGTGGGTTCGTCCAAAAGCAGCACCTGGCTCTTTGTTAAGAGAAGTCCCGCCAGACACGCGCGGGCGCGTTCACCTCCGCTCAATACCTGTATTTTCTTTTCAACATCCTCTCCCTTAAACAGGAAGCTTCCGGCCAGGTTCAAAATTTCCTGCCGCGTCACGGAAGGTGCGGCCATGCTCGCCAGATGCTCATAAACCGTGCTATCGGCGCGCAAGGACGTGAAGACGTGTTGGGCGTAATAGGCAACTCGCAGCCCGTGACCCCATTTAAATTTTCCTGCCTTAGCTGTCAAATCCCCGGCGAGCGTTCTTAAAAAAGTTGTCTTTCCCTGTCCGTTATCACCCAACACCGCCACATGGGAACCTTGGTCGATCTCAATATGAATTTTGTCCGCGACGAGTTTCTCGGGATAGCCGATCGCCAGATCTTCGCACGCCATGGCAATGCCGTTTCGACGATCGACCGCCGGAATGCGGATGTGGACGTTTCCCAGCGGATGACCGACTTCAATCGTCTTTAATTTCTCGATTTGCTTCATCTTGGATTTGGCCTGGCTGGCCTTGGAGGCCTTCGCGCGGAAACGGTCGA
>CAYUTV010000119.1:0-3848 GCA_964447745.1 uncultured Planctomycetia bacterium | reverse complement strand
CTCCGCCGCCTGACACGCGCGGTTACCGCTACGGCAAAGGAGGTAGGTTGTCTTGGATTTATCCAACGGCGCAACGGTTTTTTCTGATAGACTGCTCAAAGAACAGAGACTGAAATTCTCCAATCGACTCTGGGCGTACTCTGCCGGCTCGCGCACATCCAAACACTGGACAGCCGCATCAGGTTTATACTCATTTTCAAATTGCTTCACTGATATTTTCTTCATCTGCCGACTCCTCCATGCGATCTCAAGCAGTTCAAAATACGTATCACATTAGAATACGTAATGGAATAATGCCTAAAATGTGCCCTGACTTGGCTGCCTACAATGTGCTGCTTTTTTAATATAGCCAAGTGCTTGGACACGCTCACTTGAGACAACCGCAAGTCTTTCATCAGTTCCTTGACGCTTTTAGAAGACTTTTCCAGGGCCTCCACGATTCTCAATCTGTCCGGATGACCAATCACCCGAAGAATTCGTGCTGCGTTCACTATCGTCTGGCTATCAATCCGCTTCATAATTAGTTCCTTTATATACTATTATTAGTATATTCCAAATATAATATATTGTAAACAAGAAAAGATCATCAAATGCCGGTCGTTTTATCGGTAATATGATTTTTTTAGAAAGTCACCGTTATATGTGTGCCAACGATCTGATTGGATGACCAATCATCAACGCCTTTTCTGGATTGGATCATATAAAATACCTGCACGGAAGCTTTTTCGCTAATCGCCAGTTTGATTCCTAAAGGAATCGCCCGGTTCTCACTGTACTCCCCTTTATTAAAATCATAAAAAAATTCGTTGTTCGCGAAGAACGCCTGTAAAGGTGATTTGTCCTTCAAAGGAAACTCTATCTCCCACCGATGACGAAACCGCGCGTTGTCCGATCCCTGATCCTCGATCCAGCGAAATTCCACGCGGTTACGGTTTTTGATCCTAAGCCAATCGACCGGTTTCCAATGTGGATTGGCTTCCAATTCCATTCGATGCTGGTATTTAAAAATCTCTTCTCCTGAAGCCAATCTCGTCTCCGATTCAAGATATGTGTAATTGAGACCCAGATTCAAATTTTCGGACCACCGGTAAGCCAATTGCTCACTGATAAGATAAAGCCGAGGATCGGCGGCATCATCCATAAGTCGCATATCAAAGTAAGTAGAAAGGCTGTAAGGTTTTTGTTCCCATGTTTTTAAAGTAAGCCGAGACCAATATTGGAAATCATCGGAAGCACAAAGAGAACCTGCGGCAAACATCATCAATGAAAACATAAAACTCGACTTCGTAATAAGCGTTTTCATGAAAGTCCTGTTTTTATTCCAAACGATGTTTCAAGCCACAAAATAGAAATAAGCGTAATCCAGAACGCCCCCATGATATTCAAAGCAAACCCTGCTTTTGCCATTTTGGGAATCGTGACATAGCCACTCCCGAAAATTACGGCGTTTGGCGGAGTGCCAACCGGCATCATGAATGAAAAGGAAGCCGCGATAGTCGCCGGAATCATGAGAATATAAGGATGCTCTCCCAAAACCGGTGCAGCAGCCGCCAAGACCGGCATCAGCATGGTAACCTGGGCCGTATTTGACATAAGTTCCGAAAGAAATGTGATCGCCAGGCATAAGATCAGAATCAGAGCCGGACGCGGGATGTCACGAAGGACTTCGAAACCGCCGCCTAGCCATATATCTAACCCGGTAATGCGAAAACTTTCAGCGAGTGCGAACCCTCCCCCGAAAAGAAGAAGAATCCCCCACGGCAATTTAGACGCAGTTTCCCAGTCCAACAAAAATTCTCCTTTTTTTAGGCTTACCGGCGCGGCAAACAAAACGAGAGCCGCTGTCATCGCGACAGTGCCGTCGTGAACACCTTTTAGATGGAAGAGTGTCGTCCATCCGGGAATGGTGAAACCGCCAAACGATATGTCCGCTCTCCAGATCCATCCCAATACGGCAAGGGCAAAAACAATCATGACGCCGATTTCGCCCCGAGACCAGGGTCCGAGAGACTGTATTTCTTGTTCAATCAAAGCCTTATCACTCTTAAGGTTTTGCGTTTTACCCAATACTGCAAAAGCAAGATAAGCCCAGACCATGACTAAAAACCCGACCGCCAACGGGAACGCAAACAAAAACCACTGAACAAAATTCACTTCACCTAATTCCGGGAAAAGCATTTTTGCTTGACCGGCAAATATCAGGTTGGGCGGGGATCCGATCAATGTCGCGGCGCCTCCTACGCTACATGCGTAAGCGATAGCCAGCATCAGCGCTACACCAAAGCGGCTCTTTGTTCCGGATTCCGGATCCAGATGGCTAACAACGGCCATCCCGATCGGAAGCATCATGACAGCCGTTGCTGTATTGGAAACAAACATGGAAATAACCGCCGCCGCAACGGTAAAGCCGGCTAACATCCGGCGAGGGCCCGCACCCACGGCATAAATCACATTGAGGGCGATTCGTTTATGCAAATTCCATTTTTGCATGGCGAGAGCAAGCATAAAACCGCCCATGAAAAGAAAGATATTGGGATCCGCGTAACGCGTGGCAGTTTCAGAGGCACTCATGATCGAAAGCAAAGGATACAATGCCAGGGGTACAAGTGCGGTAACAGCAATCGGCAGACATTCGGTCATCCACCAGACAGCCATGAGAAATGCCACCGCTGCGGCCTTCTTAGCGTCGAGAGATAAACCCTCGGGAGTCGGAGCCAGATAAACGCATACAAACAGCAGAATTCCTAGCGGAAATCCCAAAATTCTGCGCAAACCAAAAAAATTACTCATTCTTCAACGCCGAACCGAAGACGTGCCCAAGCACGCTATAACGGTAGTCAAAAAGCCGTCTTAGGTCATCTTCGACAAGAAGTTTATGCACCCACTCGCCGAAAATACCGAAAGGCATTGCATACTGTACTACTTCGACTACACGAGTACCGTCTTTGTGAGTTTCAAATGTGTACTGATGATGCCAGGAGGAAAATATCCCTTTCGTTTGCACTTCGATGAGATTGGAGGGAAAGTGGCATTCGATGATGAGCGATGTCCAGCGAAAGAGCAATCCCCTCCATCGCACTGAATAATCGATAAGAGTCCCAGTCTCAACCGTAACGGGCCTGGGCGTTAGCACGTTCAAATGGTAAGACGGAGGCGTAATTTTCTCAAGATGATAGGGATCGCTGTAGTATGCAAATACTTCTTCGCGCGGCGCTTTCACAATATGGTGTCTGATCAGTGTATGTATTTTCATCCTTAACTCTCCGGTGTGTATTTCCTTCTAAAAGGTCCTACTGTCAGACGCCGATATCTTCATTCCAGAGTTCCGGGCGCGCAGAGATGAATTCACGCATAAGCGATTTGCACTCTTCGAGCTCCAAGTTGATTATCTCCACACCCCGGCTTTGAGAATAATCCTCGGGGCCTTGAAAGGTCGCATTTTCTCCGATAACCACCGTGGGAATTTTATAAAGAAGAATGGTGCCCGTACACATATCGCATGGCGAGAGCGTGGAATAGATGACGCATTTTTGATAATCGGCGGCCTTTAGCCGGCCCGCATTTTCCAGGCAGTCCATCTCCGCATGCAGAACGGCCGATTTCTTCTGGACGCGCCGGTTGTGACCGCGGCCGATGATCTTGCCGTCCATAACCAACACAGATCCGATAGGGATTCCGCCTTCGGCGAGTCCCTTGCGCGCTTCTTCGATCGCGGCTTTCATAAATGGTTCGTGTTTTGAGTTGCTTTTATAAGGACCATCTATCATGATATTCACTATATTAAAAATCTCCTCCAACCACAAGATAAACGAAAGAGTGACGATGAAAAATCAGATAATCTCGTTGGG
>CAYUTV010000118.1:0-3857 GCA_964447745.1 uncultured Planctomycetia bacterium | reverse complement strand
ACGGCGATACTCGGTAACATCGGAAAAACGCATGCGGCGGAAGCGGAATCCGGCAAGTTTGAAACCGTCGATTTGTCGAGTTGGCCAAAAGTCAAAAAGAGCACCTGCATGAAGTACTGGGCACTCTTTGTTTACCGCCATTATTTCGTGGGTCGCGATAAGCACGGGATCTACGGTTCGCCCAAATGCGTCGCCGCTCTCAAGGCCATCGAGCAGGAGATCCTCGATCAGGTGAAACCCTATGGAGATGCGCCAACTCTTGAGGTGCCAAAGATGAGAATCGAGGACATCACGCCCGATGAATTTCATAAGGTTTACCTCGAGGCCAACACGCCGATCCTTTTTAAGGGCGCAGCCAAGAACTGGGAAGCCGTAAAAAAATGGTCCCCGGAATTTTTCAAGGAACACTACGGAAAAGAGAGTGTGCCTGTTCGCGTGCGCGGGAATCAATTGAACGAAGAGGCTCTGCGCTATGTCGAAATGACCGTGGCCGAGGTAGTGGATAATATCCGCAAAGGTGGTGCGTATTTTCCGGGGCATACGGAAGACATATTTAACCGCAATCCCAAGTTAAGGGATGATCTGGATCTGAAAACTCTGGGAGAGTATTTGAGCACGAGAGACAAGCGTATTATGTCCACACAGATCTTTCTGTCGGGCGGCGGTACGCGCTCAGGATGGCATTGCACGGGAGGCCCGAACCTTTTTACGATGGTCTATGGCCGAAAAGAATGGACGTTCGTGCATCCAAAGCACTCCATGTTCATGTATCCGGCGACGCGCAAGGATATGTTTTATTCCATGTCCCCGATTGATTGGAAAAAGTCCCACGAGGAAATAGAGAAAGAGGGCTATCCTTTGTATCGCTACATCCCCAAGTACACGGCAAATCTCGAGCCCGGTGACGTGCTGTTTTCGCCCCATTGGTGGTGGCACTGCGTGAACACGACAGAACCCTCCATCGGTATCGCATCGCGCGCGATCAACAAACTCATCTTCGGGCAGGAGCTCTTCTCGATCATGTGGGTGACCTCCAAGCGCTTCCGTGAAACGGTTTTCACGGTTCTCAAGTCGGGCTGGGGCTCCGATAAGGCCACCGGCGCGAAACTGGCCTTTGAGCGCGAACAGGAATTCATCTCAAAGGTTTCCATCTAACCGGCATGTTTAATGAGAACTGCGACCCAAAATTTCTACACCGCAGTTTCCCGATCCTGACGGACGAAGGCATTAAGCGCCTGGGGAAGTGCACGGTCGCATCCGCCGGGTGCGGCGGAATCGCCGGCTCCACGATGCTGACCCTGGCGCGCATGGGCGTTAAAAAATTCTATCTCTCCGATCCAGCCAACTTTGACCTTCCCGATATGAACCGCCAGTGGGGCGCCACGCACAAAGCGCTGGGTCGCCGCAAGGTGGACGTATACCGGGAGATGCTGCTTGATATCCACCCTGATGCCGAGATCAAACTTTTTCCGGAGGGAATCACTTCGGATAATAACGACCGCTTTCTGGAAGGCGCGGATATCCTGATTGACTGTCTGGATGTGAGCGTGCCGTATGAACTACGCGAGCGGTTGCATGAAAACGCGAGAGGGCGGGGTCTTTTCAGCGTGGCGGCTCCGATGCTCGGCTTCGGATGCGCGGCCATCTGCTCATCGCCTTCGGGAATGAGCATGAAGGCATGGACCAGCACCTTTAAACACACAAAAGCGAATGCCAATTTTCCCGAAATCCTCAAAAAAATATTTATGCCGGAACATTTGAATCTGATCGGGCAGAGCTTGCAGTACGGAAAGGTTCCATCCGTTGCCGTGTCCGTGATCACGGCCGGGGCGCTCCTGTCCACCGAATGTGTCGCTTATGTTTTGGACGGTGTCATACCCGGATCGAGAAAGCCCATCACGTTGCCGCGTGTGATGCTTTTTGATTTGTTCCGGATGAGTTATTATGTGGTCGATGCCGGCATGATACTCAAAGAGATCGAAGAAGAGGTTGAATGAGATGGAAACAAAATTATTTCGCGACAAAGTGCTGGAAAAAGTGGGCCACAACGTTATGTTAATTCCCGAGGATCTTGTTTCCAGGGATTATTTGACCGACAGCTTGTTGAATAAAACGTATGTCCCGAAGCCGCCTAAGTCATTTCAATTGATTCCCAAATCCGTGGATTTGGATCTCCAAACGCGTTTCAAGGAATTATTCGGATTTCCGTACGTCGTGCCGTTGTCGCAGGGACGCGTGGCCGAGGCGCTGCTCTCGCGTTTGTTGGTGCGTAACGGATTATTTGTTCCATGCAGCCCTCTTTTCCCGACGACGCGGATTCATGTGCAGTTGGCGGGCGGCAGTACGATGGAATGCGGCATTTCAGAGGCCTATCAACCGGAAAGCCAAATGCCTTTTAAGGGAAATCTGGATCTCGACACGCTCGAAAAAATCATTCAGACAAACCACGCGCGCTGGTGCGGCTATATCTGCGTGGAACCCTGCAACAACGCGGTGGGCGGCCAACCCATTTCCATGGAGAATATGAGGGGAGTGAGCCGTATCGCCAAAAAATACGGTGTTCGCGTCTATCTCGATGCGACGCGAATCATGGAGAACGCGCTGTTCATTCGGCAGCGCGAGGCCGCGTATCGGAATACATCCCCGCAGGACATCCTGAAAGAGTTTTGCTTATACGCGGACGGCGTGGCGATGAGCGCTACGAAAAGCTTCGCAACATCCTCAGGGGCTTTTTTTGCCACCCGGGAGGAATCGCTATACCACGACGCGCTGGATTTTATGATGGGTTTTGGCAGCGGCCTGTCCTTTGACGGCAAACGCCAGTTGCTGCATTCCATGGAAAACACGCAAACCGCATTTTCACTCGTGGAGCGCAAAATGAATTTTGTCCGGATGCTTTACCAAGGCATTTCGGACGCCTACCCGACGGTTACCCCCGTCGGGGGGCATGCTGTTTATATCGATGCGGCCAAGCTGGGGTTGTCTCTGCCCAAAGGACTCAATCCTGTGAAGGCGTTTCTGCACCATTTGTACCGGGAATACGGGGTTCGCGCTTCTGAAAATCCCCAATCCACGGTTCAGGAAAAGCGCGGGATTCATCTGATTCGTTTGGCCCTTCCTCTTGTCGGGCAATCGGATAAGGCAATCAGAGACACCGCGCGCGATCTTTTGAAGGCTGCCAAGGAAATGCAAAATATACCCGGTCTCGAGAAGGTGAGTGAGCCCCCGGGAATGACAGGGCCTTACCGGGCAAAATATAAAACCGTTGCCGCAGGCCAGTCTCTTAAACAAAAGAAAGAAGCCTATGCGTAACGTGATCGCCATGACTTTCGCAGGATTTATCATCATGACTCTTGTGACCGCCGCCCCTGTAGCTATTGCCGAAGAGCTATCCCCAAAAGATATCGTGGAAAAAAGCGAAAAACGTTATCAGGGTGATGATATGGTCTCGGAGTTTGAGGTAACACTAACCAATGAGCAGGGAGAAACTCGCCGCCGAGAACTGATTCGTTACCGAAAACTGGAGAATGGGCTGTGGAAAGACCTGCTCAAATTTTTGTATCCACTGGATATCAAAGACACAGGGACTCTCAATGAGGAGATTTTGAACGGCGACGATATTCAATACCTATACCTTCCCGCGGCCAAGAAGCTGCGTCGCATTTCAGGCAAAAGCCAAAGCTGGATAGGAACGGATTTTAATTATGAAGACATTCAGACTTTTGAGATTGAGAATTGGAATTACACGATGCTGGGATCTGACGAAATTGACGGCTATCCCGTTTATGTGGTGGAAGCTAAAGTCAAACAGGACGACAAATCGCTTTACTCCAAGAGAATTTTTTGGATACGCAAAG
>CAYUTV010000117.1:0-3926 GCA_964447745.1 uncultured Planctomycetia bacterium | reverse complement strand
CTGTTGGAAATAATTAGGAATGTTAATAAAATAAAATCTTTGATGATGTCTCTTGGGCATGGTATAATTTTGTTATGAAACGTTTAATTATTTTGAGTTTAGCTTTAATCAGCGCTCTCGCGCCTCATGCAAACGCTGCGACTAATATGTCCTGCGAGACCATGATGGGTTCTGGAGCGGCTCTGCAATCCACTGTGATACGGGTGGATCATTCTTGTTGTGACCAAGGTGCTTGTGATTGTTCTATTAAAGCTCCTTCAAACGAACAGAATGTTATTTTAAACAGTGTGTCTAATGTTGTGGACCGTTCAGTTGCCATTTTATCATCGCAAGAACCCCTGATTTTATCTACGAAGTCGGTTCCGCAGCATCGACAGAAATTTTTCTCACCACACCCGCCTTTACACGTTCTTTTCTCCGTTTTCCGCATTTAATCTTTTTTCAGATGTGCGTCAGTTTTGACGCGTATTCTTTATTCTGAAAAGGAGATCAAGTTATGTTTAATTCTAAAGTACTCAAAATTTACGCTATCATTGCAGTATGTTTTTTAGGCACTGGCGCGCCCTATGCTTTTGCCGCAACGCAGGAGCATTCACATAAAAACGAAGCGACCCAAAAGTATTATTGTCCGATGCATCCTCAGATCGTCTCAGATAAGCCCGGGGTGTGTCCGATTTGTCATATGAAATTAGTTCTGCAAGACGAACCTTCTGAGAAAGTGTCTACGATAGCTGTGCACGGACGCGTTCCTGTGAAGCTTTCGGATTCGCAGAGGCAATTATTGAGCATGGCGACTGCTGTTGTTGAAGAAAGGTCACTCCAACAAACCCTTAAGACGTGGGGGGTGCTTGCGCATGATCCTGAACTTTATGAGTTTCAGGTGGAGTTTCTCCGAATCGAAAGAACTCATTATGAATGGGATAGGACCAGGAATCCCTTATCCTATAAACGCGAACTCACCCCTTGGGAAAAACTGGATATTGAGATAAGGCATCGCGGGTTATCTGAAAATTGGGTGAAGGATGTAATTGCCGTTGGTAAGCCCGACAGACGTCTTATTTTCCATCACGAGGGAGAAGGCACCTGGTTTTATATTTATGTTCATGAATCCTTGGCGTCTAATGTTAAAAAGGGCGACCAAGTGGAACTCATGCCTCAGTCCAGTTCTCTGGGCGCATTTGAGGGTGAGGTCCAATATGTGGATCAGGTGATCGACGCTTCAACGCGCATGATTAAAATTCGTGTTCTTTCAAAGAACACACCCAAAGAAATGATGCCGAATGCGCCTGTCGATGCGATTGTGCATGTGGATTGGGGAGTGAAGCTCAGCGTGCCGGAGGAAGCCATCATTTTTACGGGGATGAACCAGCTTGTTTTTGTCGCAAATGAGAATGAGTTCAGTCCAAGAGATGTAAAACTCGGCGTCAAAACGGATCATTTCTACGAAGTCAAAGAGGGGCTGATGGCAGGAGAAAAAGTGGCCTCCAGCGGAAATTTTTTGATCGACTCGGAAAGCCGGCTAAAGGCCGCTGTTTCGGGCATGGCCCATCAAGGGCATGAGGGGCACGCACAATGATACCCAAAATCATAGAATTTTCGGCCAAGAATAAATTCTTTGTCCTCATTTTCACGGCTATTCTTTGCGTGGTGGCATTCCGTTCTCTTAAAACAATACCGCTCGATGCTATCCCTGATCTCTCGGATACTCAGGTGATTGTTTATTCGCAGTGGGACAGAAGCCCCGATGTTATCGAAGACCAGGTCACGTACCCGATTGTCAGTTCTCTTCTGGGCCTACCCAAAGTAAAGGATATACGCGCTTATTCCGATTTTGGATTCTCTTATGTGTATGTCATTTTTGAAGACGGCACGGATCTCTATTGGGCCAGATCCCGCGTTAATGAATTTTTAAGTAAAATCCTGCCAACCCTTCCTCAGGGAGTGAAGACCGAGCTTGGTCCCGACGCGACGGGTGTTGGTTGGGTGTATCAGTACGCGCTGGTCGACTCCACCGGTAAAAAAAATATCCAAGAATTGCGATCCTACCAGGACTGGAATCTTCGCTTTCAATTGCAATCATTGCCCGGTATCGCAGAGATCGCTTCCTATGGAGGTTTTCAGAAACAATACGACGTGAATGTGGATCCTCTGAAGCTTCAAACGCATGGGCTGTCGATCGCCGATGTCACTGAAGCTGTACGGAAAAGTAATGCTGAAATGGGTGCTCGGCTTTTGGAAATAACAGGATTGGAATACATGATCCGCATTAAAGGTTATGCCAATTCCATCGAAAAAATCGAAAATGCCGTGGTGAAGCCCGGTCAAAATAATCAGCCATCCATTTTAGTCAAACACGTGGCGCACGTGGCGATAGGACCTCAAATGAGACGCGGCGTGGGTGATTTGGACGGAATGGGGGATGCCGTGGGCGGTATTGTCATCATGCGGCAAGGCGAAAATGCCTTGAATGTTATCAATCGCGTTAAACAAAAAATCGAAGACATAAAACCATATCTTCCCGAAGGCCTTCAAATCATTGAAACGTATGACCGCTCTGAGCTGATTAAACAATCCATTCATACGCTTGAGAAACAACTCATCGAGGAACTGATTATCGTAAGTATCGTTATTCTCATATTTCTTTGGCACGTGCCGTCCGCAATTGTCCCGATTGTCACCATCCCCGTGTCCGTGCTATTGGCGTTTATTCCGATGGCACTCATGGGCATCACCTCCAACATTATGTCCTTGGCCGGTATTGCTATTTCTATCGGAGTGCTGGTGGACGGAGCCATCGTAGAAGTTGAAAACGCGTACAAGAAGCTGGAGCATTGGCAATCTCATGGGCAAGAAGGGGATTATCATAAAGTACGGCTGGAGGCACTCAAAGAGGTAGGACCCTCCGTATTTTTTTCCTTATTGGTGATTGCGGTCGCGTTTTTACCCATATTTGCGTTGGTCGATCAAGAAGGCCGTTTATTTAAACCGCTCGCGATCAGCAAAACATTAGCCATGGCGATTGCGGCATTGCTCGCCGTTACATTGGATCCCGCGCTTCGCATGATGTTTACCCGGATGAAACCGTTTCAATTCCGTCCCCGATGGATTGCGAAGGCGTCCAATACACTTCTGGTGGGTAAATACTATCCCGAAGAAAAACATCCTATTAGTAGTCTACTGCATCGCCTGTATGAGCCCGCCGCGCGATGGACGTTACAGCGCCCCAAGACGACGATCGCCATCGCTTTGGTGGCCTTCTTAACGTGCATTCCTGTTTACATGAAACTCGGTACAGAATTCATGCCTCCTTTAAATGAAGGCACGATTCTTTATATGCCAACAACACTTCCTGGAATGTCCGTCGGAGAAGCCCAAAAACTTTTGACACTTCAGGATAAAATTCTTAAAACCTTTCCGGAAGTCGAACGTGTTCATGGGAAGGCCGGACGGGCCGACACCTCCACAGATCCTGCACCGTTTTCAATGATGGAAACCGTTATCGTTTTAAAGCCAAAGCATGAATGGCGTCGTGGAATAACCTACGAAAAACTTGTGGATGAAATGGATCAGGCTCTGCGAATACCCGGCACCTCCAATTCATGGACCATGCCCATTAAAAACCGCATTGATATGTTGAGCACCGGCATCAAAACACCCATAGGTATCAAGATCTTTGGGAAAGACTTGAATGAGATTGAAAAGGTGGGCATTGATATCGAAAATGCGCTGAAGAAAGTGAAGGGTGCTCGCAGTGTTTATGCGGAGAGGGTGGCGGGTGGGTATTTCCTGGATTTTGAAGTGCGCCGCGACCGTTTGGCCCAGTATGGTTTTACAGTGGAGGATGTTGAAAGCACCTTATCAGCAGCCATCGGAGGAGAGATTGTTTCTACAGCCATTGAAGGGCGTGAACGTTATCCCATTCAAGT
>CAYUTV010000116.1:0-4050 GCA_964447745.1 uncultured Planctomycetia bacterium | reverse complement strand
TCGACATTGGCGTGGGCCGACAGCATCACACCTCCCGCCCCATGCTTCTTGGCCAAACGGAAAACCTGCAGAATATTGTCCGTATTCTCAAAACGCTTCATGCGTTCGGCGGCCACGGACTGTGAACGGTGATTAATACCGTAAAACGGGTTATCGCCTAAAATGATTCGGTCGATCATGTGTAGCCGCCTTCGATCGAGACCGGTGTTCTGTGAGAGGAGCGGATCGCGTCAATCAAGCGGTGATTATCGACGGCCTCTTGGATGTCGTTTCGGTTCGGCGTATTCGTCTTGATGGCTTGCGTAAATTCCATCCACTGCCGCGTATAAAAAGGTCCCGCCAGATCGAACGGTACCGGAGTGCTAAAGTGAGTCGCATCATATTTTGTGAGGCCCGCGGAACACCCCGCTGCGGCTGCTTTTAAATCCAGTTCCAGATAATCATTCGAAACGGACAACCGTCCGTTTTCGCCCGTGACGACGATTTCGGGCGCCGGCTTACGAACACCGGGCATGCTCCAGCTCGCTTCCACGGTCCCGCTGAACACCCCGTAGTGAAACACCGCATGAAAAAAATCTTCCACGTGCGCCGAAAACCAGCGTTCGGTGTGACCCGTGACGTTCACAGGCATCCCGAATAGAAAACGCGTTAAATCGATCAGGTGGCTCCCTAGGTCAAGCAAGACGCCTCCGCCTTTGTTCGCGGCGTCAAACCGCCAGCCCGTCTGAGACGTTTCCACGTCGGAGGAATACATGCGTGCGTCAAAATGCAAAATTTTTCCGACGGCACCCCGGGTGAGTAATTCCTTGGTCTTTTCAAACGCGGGCACGAATCGAAGACAATGCCCGACCATGATCTTAGAGGTATTCTCCTTTTTGCTTTTGACGAGGTCGAGTGCCTTTTGGGCCTCGGTGAAACTCGTCACAAAAGGTTTTTCGATAAAAACAGAGATGTTTTTTTCAAATAAATTCTTAAAAATATCGAAATGGGAGTCGTTGGGCGTGGCGATCACCGCAAGGTCGAAGCGCTGTGATTCCAACGCTTCCTGATAGGAACCGTAAACCGGAATCCGCGGATTCATGGTCTTAAGTCCGTCGCGGATAAAAGCAGAAGATTCGGAAACAGCCAGCGTACCGGCCCCTTCCAGGGAATTCAAAATAGAGGCATGAAGCATGCCCATTTTTCCAAAACCGACGATGAGCGAATTCATGTAGATTCAAGCAGTTAGAGAAGTTTGATTTAGCTTACAGTAAAGGCAAAAAGTTGGCAATAGCTGCGTTCTTTGGTAAGATGTCGCCATGGCCCCAAGAAACACTTCGGCTTCCAAGATTGAGCAGAAAACCTCCCGGCTTTATCAGGATATTCACCCCCACAACGACAATGCGGAATCTATCGATAACTATTTAAAAACATTGGCGATCGACGAGTCCTATTTCAAGTCCAAAAATATATTGGATTGCGGTTTTGGAGGCACGGGCTGGGCGTTGGAACTCTTCGCAAGGGCGGGCGCCCGAAAGGTCTCCGGCATTGACTTAAACCCCCGGTGGAGCGAGCTTCACTCACAAAGACTGGCGCATTTCGGCGTGCCTCTCGATTTGCGTACGGGGAGTGTGCTGGAGCTCCCGTTTGAGAGCAATTCGTTCGACTACGTTCATTGCAACGGAGTCCTGCACCATACCGTGGACTGGAAAAAGGGGATCTCTGAGGCCACCCGCGTTTTAAAACCCGGCGGAAAACTATTCCTCATGTTATACGGCCGCTTTGCCTGGATGGGCCGGGTGATCCACGGAAGTTATCGCTTTCTCGGAAAAATCATCCCTTATGCCTGGAGCGAAGCCTTCGTCACACGTACGGGCGTTTTTAAAAATCCTGAAATTTCCTTGCTGGATGCCATGTATGCCCCCATTGAAGAGCATTTGACCGCCGAGGAGATACGCCGCGAACTGGACAGCCAGGGCTCGCAAAATATCCGTTTCTTCGAGAGCGCCAAATGGGCGCATCATCCGTTCAGCCATCCTCTGCTTTTCGGCCAAACCATCAATCACAACGTGTGGGCCGATAAACTATGATAAAAAAGCTGGGATTTCTACTTTCCCCGCGCTCGGCATTGCGCTTCTCGCCTCTGCCACCTCTGTTTTCCGCTTAGGGGTAGCTCCCGACTCCATCAGCTACATGTCCATCGCCCAGCACATCGCCCATGGCAGGGGCGTCCAGGTGTTCATGCCTAATTACTCCGATGTCTCCGAACCCGTTGCCGCCTGGTCACCCGGCTTCCCTGTTCTTTTGGCCGTATTCGTCCTTCTCAAGATCCCTTTCCTCGACAGCACCTGGTTTGTCAGTTTGGGATTATTCGGCTTAAATATATTCCTGCTAAGTTTTATCGTATGGCTGTATTCTCGAAACTATCTCCTGATGTTATTGGTGGGTCTCGCCCTATGCGTCGAACAAAGCTGGCTTCACTATCATAGTTACATTCTCTCCGAACCGCTAAACATGGTCTTGGTTAATTTATCTTTCCTGGTCCTTTGGCTTGCGGTCGACAGCCGGCGCACCGGCGGGATTTTTCTCGCGGCGCTGCTGACCGGGGCCGCCACGATGACGCGCTATGCAGGTGTAGCGCATTGCGCGGCCGGCGCTTTAGCCATCTTTCTCCTGTGGCAAGGACCGCTGTGGCGGAAGCTGAAGCAGTCTTCTCTTTTTTTTGTCGTATCGTTCCTTCCCTTTTGCCTATGGTCCATACGCAACATTCTGGTGACCAGAAAACCGGGAGACACTTTGGTGCAGGCGGCATACGGTTCGCTAGTTCATGATCCGCCTAATTACAATTCCTTCGGACAAAATTTTCTTCAGTCGTTCCAGCTTATAGGGCAATGGAGCGGAGAATACTTGGGCATTCCTTGGGTGGTCTCACTTTCGATGATTTTCATTTTTCTTTTTCTCTACACGCGCATTAAACCCCGCCGTATCACATTGCCGGTGATACTCGCCGTTAATATCCTTCTTTACATCATAAATCTTTCGTTACTGCTCTGGGCTTCGAAATTCAACGTCCCCATACCTGAAAGATACCTGGTCACCACACTTTCTCATATTTTCTTATTGCTCGTGATCACCGGTCACGATTTGTTCGGTTTTGCGGCGTTGCATTTTAAAAAAATCAGGACTCCGTTGTTGATCGTGTTATGCCTGATATTGTTGATTGTGGCGTCTCACCGCGCTTCTGAAATCATGAAGTGGCACGCGCGTCTTTACAACAACGGTCCGGACGGCGGTTGGGGAATGCGCTGGGGTTTTGTTGAACGTCTGCCTTGGTTGCCGGAGCACAAATGAAGCTTGTCGGCTCCTTGGTTCTCGTTCTGCTGCTGTTGCCGATGAATGCATACGCGGACACGGTACAAAAAATAGCGGGTGGTTTCGCGTTCACCGAAGGCATCGTAGAGAATAATAAAGGGGAACTTTTTTTTACCGACGCGCCGAACAACCGCATTCACAAAATTAATTTGGATGGCGTTGTGGAAGTCTATCGCGAGGATTCCGGATCCGCGAACGGACTTGCCATCGCCTCGGACGACTCGCTGATCGTCTGCGAACAAGCCCGCGGACGCCTCACCCGGCTCTCAGGCGATGTGACTGAAACGCTGATCGCGGCTTATGAAGGCAAATCCTTTAATTCCCCCAACGACGCGGTGGTGGCTTCAAACGGGATCATTTACTTCTCGGACCCCAGTTGGGGCTCGCGGGCATCGCAATCACCCGCAGTTTATAAACTCGAAGGTCAAGTCGTCACCCGATTATACGATCAGGCCGCCACGCCCAATGGGGTGCAATTAAGCCCGGACGAAAAAATACTTTTTATCGGTGACACGGTTGGGAATAGAATCATCGCCTACGATTTAAACTCCGGCGCTTCGCGCCTTTTCGCGGAAGTCACCTCGCCCGACGGCATGGCAATCGATGGGAAAGGCAATCTCTACGTGGCTCAGTTCGGCGTCGGGCAAATACGCGTGTTTGATCCGCAAGGCAAGAGTATCCGCTCAATCGCGGTTCCCG
>CAYUTV010000115.1:0-4071 GCA_964447745.1 uncultured Planctomycetia bacterium | reverse complement strand
GACCGCTGCCTGTTCCCGAAGCGGTTAGCACCTTCCCCTTGGCCTTCACTTTGAGTGAGACCTTCGGAGATTTGGCGCTGTGCGTGAGCACACTCAAATACGAAAGCTCGTACGTCTTGGCCGTCGTGATGATCTCATCATCCACGAGCGCAATCAAGTCGTCGTCGAAAATTTCTTTCTTTTTATCGGCGAGAGCTTTGAAATTATGGAATACTTTATCAAGGTCCGCATCGCTCAGTTTATAACCGAGTTTTCCCAAACGGTTTTCCAGCGCGTGCCGGCCCGAGTGCTTGCCCAATACGAGCTGCGTTTCACCGAAGCCCACGTCTTCAGGGCGCATAATCTCATAGGTCTTGCGGAGTTTCAGCAGACCGTCCTGGTGGATGCCGGATTCATGCGTGAACGCATTCTTCCCGACCACGGCCTTGTTAGGCTGAACCACCATCCCGGTGAGCGAGCTCACCAAATGGCTGGTTTTGCAGATAAGGTCCTTTTTGATATTCGTGTAGCGGTCGCCAAAGATATCCTTACGCGTATCCAATGCCATCACGATTTCTTCCATGGCCGCATTGCCCGCACGCTCACCGATGCCATTCACGGTGCACTCCACCTGGCGCGCGCCAAACTTGATGGCGGCGAGAGAATTGGCCACCGCAAGACCGAGGTCGTTATGGCAGTGGACGCTGATGATGGCTTTGTTGATATTGGGGACGTTATCGAAAATGCCCTTGATGGTATTCCCGAATTCGAAAGGCGTCGTATAACCGACGGTGTCGGGAATGTTCAAGACATTCGCGCCCGCATCGATCACCGCTTCGAGCACCTCGTAGAGGAACTCGGGCTCGGTACGCGAGGCGTCTTCGGGAGAAAATTCAATCTCGCCGACTTTGCCCTTCGCATATTTGATGCATTCGGTGGCAATGCGGATGATTTCTTCTTTGGCTTTATTGAGCTTGTACTTGCGATGGATCTCGGACGTCGCGATGAAGATGTGGAGTCTCGAGTTCTCGGCAGGTTTTAAACTGTCGAGTGCGACGTCGATATCTTTTTGGATGGCGCGAGCCAATCCGCAAATGACGGACCCTCTCACCTCTTTGGCGATGCGCTTAACGGCCGCGGCGTCGCCGGGAGAAGCAATCGGAAAACCGGCTTCGATGATGTCCACGCGCAATTCCGCCAACGCGCGCGCTATCTCGAGCTTGCCCTTTTCATCGAGCGATGCGCCCGGACATTGTTCGCCGTCTCTTAAGGTCGTGTCGAATACGTAGATCCGCTTATTGTCTGTCATGGAATGATCCCTTTTTAGCGGACAACGTCTTGGTTATTTCGACGTTGTCACATCCACTTCATCATGCCGCGCAGCTTGCCACCGACGTTCTCGATGGAATGCTTATCGTCAGCGTGACGAAGTTTCTCAAAGTTTTTTTTGCCACGGTGATAATCCGCAAGAAATTCTTTGGCAAATTTGCCGGACTGAATTTCTTTCAGGATTTTCTTCATTTCGTTGCGGGTTTTTTGGTTGACGACGCGGGGACCGCGCGTCAGGTCGCCATACTCCGCTGTATCAGAGACGCGTTTGCGCATTCCCTGGATACCCGTAGCGTAGATCAGATCCGTGATGAGCTTGAGCTCATGCAGGCATTCAAAATAAGCGATTTCGGGTTGGTAGCCGGCTTTGATCAATGTGTCATAGCCCGCCTTGACGAGCGCGCTGACGCCACCGCACAAAACCGTTTGTTCGCCGAAGAGATCCGTTTCGGTTTCTTCTTTGAAAGTCGTTTCGATGACACCGGCACGCGTTCCGCCGAGGCCCTTGGCGTAAGACAACGCCAACTGTTTGCATTTTTTCGACGCATCCTGGTAGATGGCGACGAGACAGGGAACACCCTTACCCTCTTCGTACTGGCGTCTCACGAGACTGCCCGGTCCTTTGGGCGCCACCATGAACACGTCCACGAATTTGGGCGGGACGATCTGCTTGAAATGAATGTTGAAACCGTGAGAAAACGCGAGCGCTTTGCCCTTGGTCAAATACGGCGCCACGGAATCCTTGTAAATCTGCGCCTGCAAAGGATCCTGAGCGAGAATGATGATCACGTCGGCCTGTTGGGCCAATTCCGAAGCGGACATCGGCGTAAATCCGTCTTTGATGGCCTGTTGATAATTGGGTCCGCCCGGACGCTGCGACACGAGAACTTTGACGCCGGAATCGCGGAGGTTCAATGCCTGCCCGCGGCCCTGGATGCCATAACCGATCACGCCGACCGTGCGGCCTTTGATCAGGGACAGATCTGCGTCGTTGTCGTAATAAATTTTAGCCATCACATTCTCCTTGGTATCTTTTAAGCGTTTTCGGTAACTTTGTCGTCTTTGGGCGCGCGCTTGGATAACGCGACGGCGCCGGTTTGTGCAATCTCAAGAATTCCTATCTTCTTGAACTTTTCAAAAAGCATCTTGGTATTTTCGCGCGTCTCCGTGCACTCCAATGCCATCACCTTGTCGTTTTCTTCGACGACGGTGATTTTATGCTTGGTTTGAAGCGCTTCGACCTCTTTTTTGGCGGCAGGTGTGGCCGCAATTTTTACGAGCATGAGTTCGCGATCGATATACCCTTCGCTCGTGAGGTCCTGCACTTTGATCACGTCGATGAGTTTATTGAGCTGCTTTTTAATCTGTTCCAATGTTTTGGCGTCGCCCTCGGCGACCAGCGTGATCCGCGACATCGTGGGATCTTCGGTCTCACCGACCGCGAGAGACGCAATGTTGAATCCGCGTGCGGAGAACAGGCCTACGACATGAGACAATACCCCCGCGCGGTTTTCCACCAACACAGAAAAGATACGTTGCTCAATGGGTGTTGCGTCATGAATTGCCATTTCGTTCTCCTTATGCCATATCCATGATTTCTTCAAACGACTTGCCCGAAGGAATCATTGGATACACGTTTTCTTCTTCTTTGACAATAAAATCTAAAATGATGGGGCGATCTTTGATGGTCTTCGCCCACTCGATCGCTTTGTCGACGTCTTCTTTTTTCTCAACGCGCTTGCCCACACCGCCGTACGCTTCGCAAAGCTTCACGAAATCGGGGTTGCCAGTCATCGTGGAGCTGGAATAACGATGATTGTAAAACGCTTCCTGCCACTGGCGCACCATGCCGAGATAATTGTTGTTGATGATCGCGATGATCACGGGCAAACGATGCACCACGGCCGTCGCGAGTTCCTGAATGTTCATCTGAATCGAACCGTCACCGGTGATACAGACAACCGTTTTGTTTGGGAAAGCGAATTTGGCGCCGATGGCCGCGGGAAACCCGTAACCCATGGTTCCCAATCCGCCGCTCGTTAGAAATTGGTTCGGACCGTCCACTTTGAAATACTGGGCCGCCCACATCTGATGCTGACCCACGTCCGTGGAGACAATCGCGTTCGATCCGAGAATGTCGCAGAGGCGTTGAATCGCGTACTGCGGACGAATTTCATGGCTGTCGTCTTTGTAGCGGAGCGGGCTTTCTTTCTTCCACTCTTCGATTTGTTTGATCCAGTCTTTGGTATCCGCGGGCTCTGCGATTTTATTGAGCTCGGTCAGAACCTGCTTCACATCACCGACAATAGGCACGTCCACCTTCACGTTTTTGGAAATCGCGGAAGGGTCAACGTCCATATGGATAATTTTCGCGTGCGGCGCGAACTTCTTCAAGTCTCCCGTCACACGATCATCAAAACGCGCACCAACCGCGATCAAAAGATCGCATTCATGCACCGCGCGGTTCGCAAACACGGTTCCGTGCATGCCGAGCATGCCCATGAACTGTGGATGCGTTCCGGGAACACCGCCCAACCCCATGAGCGTGTTCGTGCAAGGGGCCTTCGTCTTCTCGACAAACTGAATCAATTCTTTGGCTGCATTCGCGATGATGACGCCGCCGCCCGTATAGATAACGGGACGCTTGGATTCCGCGATCATCTTTGCGGCCTTACGAATCTGTCCCGCATGACCTTCAACCGTCGGCTTAAATCCGCGAATGGAGACGGTATCGGGATAAACAAAATCCAATTGCTGCAAGCT
>CAYUTV010000114.1:0-4107 GCA_964447745.1 uncultured Planctomycetia bacterium | reverse complement strand
AAACAAAAGACTTAGGTAAAGTTAGAGAAACGCATAGTTTGCTTACTATTATTAGGAATAAAATATTGGTGAATGATATTGACAATAGTGCCCTCCGGGGGTATACTTTTCCCACGATGTCCCAAAAAGTGGAGGAAAGTGGAGACCGATGTTCTACGGAGAGCACGAACATAGCATTGACCGAAAAGGTCGTCTCATTATTCCTTCCAAATTCAGGGAGGTATTCAAAGAAAATTATGTGGAGCGATTTTTTGTCACTAGGGGCTTGGATACGTGTCTCTTTGTATTCACAGAAGATGAATGGAAGAAGCAAGAGTCCCGTTTCAAAGCACTCTCGTTTACGAACACTGAGGCCCGACAGTTCAACAGAATTTTTTTCTCGGGAGCGTGTGAAGTCACTTGTGACAAGCAGGGAAGAATACTGATTCCTGAGTACTTGAAGGATTTCGCGAACATTAAGCGGGATGTGATTATCGTGGGAGTTTCGAACCGTATGGAAATCTGGAGCAAGGAAAACTGGCAGGAATTTTACAAGAGCTCCAAGGATCTGTTCGAAAAGAACGCGGACAAAATATTAAACGGGCCGGACGCGACGCCGTCGGCCTAAAAGGAGCGGATCATGCGCATGAGAAAAGGTTTGAGAAGAGGGCAGTTTGATATTTATTCTCAGGGTTCCGGGATGGAAGAAGGAAACATCGGACGCCGCGGCATGTCGGGAGTTTCCGCGATGGACGACGGCTCCAGATTATTTTTTCAACGTTTGACGAGCATGAAGAAGATCCGTGAGTTTGTTTTTATCACGAAGGCTTCCGCGAAGAATAGGTGAGCGCGGAGTCCCACAAAAGCGTTCTTTTGGCGGAAGTTCTTGAAGGGCTTCAACCGGAAAAAGCGCGATTTGTGGTGGACGGCACGGTTGGTGCCGGCGGGCACGCAGAGGCGATGCTCGAGAGAATGCCGGAGGGAAGCGAACTGCTGGGATTGGATCAAGACCCCGCGGCGCTGAAGATAGCCGAAGAGACATTAAAGAGATTTGGGACGAGAGTTATGTTGCTAAACGAAAATTACAGAGATCTCCTGCAAATCCTGAAGACGCATACGCGCCGGAAGGCTGACGCGATGTTACTGGATTTGGGAGTTTCCTCCATGCAGTTTGATTCCGCGGAGCGCGGCTTTAGTTTTCAGTCCGACGCGCCTCTTGATATGCGCATGAACCCTGCTTCGCCGTTGACCGCGAAGATGGTCATCAACCAATATTCCGAAAAGCAGCTCTTGGAGCTCTTATGGACCTATGGGGAAGAGCGCTTCGCCAGAAGGATTGTCCGCAAGATACTCGAAGCGCGAGCCATTAAAAAGATTGAGACAACAAAGGAGCTGGCCGGAATTATTGCCTCCTCCGTTCCCGCGTCGTATCGCCACGGGCGCATTCATCCGGCGACCAGAACGTTTCAGGCCTTGAGAATCGTTGTGAACGACGAGCTTGGCGCCTTGAACGATTTTCTGAAAATCGCGATTGAAACGCTCGCACCCGGCGGCCGGTTGGCCGTAATCTCCTTTCATTCGCTGGAAGACCGTTTGGTTAAGAACGCTTTCCGCAACTTTAAAGCCTCTAAACTGGGGCAGATTCTCACCAAAAAGCCGATTGTGGCGGGCGACGGGGAGGTTTCCCTGAATCCACGTGCCAGAAGTGCGAAGCTGAGAATCATGGAAAGGGACAGGGGAGAATAACGTGAAAAGATTCATGACGCTGCTCGTCACGGTCACGTTGTCAGGCCTCGTGTACGTTTACAGCGAGATTGAGGCCGTGAAGATCGGCTATCAGATCAGAAAACAGGAAGAAACAAAGGTGCAGTTGCTTGACCGCGCCAGAGCGTTAAAGTACAATGTGGCTCGACTCAAGGCACCGCATAATTTAGAGCGCAAATTGATCGCTCAAAAGATTGTTTTAGATTCGCCGAAGCAGTGGCAGACACTGGTGATGCAGGGACCGAGGGGTGTCCAGCCGCAGATGGCAGGACCGGTCAAGCAAGAGCCGCCATTCTTTACCAAGTTTTTTGTAGGTACCGCCCAGGCCGAGGCAAAAGATCACTAACGTTTGACCCAAGGACGCGCGGAACAACCACCGTGCGCGACAGATGGCCGACACGAAACTGTCGAAATCCAGGCTTTTTTTTATTTTTGCCTTTTTTATCCTGAGCCTCTCGTGTCTCCTCGTCCGACTGGGTTTCCTCCAAATCTTCAAATCCTCAAAGTTCATCTCGCTGGCCCAAAACCAATCCAGGGCGGTTATCGAAATGCAGCCGGCCCGGGGCAAGATCCTCGATCGTAAAGGGCGCGAGTTTGCGCTCGACGTCCGTCTCGATTCCGTTTACGCCGTTTCTCGTGAAATCAAACAGAAAACCAAGGTCGTTGACCAACTCCAGTCCGTCCTCGGCTTGCCCCGCGAGGAATTATCCAAAAAAATCGGCAAAGACAAACTCTTTGTATGGATAGCCAGAAAAATTTCAGCCGTTAAAGCACAGGCATTAAAACGCATGAAGGTCGAGGGCATCGATTTTGTCAAAGAATCCATGCGCATGTACCCCAAGGCAGAGACGGCGTGCCATTTGATCGGTTTCACAGGTATTGATAATGACGGCCTTGAAGGCATCGAATTGAACTACAACAGCTTCTTAAAAGGAGTCCCCGGCTGGCGGTTGGTTAAGAAGGACGCCAAACAGCGTGAGCTGATCTCCAAAGAAGTTGAGATGGTCCCCCCGGTGGACGGCTATAACGTTCACCTGACCATTGATGAAGTGATTCAGGCGATCGCGGAGCGCGAACTGAGCGCCATGGCCAAGAAGCACAACGCGAAGGGCGGTTCAGTGATCGTGATGGAACCGAAGACCGGCGATATCCTGGCCGTTGCGATGTATCCCACCTATGATTTGAACAATGCGCGCAATTCCGAGACGGAAATCAGGAGAAACCGCGCGATTACGGATATTTTTGAACCGGGATCGGTTTTTAAAGTATTTACGCTGGCCTCGATCGTTCAAAACAAAACGTTTAGTATGGACGAGAAGTTCAATTGCGAGCATGGTTCGTGGGCGGTGGCGGGCCGTGTTCTTCACGATCATCATGGCAGCGGCATCCTTTCGTTCCGCGAGGTCATTGAGAAATCGAGCAACATCGGAACGGTTAAGGGCGCTATGCGCTTGGGCGCGGAGAAATTTTATAAAACGATAAAGGATTTCGGATTCGGTAACCGTACCGGTGTGGGACTCGCCGGCGAAGTCGGAGGAATTCTTCCGCATCCCAAGGGTTGGTCGCGCAGCTCCATTATCAACCTTCCCATCGGTCAGGGTGTCGCGGTCACTCCGATTCAACTTGCCGCCGCCGTCAATGCGATCGCGAATAACGGAACGCTGATGAAACCGCGGATCGTCGATCACATCGAAGATCAGGACGGCGTTATTATTCAGGATTTTGAGCCGGAAGCGATTCGTCAGGTGGTCTCCAAAGAGACGGCTTTGCAGGTAAGATCCATCATGGAGGGCGTCGTGAGCCGCGGCACCGGAAAAAAAGCGGCTGTGCCGGGCTTTAAAGCGGCGGGTAAGACGGGTACGGCTCAGAAAATATTACCGGGAGGCGGTTATTCGCATGACCATTTTGTCGCTTCCTTTATAGGATTTGTGCCCTACGATGACCCGAAGGTTGTCATTGTAGTGAGCGTGGACGAGCCGCATCCCGTCATATTCGGCGGAGAAGTCGCGGCACCCATTTTCTCCAAGATCGCCAGTCAGGTTTTGGCTTATTGGCAGATTTCACAGAAAGTTCCCATTGAAGCCCCGGCAAAGGGTAAAAAAGCGATCGTCAAACAGGCGGTCAAAAGAGACGCGCGCGTTCCCGCGCCCCAACCGATCTCTATCGCCGCGCAATGATTTCACTGAAAATTCTTTTGCGAGAGGTTTGCCCCGAAGGTAAGGCAACGGGAGTGGTGCCCGATATTTCCGTGGAAGGGGTGGAATGCGATTCGCGGCTGGTGCGTAAAGGCTTTGTTTTTGTCGCGATTCCCGGCGTAAAGGTCGACGGCACTCAATTTATCCGCCAGGCCGTCGCGAACGGGGC
>CAYUTV010000113.1:0-4163 GCA_964447745.1 uncultured Planctomycetia bacterium | reverse complement strand
CCCGCTTCGACGCTCACACCCCAAATATTCTTATCGATGGAAAACGGGCTCTTCTTCGTGATGTCGATGGGGATATTGTGCTTCAACGCGTAGGCAATTTCTTCCTCGCGTGATTTAAATTCCCATTCTCTCACGGGCGCCAGAATCTCGAGCTTGCCGTCCAGCGCCTGGATCGTCACTTCGAAGCGAACCTGATCGTTTCCTTTGCCCGTGCAACCGTGTCCGACGGCCGTCGCATTCTCGGCATGAGCCACCGCAACCTGTTCGGCGGCGATCAGCGGCCGCGATAAAGCGGTCGCCAGCGTGTACCGGCCTTCATAGATGGCGCCGGCCTGCAGCGCGGGCCAGATGTAATCGGTCGCGAACTTCTTCTTAAGGTCTTTGACGACGACCTTCGAAGCGCCCGCTTTTTTAGCTCTCTCAATGGCCGCCGTCGTGGTTTTCTCCTGGCCGACATCCGCCATGTAGGCCACGACTTCATACCCACGGTCTTTTAGCCACTTAATGGCTACCGATGTATCTAATCCGCCTGAATACGCTAGAACGACTTTTTTCATTCCCGAACTCCTTATAATCCTTTTTTGACTTTTCTTGTTAGCAACAAATACAGCAATGCCTTTTGCGTGTGCAAACGGTTTTCCGCCTGGTCAAATATCACCGAGCGTTGGTTTTCTATCACCTCTTCGGTGATTTCCTCGCCGCGGTGCGCAGGCAGGCAATGCATCACGATGGTGTCCTTAGGCGCTTTGTTGATGATCGCCCCGTTCACCTGAAACGGTTGGAAATCCCGCAACCGCTGTTCGCGTTGCTTTTCCTGGCCCATGCTCACCCACACGTCCGTATAAATCGCATGCGCATTCTTAATCGCCGTGAAGGGGTTATTGGAGAGCATCACCTTTGAACCCGTCTCCTTGGCGATAAGCTTGATGTCGCGCAGCAACTCTTCGTTCGGTTCATAGCCGCGCGGCGTTGCCACGGAAATATTCATGCCGAGCTTCACCACGCCGTACAACAGCGAGTTGAGAACATTGTTGCCGTCGCCGATATACGCGACGTTCAGGCCCTGCAATTTCTTGAATTTCTCACGGATCGTGAAGAGATCCGCCAGTGTCTGACAAGGATGATACTGATCGCTCAAACCGTTGATCACGGGCACCGAGGAATACTGTGAGAACTGCTCGACATCCGCGTGTGTGTAGGTGCGTACGACCGTGGCATCGCAGTAACGCGAAATGACTCTCGCGATATCTTTGATGGATTCACGCTCCCCGATCGGCGATTCCTGCGGATCCACGTACACGGAGCTACCGCCAAGTTCGCTCATCCCCACCTGAAAAGACAGGCGGGTGCGCATGGACGGCTTCTGAAACAGAAGCGCGATTGACTTGCCTTTAAGCTTTGTCAAAAAAGCCGCAGGATTCTTTTTCATTTTATCGGCCAGCTTGAACACTGCTTCAAGGTCAAACGCAGTGGCTTCCTTCAGACTCAGGAAATCCTTTGCCTGAAACGGATGCGTTTGCCGCTTGGCCGACGGCCGCGCGCCTTTGGTGGACGGACGGCTTGTTTTCTTTTTCTTGGCTTTACTCATGCTCTTGTGACTCCCTTTTTTAATGCGCTTGGCGTTCCTGCGCCTGTCCCGCTATCACCGCGTCGCTTTTCTGGGCTTCGTCGGTGAGAACCTCATCCAGTATCTGAATGGCGCGGTCTATTTCTTTTTCTTTGACGATCATCGGAGGCATCAGCCGCAATACATTGCCCTGCGTGCAATTAATCAGCAGGCGGCGCTTGAGACACTCCTCATAAACGTTTTTTCCGTCGCGATCTAACTCCACGCCGGCCATCAACCCCATTCCGCGCACATCGCGTATCATGGAGTGTTTCTTCTTCAGCTCGTTGAGCCGCTTAAAAAGATGCGAGCCCACGATCACGGTATTGCTGATCAATTTTTCTTTTTCAATGGCTTCGAATACGGCCAAAGCCGCCGCGCACGCCAGAGGACTCCCGCCAAACGTGGTCGCGTGATTGCCGGGTTGCAATACATCGGCGATCTCTTTTTTGGCGACCATGGCCCCGATGGGAAAACCGCCGCCCAAAGACTTCGCCAGCGTCATAATATCGGGCTCCACGCCGAAGTTCTTATAACAGAACATCCGGCCCGTGCGCCCCATCCCGGTTTGCACCTCATCCAGAATCAGCAGAATTTTTTTGTCGTTGCAAAGGCGTCTCAGGGACACCATGTACTGTTGCGAAGCCACACGCAGCCCGCCCTCCCCCTGAATGGGCTCGAGAATGATAGCGGCCGTTTTCGGCGTCACCGCTTTTTCCACCGCCTCAAAATCATTGAACGGAACGTTTACAAAACCGGGCATCGTGGGCTCAAATCCTTCCCTGAATTTTTTTTGCCCCGTGGCCGCGATGGCCGCCATGGTCCGGCCGTGAAACGAACGGTCCATCGATATAATTTCGTTGCGCTCAGGGTTGCCCCACTTGCGGGCAAGCTTAAACGCCGCTTCATTGGCTTCAGCACCCGAATTGCACAGGAAAACTTTACCGGGAAACGAATGGCGGATAATCTCCTCCGCCAGCATCGCCTGGTGTTCGTGATAATAATTATTCGATACGTGAATCAGGCGTTCCGCCTGCCGCTTGATCGCCTCGGTGACTCTGCGATGACAGTGGCCGATGCCGCTGACCGCCCATCCCGGAAAAAAATCGAGATATTCCGCGCCGTGCGCATCCCACACACGCGTCCCCTTCCCGCGCTCCAACACCAAAGGCGTTTTGGTATAACACGGGATTACGTGGTCGTAATACAACCGAATGGTCTTCCGGTGGTCCATGCTCATCGCTTTACGATTTCCGTGCCGATACCCTTGTCAGTGAAGATCTCTAGGAGGATCCCGTGGGGAATCTTGCCATCGATGATGTGAGTCTTTTTAACGTTCCGCTCGAGGGCGCGTACGCAGGCCTTAACCTTCGGGATCATACCGCCGGACAGCATCTTGGACTCGATCAGAGGATCGATCTCGGCGATGCTGATATGCGAAATAACCGATTCCGGGTCTTCCATATTTTTTAAAATACCGCGCGTATTGGTCAAAAGAACGAGCTTTAGCGCGCTCAGACTTCTGGCGATCTCAGCCGACGCCTGATCGGCGTTCACATTATAAGGAAGGCCGTCTTTACCTATACCGATCGGTGAGATAACCGGGATAATATCGCTGGTGAGCATTTTTTGAATCACGTCCGAATTAATTTTTGTGACGTCGCCCACAAACCCGATATCCTGTCCGTCGATCTCGGCGTGTTTCTTCACTTCGATCAAATGATCTTCGTTCCCGCTCAGCGAGATAGCACTGCCGCCCAGAGAGATGATTTCTTTGACGATCTCTCGGTTTACCTTGCTCAATTCTTCCTCGACGACCTGCATCGTCTCTTCGTCGGTCACGCGATACCCGCGCACAAATTTGACGTCTTTGCCCATCTCTTCAATCCGTTTGCTGATAAAGGGCCCGCCGCCGTGAACCAATACAGGGCGCATTCCGACATAGCTAAGAAAAACAATATCCTCGAGAACATTCCTCCGGATTTCAACATCAGTCATTGCGGCGCCGCCGTATTTAATGACGATGGTTTTATCGTAGAAGCTCTGAATATACGGGAGCGCTTCGATGAGCACGTCCGCTTTTTTGATAATGTCTTCCATTTTTCTCCGGCCTTAAGTTCTGTATGCGGAATTAATCCGCACATAGTTGGTTGAAAAGTCACAGGTATAGGCGGTCGCGGTATACTTGCCCAACCCGAGATCGACGGTAATCTTGATCATTTTTTGCGCGAATACCCGGTTTAAGACGGCCGCACTTTTCTTAACGCGTCCGCCGTTCTTCAAAACGAGTTCCTTGCCCAAATAAATGTGCATCTTCCAGGGATCCACATGCGCGTTTGCGTATCCCACCGCGGCCGCGATACGTCCCCAGTTCGGATCACAACCAAACAACGCGCATTTAAACAGATTGGATCTCGCCACAGACTTAGAAACATTTTTCGCGTCTTCGGGGGATTGTGCGCCCCTCACTGTCACTTCGACAAATTTAGTGGCGCCTTCGGCATCCCGCACCATAATCTTTGCGAGTTCCTCGCAAATGTATTCGAGCGCTTTTTGA
>CAYUTV010000112.1:0-4177 GCA_964447745.1 uncultured Planctomycetia bacterium | reverse complement strand
TTTCTTCGCTGAACTCCGTCTGCAGGTTGGTGATCTGGACGCTAAGATCATTGGCTATCTTGCGTATGGCCTCGTTCAGCTGATTCATACGCTGTTGGGCCGCATTTTTTGCCGTTTGAATATTGGCCAAGAGAGCCTCTTTAGCAGCGTCGAGGATCTCGTCGAGCGGCACGAGATTGATGTTCCCCGCATCGTCTCTGCGAATCTCATAGAGTTTGTCCAAGAAGACCGTTTTTTCTCTGGGGAAATCAACGACCACCGCTTTTTGGCTCCAAGTGCCGTTAGGCCCCGTTTCGTATTTCACAAAAACAAGACCGAAGGACAACATCTTGCTTACGCCGTTCTCATAAGAGTAGCCCTGGCCGTAGTAGACCGAATAACCGCCTACTGTTTGCCAATTCTTAAGAGACAGGTCATCGTTTTCATCGGAGAGAGCGTCAGGTAGTCCTACCACAATGCGGAGACCGTCTTTGGTGGAGACCATCTTGGGCGTAAATGTGCCGTCCGTGTTGCGCGTCTCATACACCGACATTGTCCACTTGGTCCAGTTCATGGAGGCATCGGAGAAATAACTGACCGTTCTGAGGGTGCTGTAATAGTTCACCTTTCTAAAGTCTTCCGAGGACCGAATGGAGCCCGCCTGAGAAAGCGTAAGGCCCAGTGCCATAGAAGATGTCATCGTGTATTTTTCATAGTCGTAAAGAACGTAGGACGCAAAATGCTGTGATTCGCCGTTAACGAGATAGGATCCTTGAGTGACAGTCGAGCTTAAACGCGCCATCGAATCATACTCATTGAATGTAGTCGTCTTGCCCATGTACATGACTTTGCTCGTGGGCAGACCGTAGTAATATTCGTATTCCGATATTACGGAAGCGGTGAATCGTTTATCACCGATCGTGATAAAGGTGTAGGCGCTGCGCGAGGTATAAGAGAAGTTCGTGCTTTGCGTGCTGCTTGTAATGCCGGACATTCTTGAATCGGTGAATGTGTAAGAGGTGGTCAAAGACCAGCCCGTGCTCTGACTTTTCATTTCAAAGCCGATTAGTTTATTGTTCTCGAACGTCAGCGTCCAGGTGGAAATGCCATCGGGCGATAACGTAATGGTCGATTTGGCCGCGTCGTAGGTTCCTGCGTAGTCTCTGGAGAAGAAAGTGACCGAAGCGGTTTTATCACGCTTCACTACAATGTTGATATCCTCAGCGGTACCGCTGAGAGACGCACTTGTTTTAAAAGGTTCGAAGGGTATTTGAGAGGGATCGGCTAGAAAATTTTGTGTATCAATAAGAGTGCGATAGGCCTCGCGTGATTCGGGGCGATACTCAGGCATTGTCTTCGTGGAATCTTCTAAAGGTATGCTAGCAAAAGAGATAGGTAGGCAATAGTTGACCAAGAAAGAAAGTACCATAAAAGAGCAGCATACTTTTTTCATAAGGTCCCCCTTTGTAAAAGTCTTTAATTAAAAGGTACATGATAGGATTCTACAAAACAAGAATGCCGAACAAATTAACCTAAGCAAATATAATCAATACTAAGCCAAAATAGCTAAAATCATATTGTCAGAGATGGAGTGGCAGTTGGATTATTATTTGGAGCGTGGTAAGATGCGCCTATGACATCGGGACACGCATGGATAATGATCATAGTAGCCGGGGTATTCGAGATCATTTGGGCTTTGGCTATGAAGCAATCGGAGGGTTTTTCCAGATTCTGGCCTTCGGTGCTATGCGTTGGCATGATGCTCGCCAGTTTTGGACTTTTGCTATCGGCGCTCCGTTGGTTGGAAGTGGGCACCGCGTATGCGGTTTGGACCGGAATCGGCGCTGCGGGCACCGCATTGTTTGGCATCCTATTATTTAAGGAGCCGGCCACCGCAAGCCGTCTCCTTTTTTTGTCTCTCATCTTGATAGGTATCGTAGGTCTCAAAAGTTCCTCTCATTAATTTTTATAAAAAATAGCGCACTTTCTGGTATTCTTAGTGCATGAAATCTAGATTCATATTGACGCTCGTAGGTGTTTTATTCGCCGCTTCATGGTCCACGCAGGCCGCAGCACAAGATAGAACCTTCGACAAAATCTTAGCCGAATCCAATCAGGTATTCACGCAGTTCATGAAGGATGAATCGCGCACGATACCGCATGAAGTGCTGCAACGGGCTGAAGCGGTAGTCATTTATCCCACGGTTATTCACGGAGGCTTTCTTATTGGAGCGCGTTATGGTAAAGGCGTTCTTATCGTTCATGACAAGGAGAACCGCCGCTGGAGCGAGTGGTCATTCACGACGCTGAGAGGCGGCAGCGCGGGAGCCCAAATGGGCATTCAGGCTTTGGATATGATATTCGTAATCATGAATAAACGGGGACTGCAGGGATTTCTGGACCAACATTTTGAATTGGGCATCGACGCGACCGTGCTGGCGGGTCCCATCGGAGAACACGTGGAGGTGGGAACTGACTTTTGGCAGGGGGCGGATGCGTTATCTTATATTTCAAAAAGAGGTTTTTTTGGCGGGTTGAGTTTAGGCGGAACCTTGATCGCTCCCAACCGGGCCGCCACAAAATCTTATGACGACACAGCCGGACTCGGCGCGGATCTTCTTCGCACTTTGAACGAGATTACCTATCCCACCGCATAAAACACAAAGACGTCTGTTTTTTTACGCGAGAAATTTTTCCCGGTAGGTGCGGATCAGAACGAAGAATAGGGAAAGTACCGTGGGAGCCAGGAAAATTCCCATCACGCCATAGATCTTCAGGCCGCCGAGAATTCCCAGGAATAAAAGCAGGTAAGGCAGTTTTAGTTTAGACCCGATCAGAATGGGCTTCAAAATGTTGTCGACTAGACTGATGACGCCCACACCCAACAACAATAGGGTCAGCGCTCGCCAATAGTCTCCCGACACAAAAAGATATACGACGAACGGAAACCATACCGTCGCGGCTCCGAAGATAGGGATCATTGAGATCAGGAACGTAAGCGCGGCCAAAAACACGGGCAACGGCAGGTCCAGTGCCCAAAAAATCACACCCGCGATCAGCGATTGTACGAGCGACGTAAAAAGCTGTCCCCGGATAACCGCTGAAAAGGTCTCAGCGATTTGCTGGAAAATCTCTTGCTTGTTGGCTTCTTCCAGCGGGGTGATGACGTAAAGAAAATCTACGATTTTCCTGCCGTCGCGCAGCATGAAGAACACCAGGAAAAACGTCAGAAAGAAATTAACCGTTCCCAACAAAATATTTTTAGTGAATGCGGCGATCTGCTTCGCAGTGAAATGTCCCACCGACTGCGCCGATTTGATCACCCACTCCTTCGAATACTCTGAAATCTTGTCCCAACCCATGACATCGCCGATACTACGGATGCCGGGCCAGTGCTTTATTTCGTCGAGCATCTGCTCATGGCGTCCTTCGCGGATCATTTCCAGGATCCAACGATAAAACTGCAGGCCTTCGTGCGCGAGATTATAGATCAGGAACGCGAATATCGGCACGAGAACGAGGAATGCCAGTGTGGCCGTAATCAGAGCGGCCAAATTTTCATTCTCGCTCAGTTTTGATTTTATTTTTTCGTAAAAAGGGTGAGTCGCAAAAGTGACGATAGCGGCCCAGAAAATCGGTTGTAAAAAAGGGGAAAGGATTAGGCAGACCTGCACCAGAACAAAAATCAGCAGCGTCATAAAAAACGCGAAAACCAATTGTGTTCTAGTCATGGCTTAATCATAGCATCCTTGTTTCAAAAATTCTAATTATTTAAGAATGGCCGTCGGTTTTGGGGTGTTCTAGCCGCCCACTCGCCGCATCAATGCTCCTTATGGTCGCATTGATAAGCGCGGCTCACCTCAACTCCCGTGAGATACAGCGCAAGATGGTGTGCCCGGCGGGAGTTGAACCTGCAACCTCTTCCTTCGGAGGGAAGCGCTCTATCCAATTGAGCTACGGGCACATTCGAAGGTGGTATAAAGTGTATGCGCCCGGCAGGACTCGGCGCCTCGCGTCTACCACGCTCGGTCGGCCACTCGCTTCTTCGATGGATGGTGATTGCTCCCATAAGGTCGCAATCACTTTTATCCCTGGGCGAAGAAGCTCACCTCGAGTCCTGCGTAAAGCAGGCGCAAATCATGTATGCGCCCGGCAGGACTCGAACCTGCCACCTACTGGTTCGAAGCCAGTCGCTCTA
>CAYUTV010000111.1:3965-4178 GCA_964447745.1 uncultured Planctomycetia bacterium | reverse complement strand
TTGGCCCGGTCTATTTCAAGAAATAGGTACGGGGGCAAGGCCTTCAGCCGGTCGGATTCTTCGAGAATAAAACTCATGCCCCACCTTTGAGAACGTCGGTCATGCTGAAGAGGCCGCTTTTTTTCTTGGAGACAAACAGCGCCGCCGCCAGAGACCCGCGCGCAAACGCGTCGCGTGACTGCGCGCGGTGCGTCAATTCAATGGATTCACCGG
>CAYUTV010000111.1:3357-3955 GCA_964447745.1 uncultured Planctomycetia bacterium | reverse complement strand
GCCGCTAAAAAGGATTGTGTGATCGCCAACAATGTCTCCGGCGCGCACGACGTGTATCCCCAGTTGATCTTTGGGCCGCTCGCCGGTAACACCCTCGCGGCCATACTTGGCCACCTTGGACAGATCCCAGCCCTTGGCCTTCGCGATGACTTCGGCTATTTTTTTGGCGGTCCCGCTCGGTGCGTCTTTTTTTAAACGGTGGTGGGCCTCAGTGATCTCAATGTCGTAACCGGCGTTCAGCTGTTCGGCCGCGATGCGCGCGAGTTCAAAAAGAAAATTGGCTCCGATGCTCATGTTCGGAGAAAAAAGAATGGGAATCGTCTTGGAGGCAGCTTTGATCTCCGCCTCAATCTCCTTGCCGAGACCCGTGGTTCCGATGACGAGTCCTGTGCCGTTTTTTAGCGCCGCCTGAAGACATAAACGCGTGCCTTCGGGTCCCGAGAAATCAATCACCACGTCGCACGGCTTGATGCTTGCCGCAGATATCTCCGAAATCTTGACTTGGATATTTTCGCCGAAGCCAAGCGCCGGCCCCGCGTCTTTGCCCAGCGCTTCTGATTTGGCGTGTTCGAAACAGCCTGCGATCTTAAAGTCTTTG
>CAYUTV010000111.1:0-3347 GCA_964447745.1 uncultured Planctomycetia bacterium | reverse complement strand
GAATCTCGCACAGCGGAAGACGCAGCTCTTCACTGCAAAGCCCCAGCCACGACATCGCTTTTTTTACCGGAATTGGATTTGTTTCTATGAACATCGCGCGGCACAACGGAAACATCTTATAGTGCAATTCCTGCGCCTTATCGTGATCCCCCGACATGAATGAGGTGACCATTTGGGATACGGTTTCGGGCAAAATGTTCGCGATGACGGAAATGACGCCCTTCGCACCCAGAGACATGAGCGGCAACGTCAGAGAGTCGTCCCCCGACAGGACCGTGATGTCGCAAAGAGAAAGAATATGTGAAGTCATGTCCATGCTGCCCGTCGCTTCCTTGATGGCCACGATGGTGGGAATCTTCGAGAGTCGCGCCACGGTTTCGGCGCTCATCGTGACACCCGTGCGTCCCGGAATATTGTAAAGAATAATCGGCAAATCCACCGCTTTGGCGACGGCTTCATAATGGCGGTACAGCCCTTCCTGCGTAGGTTTATTGTAATAGGGGTTTACCATTAACGCCGCGTTGGCTCCCACTTTTTTGGCGTAGCGCGTCAGCGAAATGGCTTCCGCCGTACTGTTGGAACCGGTGCCCGCGATAATGGGCACCTTTTTTCCTGCCGCTTCGACGCAGATCTCAATGATCCTCTGATGCTCCTCGTGAGACACGGTCGGGCATTCACCGGTGGTTCCCACGGGCACGATCCCGTCCGTGCCGGCCTTCACATGATACTTCACGAGATTTACCAGTGTTTTCTCGTCTAGCTTGCCGTTTTTGAACGGCGTGACAAGTGCGACCATCGATCCCTGGAATTTCATATCGTTACGCTCCCTTCGAAGGCCTGTTGAACGGGACCCTCCAAATACACATCGTGAAAATCATTGCCGCTTTTTGAGAAATAAATTTTTAGCCGGTCGCCTCCGTGTGTATGCACGGTCACCGGAGATTTGAGGCCGCGCAATGCAGCGGCTACCAGCGCGGCGGCCGTAGAGCCCGTCCCGCAGGCCATCGTTTCATCTTCAACTCCGCGCTCATATGTGCGTATCCAAAGTTCGTTGCCTTTGACGGAGATCACGCTGGCATTGGTGCCTTTCGGTGCAAAGTAGGAATGCCGGCGAATCGCCCGTCCCAATGTAAAGATGTCCACGTTATCGACCTTATCCACCACCTTGATCGTGTGCGGAACTCCTGTGTCGATAAAATGAACTATCTCTTCGCGTCCATTGACGGGAATTCGGATATTCAGCTTCAATCCTTTGGGGTCCGTGATGCGGACCTTGATCACATCGCCCTTCACCTCGGCGGCAATGATACCCGCCAACGTCTCTATAGAGAATTTTTTACCTGTGATCTTGCGGTCAGAGGAAAACTTGGCAATGCACCGGATTCCGTTTCCGCACATCTCCGCTTCGCTTCCGTCCGAATTCAGAATCCGCATGCGAATATTGGCTTTTTTGGATTTCTCGAGCAACAAAAGCCCGTCCGCCCCAACGGAGCGGCGCCTATCCGAGAGAAGTTTCGCGAGTTTAACGGCATCCTTCTTCACGACGCCGCGGCGGTTGTCGACCACCACGAAATCATTGCCCGCACCCACCATTTTTGAAAAAGCCAATCTCGTCATCAAATGACTTCCTTCACAATTTTTTCCGTGGCGATCAGGTCGTCAAACGTCTCACGGCGCCGGGCGACATAGAATTTACTCCCCTTCACCACCACCTCAGGGACGCGCGGGCGTGAATTATAATTGCTCGACATGACGTACCCATACGCTCCGCAGGACATCACGGCCAAAAGGTCGTCGACGTTCACCGGTGGCAATTTTCTATCCTTGGCCAAAAAGTCACCGCTCTCGCATATGGGTCCCACGATATCCACATGATGATCGCGAATCTTGCCCTTTTTCTTCGTGACCGGGACAATCTCATGATATGCGCCGTAAAAAGACGGGCGGATCAGGTCGTTCATGCCAGCGTCTACGATGACAAAACTCTTGGACGGATTCACTTTGTTAAAAATCACGCGCGTGACCAGTACACCGCTGTTTCCGGAAATAAAGCGTCCAGGCTCAAGGATGATCTTCAGGTTATTCTTGAGATCATAATTTTTGAAGAGCGGCAACACTGCATCGGCAAATTGTTTGGCCGTTTGCGGCTTTTCTTTGGAGTAAATAATCCCTAAGCCGCCGCCGATGTTCAGGTACTCGACTGGATTTCCCCCAAAGCGGACGGAATCGATAAAACCCAGGGCTCTTTTGATCGCTTTTACGAAAGGCTTTTTATTCGTGATCTGGGAACCGATGTGGATATGAACGCCTGAAAAACGTAAAAAAGGAAACCGGTAGGATTCCATGAACAGTTTGTAGCAGGTTTCCATATCCATGCCGAATTTATTCTGCTTGGATCCGGTTGTGATGTAGTGATGCGTGTCCGGCTGAACGTCCGGATTGAGACGAAGTGCCACTTTTTGAACCGTTTTCAGACGGCAGGCCACCGCGTTGATCACCTCAAGCTCGGCGACGGACTCGACGTTGAACATAAGGATTCCGGAGCGGATCGCTTCCTCGATCTCTTTGACCGTTTTGCCCACGGACGCGAATACTATTTTTTTGGGATCAACGCCGACTTTCTTGGCGCGAAAAAGCTCTCCGCCGGAAACGATATCAAGACCCGAGCCTCGCTCCACCAGCGCTTTGAGGAGCGTCAGATTGGAATTGGCTTTCATGGAAAAGCAGATCAGCGGATCCGCTTCCTTGAATGCTTCTTTGAGTTTTTGGTAGTGGTCGATGAAGGTGTTGACGCTGTAAAGATAGAACGGCGTGCCTACTTTCTCGGCTATCTTGGCAACAGACGCATTTTCACAATAAAATTCGCGGCCTTTATACTGAAAACGATGCATAACGACAAAGCTCCTATGAGTGACGTAATTCTTTTTGCCAACACGCGATCTGACGGCGAATCATCGCCGGATGCGTGCTGCCTTGAGTTTTTTTCATGCGCACGGAATGCGAAGCGTCAAATAGATCATAGACGTCTCCCCCCGCTTTCGGCGCGAATTTTTTAATCAGGTCCAGCCCAATTTGAGATATTTTTAAATTCTTGGACTCGGCGAAACTCACGATCTGACCCACCTGGTGATGGGCTTCTTTAAAAGGGGTCCCTTTTTGCACCAAATAATCCGCCAAATCCGTCGCATACAGAGACTCGTCGTCCAACAAGCCCGCCGCCGCGCGTTTGTTCAGCGCCAGAGACTTCACCACACGCGCCGTCATCTCTAAGAGATCCGCCGCGTTCTCCGCGGAATCGAATAAAACGCGCTTGTCCCATTGGAGATCTCTGTTGTATGACGTGGGCA
>CAYUTV010000110.1:0-4184 GCA_964447745.1 uncultured Planctomycetia bacterium | reverse complement strand
CATAGGCCACGGGACCGTGCCCCGGAAGAATATGCTTGGGTTTAAGAGAAACCAGGTTATTAATCGTGTTGATCCAGTCCCGGTCCTGAAGGCCTTCGTCCCAAACGGGTTGACCGAATATCGGAAAACTTCCCGTCATCACGGTGTCGCCGCTCATGAGCACCCCTTCACCGGGCACATGCACGGCGGTGGCATCATCGCTCTCGGCCTTGCCGGCAAAGAATAAACGCAGAGGCATGCCGCCGAGGTCCAGGTGAAATTCCTTTTCAAACGTAACATCGGGTAAGGACGGATCCTTTCCCAATTCAAACCCGCGGCCCGATAGAAACTCTTTTTGCCTGGGAGCGCGTCTCACCATGAAATCCTTGGTCAGCGCCGACGAAATCACCCTGGCACCCTGGGCCTGAAACAATGCATTGCCGTTGGTGTGATCCCAATGGTAGTGCGTGTTAATGACGTATTCGATGGGTTTGTCGGTGACGGACCTGATCATCGCCAACACGCGCTCCGCGGTGGGCCAATTCACCTGCGTATCGATCAGCGCGACGGAACGGGCACCGATCACGAATGAAGAATTAGTGATATTGCGTACGATATAGACGTTGGGCGTAACCTGTTTGAGCTCGCCGTACTGGCGCGGCGCAAATGGGTTATTATTCACGGGAATGGTTTTCATGGCTTGCCAGAACGACTATAGCATCGTCCCAAGGTCGGGTCAACGGGAGGATAAATTTGGAAGCAGATAAACCCTTAGAGCGATGCGCGGCAAAAAAATTTATTTTTGGTCTCTATTTTCTTGAATAATCGAATTATTAGAGTATAGTAGACAGATATGAAGAGAGAAAAACGTGCAATTTAACCGTCGTCAGTTCCCCAGAAAAAAATGCAGCATCGAGTCGTCGTTTCAGGCGCACCGCGAGCCCGCTAATTTATGCGAGACGACGGTTTTTGATATCTCTCAGGGCGGCTTGCGGTTCAGAACTTACAAGTTTATTCCGCTCCAAACGCGACTAAACTTCAAGATGAAGCTTCCGAAAAACAAATCCATCGATTCCATCGTGGAACCCGCCTGGATCAAAGAAGTGCCCCATCTGAATCTATTCGAGATAGGCGCCAGATTTATTTCACTCGATGAGGATGACCAGACTCTGGTCCGCGCACTGACGATAGGAATCGCTTAGGACTTTCCGTACCACTTAAAACCCAAAATCACCGGCAGGACCGAATTCGACAACTTTACCTTCTTTTAAAACGACGAGGTATTTGATGTCTTTTTCATCGGTATATTGGAGAATCTCTGCCTTCGGCAACGTCTTTGTTGAGACGGGCTTACCGACGGCACGCAGCACATCCTCGCGGCTCATTCCGACTTTCAATCCGCGCATATTTGCGGGCAATTCATCTCCCGCGCAACCAGTAACAACCAAGACTGCGAAAAACAGTCCCGCCAAACGCTTCATCCTGCCACACCCTTAAAACGAGATGCGTTATACTTTCCCCATCATGTCCATAACCATCAATCCCAAAGCGCCCAACATCACGATCACGATAGCCAGACCGAAAATAATTGAAACGATTTTTTTTATCAAAGTGGCCTCTCTACTGTTATAGGGAATTCCTTGGGTCACTTGGATTTTATTAGACAGGCGGTGACCTGTCAACGAAAGACTCAGTCAGGAATAGACGGGATAACCCCTTTTTCGACGTAGACGGCTCGAACTAGCGGGCGAATCCCTTCGAGTCGCGTCATGAATAGGACGGCGGCGGCAATGCAGGCCACTCCTCCCAAGAACACAGTCGCCGGAGCGCCGATCTGACCCGCCAAGAGACCCGCTGCGAGATTTCCAAAGGGTGCGGTTCCCATAAGAGAGACCGTAAAAAAGCTCATCACCCTTCCGCGCTTATCATCCTCGACGAGAGTCTGAAGAATCATGTTGCTGGCAATGGTTTGAAACATCATGCCGAATCCCGTCACATACAAACAAAACGCCGAAATCACAAATCCTTTCGACTGCGAGAATAAAATCAAGCCGGCACCAAAAACCATGGCCGCGAAGGCAATCCTCTTCAAGAGACCGCGCATGTACTTTCTGAGCGCCAACGCCAATGCCGCGGACAAGGCCCCCATCCCGGTAATACCTACAAGAAATCCGAATGTCTGGGGACCTCCGTGAAGGATTTCCTTGGCAAAGACCGGCAATAGGACCGTGAAGGGCATGCCAAGGAGACTCGTCATCGCCAAGAGTGTCAAAATCGTTCGAATGGGAACCGACCGGTAGACATAGGAAAAGCCGTCTTTAAGCCCCTGGAAAACATTTGTCGCTGTGGGTTTGCTCTGGCCTGCCGGAATCTTCATCGCCAAAATGGCGGCGATGACCGCGAGGTAAGACACGGCATTCACGCCGAAGCACAACGCCTCACCGCCCAGAACAATCAAAACGCCGGCGATCGACGGCCCGATAAGACGGGCTACGTTGAATATGGAGGAATTAAGCGCAATCGCACTGCCCAGATCTTCCCTCTTACCCACCATCTCTACCAGAAAAGACTGTCGCGCGGGTACGTCAAACGCGTTCAAAAGACCCAGAAACAAACTGAGGGCGATGATCCACGCAACGCTAATGGAACCGGAAATAACCAATACGAGCAATGCCAACGCCTGCAGCATCGAGAGTGTCTGCGTGGTTAAAACCATGCGGCGCCGTATCCAGCGGTCCGCCATCACGCCGCCGAATGGAGCAATAAAAAAGGTGGGTACGTTGCTGACAAAACCGACAACACCTAGCAAAGCCGCAGAATGCGTCAAACGATACACGAGCCAACCCATGGCCACCTGCTGCATCCAGGTGCCTGTCAGCGAAACGGCCTGACCTATAAAAAATAATCTGAAGTTTCTATGCTTGAGAGCTCGCATCGGAGGGGTCGGACCTAAACGGGGACTTTTTCAGCGGATGCCCTTATGCGATCGATGGCGTCACGCGTGTGCGGTTCCTGATCGTATACATTGAAAACGAAGACATCATCGAGAAACTTATCCTCAAAATAAGCATCGGCGGAAATGTCGTCTAATTGCTGGATATAGAAATGAGAGGGTTTAAGAATAAACACCTCTCTGCGTTCGAGAGAACCGATCGCCTGATAAACGTAGCGTTCTTTTTCGGTCTGAGACATTTTTTTCCATTGTGCGATGGTGGGATCCGCGGATTTGCCTGCGGACGGGCGCGTTTGGGCACGCTGAATTTCCTGGTTCAAGACCCGTATTTTATTTTCCAATGAACTAAGCTTCGCGGTTTCCTGCGAGCTCAACTGCTCTTTCTTACGTCCCGCCAACAATGCGTCTTTCTCCTTCAAAAAGCGATTGTAGTGAGCTTGGTTTGCCGATAAGAGTTTGCGGGCTGCCTCCGCGTCTTCCGCTGCAATACTCGGGGGCACGAGTAGCAATAAAAACATGAGCGCCAGGAAAACTCGATGCGTAGTCGAGCTGGTCATTATTTTTTTCCCATGCCATCCGCAGCCAGGATTTTTTTAATCTTGGCGGATTGCAGGTGGATATTGCAATATCCGAAAGGATTTTTTTTCAGGTACTTCTGGTGATATTCTTCGGCCGCATAGAAATCCGATGCCGGCACGATTTCCGTCACTATAGGATCTTTGAAAATACGGGCCTTTTCCAAAACGGCCTTGGAGCGCTCGGCAATGGCACGCTGCTCTTCCGAATGATAAAAAATAGCGGAGCGGTACTGTGTGCCGATGTCGTTTCCCTGGCGGTTTAACGTGGTGGGATCATGATAGGACCAGAAAACTTGGAGTAACTCGGCAAAAGTTGTCCTGGCAGGATCAAAGGTAATCTCAACTACCTCCGCATGCCCCGTCCGCCCGGAGCAAACTTGTTCGTAGCTGGGATTTTTCAAGTCGCCTCCGAGATAGCCTACCCGCGTGGAGACGACGCCCTCCTGCTCCGCAAAAAGTTTCTCCACACCCCAAAAACATCCGGCGCCGAACGTCGCAATTTCCAACCCCTTGCTCTGCTGCCCCAAAACTTCCTCCGACCGCAGCGTCGCCAGCGCTAAAAACGTCAAAATAACAAGGCCGGCTTTCATCGCGGAATTAATTAACCAGCGTTTCCTGCGCTTCGGCTCCGGCGGTGCGCCGTAAATCGCTCATCGAAGGCATGGCAAATTTCT
>CAYUTV010000109.1:0-4202 GCA_964447745.1 uncultured Planctomycetia bacterium | reverse complement strand
AGTATGTCGCTTTTAATGCCTAAGAGAGTTAAATACAGAAAATCCCAGCGCGGACGCAGAAAAGGTGCCGCCCAGCGCGGTAGTTCGCTCAGTTACGGCGAGTACGGTCTGCAGGTTTTGGAAAACGGCTGGTTAACCAACATTCAGCTTGAAGCGGCCCGTGTCGCGATCTCACGCAGCGGCGCGACCAGCAAAGTTTATATCCGCGCGTTTCCGGACAAACCGGTCAGCAAGAAACCGGCCGAAACCCGTATGGGTAAGGGCAAAGGCGCCGTCGAGTTCTGGGTGGCCGTCGTCAAGAGGGGTAAAATCCTTTTTGAAATCGAAGGTGTACCCGAGGAACTGGCCAAGCAGGGCATGCGTTTAGCGGCATCCAAGATTCCTCTTCGCACGCGGTTTATTACGAGGAGGGACGTGGCATGAGCAAGGTAAAAGCCAAAGATTTAAAGGCGCTCTCCGCGCAGGAGCTGAACGAGAAAAAGGCTCAGCTGGAAAAAGAGCTGCATGAGTTGAGACAGAAAAAGATCGTCGGACAGTTGGATAAGCCGCATCAGTTTAAAGTGGCGCGGCGTCAAATTGCGCGTATCCTTACGATCCAAAACCAAGTGAGCGGGAAAAAATGACCACAACCACAGAAGTAAAAAGAGAAAATTTTAGGAAAGAACGCGTTGGTATCGTGACGAGCGATAAGATGCAGAAGACGATCGTTGTTCAGATCAAGAGAAAGACCCTGCATCCCGAGTACGGCAAAGTCATGGAAAAGGCCAATAAGTTCAAGGTCCACGATGAGAAGAATGAAGCCAAGATCGGGGACACTGTCCGAATTCAAGAAACACGCCCTTTGTCCAAGGACAAGCATTGGCGTCTGGTGGAAATCGTCGCCCGTTCCAAGAAAGCCGGCGATGAGCTTAAAGAGGGGGTCCGTTCATGATTAGAATGAGAACTCTTTTGGAAGTAGCGGATAACACGGGCGCCAAGAAGGCGTCTTGCATCGGTGTCATCGGTCGTTCGGGCCGTCTGATCGCCGAAGTCGGCGATATTATCAGTGCCAATGTGAAAGAAGCCACGCCTGACGCGTCCATCAAGAAGGGTGAAGTTGTGAAGGCGGTGGTCGTGCGCACCAAGAACAAAATTCGTCGCTCCGACGGGACGTCTTTGCGTTTTGATTCAAACGCGCTCGTTATCATCGACGCTCAGAGAAATCCCCGCGGAACGCGTATTTTCGGACCCGTGCCCCGTGAACTGCGCGATAAGGGTTTCATGAAAATCATTTCATTGGCACCGGAAGTCATTTAAAAGGAACTGCGATGAGTCTTCATATTAAGAAGGGCGACAAAGTTTTTATCAGATCCGGAAAAGACAAAGGCAAGACCGGAAAAGTCTTGTTTGTGTATCCGAAGAAAAGCCGGGCGCTTGTGGAAGGCATTAATATGCTGAAAAAGCATATGCGCAAGAGCCAGAAGCATCCGCAGGGCGGCATCATTTCGCAAGAGGGTACGATCCATATTTCAAAACTCAGTCTTCTGGATCCTACCAGCGGCAAGGCGACACGCATCAAGGTGGTCGTGGCGCAGGATGGCTCCAAGCAGAGAGTCTCCGCAAAAAACCAGGCAGTCATCGCATAAAAGGAATTTAGTGAACGTTATGGCAAATACGAATACAAAAAACAAAGAATCGAATCTGGAAGATCTGTATAAGAAAAAGATCGTTCCGCAAATGATGAAGAAGTTCGGCTATACGAACGTGTTGGCCGTGCCCCGCATTCAGAAGATCGTTGTGAACATGGGTGTCGGCAAAGGCGCCGAAGACGTGAAGATCGTCGAGACGGCACAGGCCGAGCTGACTCAAATCACGGGCCAGCATGCGGTGATCACGCGCGCCAAAAAGGCCATTTCAAATTTTAAGATCCGCGAGAATTCCCCGGTCGGGTGCCGTGTCACGTTGCGTAAGAAGATCATGTACGAGTTTCTCGAGCGTTTGATCAACGTGGCTTTACCGCGTGTCAGAGATTTTCGTGGAATCAGCCCGAGGGGATTTGATGAAGGCGGGAACTTCAGTTTTGGCGTGGCCGAACAGAATATTTTTCCCGAGCTCGAGACGGACCGGGTTCTTCGTCCGCAGGGCATGGATGTGACGATCGTCATTTCCAATTCCGGATCTCGCGAAGAGTCGTATGAATTGCTCTCGCTGTTCGGAGTGCCTTTCCGTACGAAAGAAACAAAAGCGACTGCACCGGCCGTTGCCGTTGCGCAGAACGCATAATTTTAAGGATAAACAATGGCCAAGCTATCATTAATGCTCAAGCAACAAAGAGCGCCGAAGTTCAAAGCTCGCGCGTACAACCGCTGCAAAGCATGCGGCAGAACGCGCGGCTACTATCGGAAGTTTAAATTGTGCAGAATCTGCTTCAGGGAAATGGCTTTAAAGGGCGAGATCCCGGGCGTGATTAAGGCAAGCTGGTAAACAAAAAAGGAAATATTCGAAATGGCTTTGACTGATTCCATAAGCGACGGATTGACCGTCATTCGTAACGCGAACCGCGTAAAAAAAGAACGCGTAGACGTTAAGAATTCTTTTGTGATGTCTGAAATACTGAAGATCCTGAAGCAGGAGCGTTTTGTGTACGACTACCGGCTTATCGAAGACAAAAAACAGGGAATCTTGAGAGTGTATCTCAAGAAAATCAACGAGCCGGTGCGCAAGATCTCAAAGATCGTGCGTATTTCCAAGCCGGGTCTTAGAAAGTATTCCAAGAAAGATCAGATCCCCACGGTTTTGAACGGTTTGGGCATCTGCATCATATCCACGCCCCAGGGGATCCTGAGCGGCGAGGAAGCCAAGCGCCGCGGTGTGGGCGGTGAAGTATTAGCAAAGGTCTGGTGAGCTATGTCACGAGTAGGTAAAAAACCCATTGAAGTGCCCAAGAACGTCAAATTGTCCATCCAAGACACTTCCGTGAACGTGGAAGGTCCCAAGGGCAAGCTGACCTTCAAGATTCACCCGCGCGTCAAAGTAATCGTCAAGGACAGCACGGTCAATATTCAGAGAGTCGGCGAGCTGAAGCTGGATAAGTCTCTGCACGGCACCACACGCAGCATTATTTCCAATATGATCAAAGGCGTCACGGACGGTTATATGAAAGAGCTCAACATTGAAGGCGTCGGTTTTAAAGCGGCTCTTCAGGGCAAGACATTAAACGTCTCGCTGGGTTTCACGCATCCCGTTCTGTTTGAAGTGCCCGAGGGCATCACAGCCGAAACACCCAAACCCACGGTAATCATCATCAAAGGCGTCGATAAGATCAAAGTCGGTGATTTCGCGGCCAAAATCCGCAGGGTCTACCCGGCGGAACCTTATAAGGGCAAAGGCGTGCGCTACGTCGGCGAAGTCGTCCGTAGAAAAGCCGGTAAAACCGTCACGAAATAATTGAGATAAACATGAGAACAAAAAACAAACTTAATTCAGCACGCATACTCAGACACTTCAGAATACGTAAAAAGGTTAAAGGAACGCCTGAGCGTCTCCGCCTTTCGTTGTACCCGAGCTTGCTGCACATGGAAGCGCAGCTAATCGATGATTTTCAGGAAAAAACGCTTTTTGGTTTCACGACGAAGGCCAAAGATTTCAAGAAGGTCTCGGGACTGAAATCAGGATGCAACGTCAAAGCGGCGGTGGTATTCGGGAAGTACGTTGCTCAAAAAGCCAAAGAAAAGGGCGTCCAGAAGGTTGTATTTGATAGAGGCGGGTATAAGTACCATGGCCGTATCAAAGCATTTGCGGACGCCGCTCGTGAAAACGGCTTGGCATTTTAACACTTAAAGAGGGAAGAAGCGCGTTGGAAAACAAAGAATTCAAACAAAAAGCAAAAGGCAAGATCGCGGAAAAGACGTCTGACGTTGTCGATGTTCCGTTGAACCAGGCAGCCGTTTCAACGGTGGCCGAAGAGGTTATCGAGCAGGTCAAAGGACCCGAAGCGGTTAAGCGCCAAAGAAGAGAGCGCCAACACCGTAATGACACGCCTCAGGAATTCGTGGAAAAGGTTGTGGCGGTCAACCGTGTGGCTAAGGTCGTCAAGGGCGGAAAACGTTTCTCCTTTAGCGCGTTGGTGGTGGTCGGAGATCTTAAGGGCCGCGTGGGATTCGCTCTAGGCAAAGCCAATGAAGTTCAGGATGCGATCAAGAAGGGTATATTCCAGGCGAAGA